>CAZRBD010000036.1:0-28729 GCA_964598265.1 uncultured archaeon
TTACACTACACAAACAGAACTATAAACCAAAATCAGCTCTTATAAATTTAGAAATATTGTCGAGAGAATTTAGTTATACTCTACAACCAGGTAAAATAGTTGATGGTATCATGGAAATCGAAAATGGAGATCCTTTAGATTTGAGTATGTCACTTGATGATTTAACTAGAAATATTTCATTACAAGGAGCTATGGTATCAATGAGTTTTCAAAATAATAATTACAACTTTACTGAAGGGGGAAGCGGATCTTATTCAGTAAATATAGACAATTACACCCCATTAGACGAAGATGCAACCTCTGAAACCGCAACAACAAGTATTATTATTTCTAAAGCAAATTTCACAACACAGATAATTGATGTCACGATACTATTAAATAATAGAAGATTCGATTACGAATTTTCAGCTGAGTTTAAAGAAAATCTGGTTAAAGTAATATCTGGGAAACATTTAACTTTTGACATTACTCTGGAAAATTCTAAGGATCAATCTTCAATAATTGATGCTACTATTACCCTTACAATCAATAACCAAACCTATGAGGATCTGGATATTATCAATAATGGAGATGGAACCTACACATTTGATTTTAGCTCTTATCCCGCAGCATTCACAGCGAGTAATACTCTTTCTGGCGAAATTACTATAACGAGGAATAACTATAAAACCGAATTTATCCCTATAACAATCCAGATAAATATGGCAGAAATATTTCCAGGCGTGCCAACATTTTACTTTATCTTGATAACCGCTGCGGTTATAGGTATAGTTGGTAGTATTGTAGCTTATAGAGTGATTCAACAGGCAAGGATTCCTAATCACGTTAAGAAAATTAGAAAAGTTAAAAGTTTAATAAAATCAAAGAAGAAAATTTCTGATATTGCATCAGTTCCAAGCAAAAAAGAGATGTTAGCGAAAATTTTTGGAGCTGAATGGAAAACAATAGGACTGGAGATTGGCGATTCATTAGGATTAAAGGATATTAAAGCAAAGAAAATTTCTATGAAAGAAAAAGAGCCAAAAGAGAAGAAAATTAAGAAAGTTAAAGAAGTAAAAGCACCCAAGGAGAAGAAAATTAAGAAAGAAAAAGTTATGAAAGAGAAAACGAAAGACGTAAAAAAAGATGAAAAACAAGAAGAGAGAGGTGAAGATAAGTAATGCCAATAGGTTTAGTTATGATGAGATGGGATATTAAAGTCAGTACGGAAATTTTAGCAAAATATCCAGAAGAGCTTATCATCAGTGAAGAAACACTTATGCAAATATATGCTGCTCACGAGTACACAGGAGAACCAGGGATGATAAGCCTCTTGGTAGGACCTTTGAACATTGCTTCGTATTACACTGGACGAGAAAAACCCCTCTATATTATTCTTCTACTTAATTTAGATGAGGATGCTGATGCTTATGAAGGAGGTTTAGCAGATATTTCACGAGTTATTTTCCAGAATTTTGAGGATAACGCTTACCTTGAAATGATTCCCTTCTTATTCCAACGATTGTCGACGTATCCTCATTTGAATGCAGAGCAAAGCTTAGCCATCACTTATATGGATAATGTAAATCGATTAATAATAGAAAGATTAAGAGAAGAGGGAGTTATAACCAAATCGGAATTAAAAATATGGTTAAAAGATAAATATAGAGAAGGCTTCTTTGATGTTGATGCAATCTTAATGGAATTAATTAAAAAGGAGATAATAAAAGAAACGTCAGTTAAGGGTATGCCTTCAGAGTTAATTTTTCTAATTAACGACCTTCTCATGATCCGACGACCTCCTATAACACTACTTAAAAATCCCGATGAACGCGGACTTCCCGAAAAGTTTGCAGAAGAATATCGCGCTGCTGTTAAGAACTTCTTTCAAAAATATCGCCCAAGTGAAGAAGATAATCTCAAAATCTTAGATGAAATAATTACCGATCCGCAAGTTTACGAGATCTTGAGACTTCTAAGAATTTCCATAGTCACTAAGAACGTTTTAGAAAAACTTAGAAAAAAAGGAGTAGATGACGTTGATGGAGGTTTGAAAAAGCTCTGGGATAATCAGATGATTCACGTATTTCAAGACACAAAGGGAACTGAATATTATGCTCTACTTTCTGATTTTCATAATTCATTGTTCTACCCTAAATATATGTTAAACACTATAATTTATCAGTATAGTGTAAAATCAAAATCTAATGGTGTTTTAGTTGAATACCTGAACGTATTAGACGATAACTATCGATCTAGTAAGTTAAAAGGTGAAATTGAGGAAGAATTTTAAAGTCAAATAATAAGCTTATTTTTTTACTTTTTTTTATTTTTAGTTTTATTTTTCAGAGATATTATAATTAGATTCCAGTCAAATAGCTTTTCAATTTTTTAGCTTTTTCGTAAAATTCTTTGTAAAGCCCATCGTCACCTAATTCGAGACACAAATCTGATATTCGTTCAAAGTATTCCGCTGTTTGAGCTATATCTCCATTTTCTAAACTTTTTCTTGCTTGATTTATTAATTCATCTCTTTCAAATAAAGGTTTTAATAATGGTGATGCATCAGAACTAATTCCTAAGATATCTGCGATAATTTGGATCATTTTATCTCGATTCTTTGGGTCAATTGCAATCATTGAATATGTTTTCACTCCCAAAATCTCTTCGATTTTTTCGACACTTAAAGCATTTGGTAAATCTTGTTTATTCCCAATTACAGCTACACGAGCATAGGATGCACGTTCTTTTACTAATTCAACAAAAAATCTACTTTTTTCCACATTTTCTAGAGTCGAATTAGTAATTATTAAGACTGCATCACTGCCTAATATAAAATCGTTCCATAAATAACTAAATTGTTCTTGACCCGCAAAATCCCATAAATGGAAGTAAAGTTTCCCTATTTTAACTGATGATATTTTTCCAGTAATTGTAGGTATATGTACTGAAGGAATTTCAGTCGCACAAATTAAATTAGTTGAGGTTGTCTTCCCAACACCAGAGAAGCCGACCAGAGCTATCTTGGTTTTAAGGTTTCTATGAACAGAATCTATGATTGGGTTCAGAATTTCCATAAGAACAGGATCTAAATTGTCTAAGTTATCTCCAAATGTATCAAGAAATTCATTTCGTAAGATATTTAATTCTTTTTTAGTTCGAGCAAGTGTATCGTTCACATCAGTTATAAACATGAACATAAGTCTCGTTTGCTCATCATATTTAAATACAATTTTAAATTTGATATAATCGAAACTCTCTTGTTCAATTCCCGTTCCTTTTGAAATTTCTTCTATAATTTGGTGGTATAATTTACTGAATTCTTCTGTGGGCACCGCTTTGCCAAAATTTTTATTGTATATAACTTTTTCGTCTTTTAAGATAAAAACTTGTCTCAACATCTACATACACCTAAGTCTTGTTAATCTTAATAACAAAAAGTTTATTCAAATCACACAGTCAAAATCAAAATTTTGTTATTTTCTCTGATTCTTCAATCTAAATCAAAATATTTAAATTTTTAGAAAGTAATAAAGGTTGTACTAATTAATAGCTCTTAAAAAAACATTAATATTCTTTTTTCGCTATTTCCAAATATTTAATTAAAAAAAAATTATGTTACCTTCTCTTTATGCTTAAGTTCGAAGAAATTGAGGGGATGTTTAAGATACATATTAAACTCTAGCAGAAAATAAAAGGTTTTAAATATGCGTATTGATATCTTTTATAAAAAAAGGCAGTTTTTTACAGTTAGACACAAAAATTAGGTTAAAAAATATGATTAAAAAAAAAGTTTTAAAGCTAAAGCATAGATTTTCGACGATATTCCTTTTATTCATTACTTTGAGTTCGATTTTTACTATTTTTCCAAAGAATTCTATAAATTTAGAAAATGTTATTCTTGACGATGGCAAAAATAGTGAGGACGAGGTAAAAGAACCGTTTGTGAGTACAATTGGGGCGGCTCAGTGGTGGAATTCTTCATTTGAATACAGAAGATTAATAAATATTACAAATACCCATGAGTTATTTACAAATTTTATAACTAGCGTTAATTTTAACTATAAAAATCTTGTAGATGCTGGGAAATTAAATCAAAGCTTAAAAGATATTAGAATAGTAGAAAATGGATTATTGAAAAGATATTATATTGAAATGGATTTTCCTGTAAAATATAATGCTACTATCTGGTTCGAAACGGATTCAGCTCCAGGGTTAGAGAATGATACCTATTTATACTATGGAAACAATAATACTGGTTTCGCTTCAAGTTTTTTAATGAATAAAAATCCTGATGGGCTAATATGGTATAAATTTGAAGAAATAATAGGTGGTGAAGTAGTAGATTCTATGGGAAATTATAATGCAACTGTAAATGGTCCAATAACATCAGCTGATAGTGCTGTTGGAAGCTCTTCTCTATTATTCGATGGAAGTAATGATTATTTAGCAATAAAAGACCTTTCTTTTAATACACCAAATGGACTTACTGAATTTACCGTAAGCGCTTTCTTTAAAACAAGTGGAAGCGGGGGTTATAGCAATAACTGGGCAATCTTTGACTTCGATCGATCAGAACATTTCAACTTTTATGTTAGAGGTGATGGAGGGTTAGGTTTTTCTTCATTTGCTAATGGTTGGGATGAAACGTCAAATTGGGATCCAAATGAAGATCCCTATCAAGATAATAATTATGATGACTTTAATACACCCACAAATGGTTTAAACGATAATGCATGGCATTTTGGTAGTGCACTTTACGATGGTACTGATAAAGTTTTATATATTGATGATGGTGTTGAAGATGCTAGAAATGATAATGCACACAGTGGATTAGGGATAGGGGATACTACTCTACGATATGGGATTATAGGAGATGGTTCTGAAGCGACTTCGGAAGGAACTCCAAGGAATAATATTTATTATAACGGTTTGCTTGATGAAATAAGATTTTTTGAAGAGGCTCTCTCACCTGAAAGAATTGAGTGGATTGCGAAAGATTTTACCTTATTAACCCAATTAAATGAAGAACAAGAAAAAAGGACTACTATTACGGTTATAGCGAAGGATATTGATGGAAAGGTTATTCCAGGATTAGAAATCTTTATGTATAATCTAACTGGTGAAAATTATCTAGGTACAACAGGTGATCTTGGTAGAGTTGAATTTCCAGATGTCAAACGAGAAAATTATATTATTACTGCAAATTATTCAATTTTTAATGGGACACATACATTTGAGGAAGTTGTCTTTAATAGCAGCAATTATAATGTGGTGTACGATTTTTCAGGACTAGGTGACTTTCATACAGTATACATAAATACTAGTTTATGGAGTATTGATTTTGAAATCGAAGATTGGAATGATGAACCGATGGGTTATGGGTATGTCCTAGTTTACAATAAAACAGATTACACAGACAGAATAGCAAACCTTACCCTAAATAAAGAATTTGGAACTCAAACGTTTAGATGGATTAATTTTTCGCAAGACGCTGCATATTCATATGAAATATATTACGATAATGCTGATTATGAAAAACAACACACCCTAGTAAACCGTAGTATAGTAGATCGTACTGATTATTTAAGTAAAAAAGTAGTTACGATTCCTACTATATTAGTAAATCAGACAAATAGGTTGGTAAAAGACCTCCAAAATTATTTGGTTCAAGAGAAGGTTTATGCGAGTGGATCGAATGAATCTCATATAGGTAATACAAAAATCATTAATACAACTATTACATTGAATAAAATGGATGATTCTTTGGATTGGATAAATGTTTACTCTATCGATGCTTATAATAATATATCAATAAATCCAATATATAGTGAAATTTATTTAACGGAAACTAGCGATATAATTGAACTTAATATAACAGAATTAGCTGATGCTTATGGCCTATTAATTGATATTTTAGGGACAAATGCAACTGATGTTTGTAATGGAACTATAGATATAAAATACACTGAGGCCTATAATCAATATATAAAGGTTAATATGTCCAAACTGGTAATAAAGGTGTATGATGGAAAAGGGATATGGAGCTCTGTTTACGGAAATGTTTATATTAATGTCATTAATGGGACAAGCGGAGCGGAGATTATTACTTTATTAACTAACGATGAGGGTATAGCAAAAGGACAATTAAATTCTGATTTAGGTTTTTGGTACATAAATTATAATAGATCATCGGCACAGGTATACAATTTTTCTTTAACATATTCAGGTGCATTAAGAGCTTTTAATGTGTCAAGTTCCCAATATACAACGCCACCCGGGACGTATTTAACTGAATTTAACTACACTTTAACAATAAATAGCACTATCGAATTCAGGATACAAACGAGTATCGCTGACTTTCAGACAGCCTTTCAAAATAAAGTTTGGGATACCAATAAACAATGGGGATCAACCTTCAATTTTAGTATTAGATTCATGAACACTGATAACGGCGGGACAAATTGGAATCCTATATCAGATCCAGATTTTGTTAATTGGGAAATAACTGATTTACTAGGAGACATAGTCTATGATACCGGAGCTATGAGTGACGTAGGTAGTGGTTATTTCAATTATACTATAGATTCTGGGAATTTAATTGGAGATAATCAATATTATTTCACAGTAAATGGGGGAAAAACAGGTTATCAAGATCCAAGTCCCACCCTGTTTCTATTTACAGTTGAGGCAAAAACGACAACTATAGGTGTGTATGATACTAACGATCTTATAACAAGCTTGGGTGGTAATGTTACTCAGTATTACGGGGAACAACTAAATTTAACTGTATTATATCGCTCAGATAGCATAAATTTGGAAGAAGCTATAGTTTCTTATGAATGGCAGTTCAATGATAACCCAATAACCATAGCTGAGAGTCCGGCAGGTGAATACTCATTTGTAATTAATACCAGTATTGCTGATGTAGGTACTTATCAGCTTAGAATAAATACTGAAAAAGAAAATTATTCTTCTTTCCAAAACTATAGATTCGATGTCACAATTATAAATAGACCAACAACGCTTAATGGAGATGAATCATTACATCTCATATCAAAAACTATATGGGTCAGAGAAGATTACAAATTTATTTTCGAATACGAGGATATTTTTAATGCTCCTCATGTGAAATTAACTGATTTAGATCAAGCTTACTATCAATGGTATAAAATCTCAAATGGATCAATTTTAGGTGTTATAAGTGATGTAATTGATTTAATAGAAGGTCCAAACTCGACACACATCTTAGATTTTGACACAGCTTCTAGAGATGTAGGAGATTATGCATTATTTGTAACTGTTCAAAAGAATAATTATGACGTACGAACAGCATTGATTGATCTTACAGTTAAAAAGAGAATAATTAGTTGGGATTTAACAGCTACTAATTTAGTTCAAAGTGAAATTAGAGTCGATCAAGGTGAAAGTATTGTCATAGAATTCACATTAACAGATTTGGCAGAGTCAGCAGGTGAACAGGCTATTACTGGAGCCACAGTCCTATTAATACTTGGTTCAGAAGAATATGAATTAGAAGAAGGAGTAGATGGTACTTATACGTATACATTTACAACAAGTAGCATTGATACATTTTTTGCAGCAAAAGTATTAACTGGTGAATTTACTATTAAAATGGAAGATTACATCTCAAAATCTATCCCTATCACGATTGTAGTTGATATGACCGAAATATTTCCAGGAGTTCCAATGTTTTACTTCTTAATGATTGTTGGCTCTATTGTTGCTGTAGCTGGTAGTCTTGTGGCTTATCGAGTGATTCAGCAAAGAAGAATTCCAACTTTTGTAAAGAAAGCGAGATCGATGAAGAAGAACATTAAAGGGAAGAAGACTATTTCAGACTCACTGTTATATCCTTCGAAAGAGCAATTCATTGTAAAGAAATTCGGAGATAAATGGGCAAAATTAGGATTATCACTTGGGGAGATTTTGGGCATAAAAGGTAAAGTAAAGAAGGAAAAACTCCCAGAGGATCAAATCAAGAAGGTCAAATTAGATAAGAGGAAATTAGAAAAGGAGAAACTTAAAAAAGATAAAATAGAAAAGAAGAAATTAGAAAAAGAGAAACAAGAACAAGAAAGATTGGAGAAAGAGAAACTAGAAGAAAAAGAATTACCAAAAGAAAAAGGTGAAGATAAGTAATGCCAGTTGGATTAGTCGTAATGAAATGGGATGAAAGAATAGGAACTGAAATTTTAGCCAAATATCCTGAAGACATCTCTATTACCGATAAAACACTTATGCAAGTTTACAGTACACATGAGTATTCAGGGGAGTCAGGTATGGTCAGTTTAATGATTGGAGCTTTAAATATCGCTTCTTATTATACTGGACCAGAGAAAGGGTACTATATTCTTCTACTTTTAAGTTTAGATGATGATCCAGATTCATATGAAGGAGGATTAATAGATATTTCCCGTATCATTCTACAAAATTTAACAGATGATGTATATGCACCAATGGTTCCGGATCTTTTTAGGCGATTATCTGTATATCCTACATTAAACAGCGAACAACGACTTGCGATTATTTACCAAGATGAAATTAAACGCTTAATAATTAATAGATTAAGAGATGAAGGAGTCGTATCTAAATCTGAATTGATGGTCTGGTTAAAAGATAAATATAAACAAGGATTCGTAGATTTGGAAGGGATATTATTAGAACTCGTTAAAAGGGAAATCGTAAAAGAAACATCTGTAAAAGGAATGCCTTCGGAATTAATATTTCTGATTAAAGATGTTTTAGTTTTGAGGATTCCTCCCGTTAAGATACTAGAGGACCCATCGAGTAGAGGCCTACCTTCTAAGCTTGTAGATGATTATCGTCTCCAAGTAAAACAATTTTTCCAGAACTATCGCCCATCTGAAGCTGATAATTTAAGAATTATTGATATTCTTATTAACCCCCAAATTTATGAGGTTTTAAGACTGCTAAGAACAGCCATCGTCACTCGTAATGAACTTGAAAAATTGCGTAAAAAAGGCGTAGAGGATCTAGACGATACATTAAAACAACTCTGGGATACAAAATTAGTACAAGTTTTCCAAGATGCTCGTGAAGTTGAGTATTATGCGCTTCTTTCGGACTTCTATTTAGATTTGATTTTTCCTAAATACCTATTAAACGTTATCAAAAAAGTACATGGCCAGAAATCTAAGGCAGATCAGGTATTAATAGAATATTTGACTGTTCTTGAAAACTCGTATACCGATGTTAAAGCCACCGCTAAAGCATCAAAATAAAATATATCCACATTTTTTTATTTTTTATTTTTAATATAATTAAATTTTCCTAATTAGAGATTTTTAGAATAATTTTAACAGATCCATAGAAAATTTAAATTTAATTTCATTTATTTACCAAATAAATTATAGAATTATGGAATATTGGAAAAAGATGAATTCTACAGACAAATATTATGATACCCCAGAGGCTATTGGGTTAGATGGGATTGAGATAGAAAAATATATAATCGCGAGTTATGTAATCAAGCGCCCTAAAGGGCAGAATGTGAATTATTTATCAAGATTTGCAGCAATTGAGCAATCTACAGGGACATGGGTTAGAGTCCCTGCTGAAACTGCAGAAGTTAGGAAACACCATGTTGCAAGAGTACTTGGAGTGTATGAAGCCCCAATGCTAGAATATATTATACCTAAAGATATTAAGGAGAGAATCTATTTCGTACAAATAGGTTTTCCTGTAGTAAATATTAAGAATATGGGAATTCCAATGCTTCTTACAACTGTAATTGGTAATATTAGCATCACACATGGTCTGAAATTGGTAGATTTAGCATTTCCGAAGTCATGGTTAGAAGATTATAAAGGACCCAAGTTTGGGATAGATGGCCTTCGAAAACTATTGAATATACCAGATCGACCACTTCTGAATAATATGGTAAAACCTTGTACTGGACATACCGCAGATGTTGCAGCTGATTTAGTATATAAAGCAGCAGTTGGAGGCTGTGATGTCGTGAAAGATGATGAATTAATTTCAAATCCACCCTTTAATACTCTAGAAGAAAGAATAGTGAAAGTAATGGAAGCCGTTGATAAAGCTGATTCAGAAAAAGGAGAAAAAACGTTATATACAATTAACATCACCACTAAATTTCCAGAAATGTTTGAATATGCAGATAAAATGATAGATTTGGGAGCAAATGCTCTAATGATAAATTACTTAACAACAGGATTTGAGGCGTTAAGGCAGATTGCAGAAGATCCCTCTATAAAAGTACCAATTTTAGGGCACATGGATTTTGGGGGTACTTTTTTTGGGGGACCATGGACAGGGATGACAAGTATGCTAACTTTCGCTAAATTACCGAGAATCTGTGGTGCGGATACTGTAGTCATTCCTGCACCTTATGGTAAAGCTGAGATTTTAGAGGAAAGATATGAACAAAATCTGAAAGCCCTTAGATATCCTTTTCAACATATAAAACCAACCTTACCTATGCCGAGTGGGGGTATAACTCAAGGGATGGTTGAAAAGTGCATTAAAGAAGCAGGAAAAGATATTCTCATAGGAAGTGGGGGAGGTATTCATAGTCATCCGGATGGACCAACAGCAGGAGCTCGAGCTTTCAGACAAGCAATCGATGCTGTAATGGGAGGGATTAAGGTGAAAGAATATGCCAGAGATCATAAGGAATTAGGGGTAGCACTTGGTGTTTGGGGTAGTGGTAAGACAAAATTAATAGAATAAAAAAATTTATTATTTTATTGTTATCTTATTTTTGAGAAGAACTCGTATTTTTGAATCAAATTTTAATTGGATTTTATTTAGGATGTCATTTCGTATCATTAAATCTAAATATTCAAGTTTGGTTAATTTCTTGATGTAATCTATTTTACTTTGAAATCACTATGATTACAGAAAAAAAATACATCAACATAGATTTATAATTTCATTAAATGTAAATCGATTCAAGGAATCCTTAATAAAATTCTATCAAAATTAAAGGGAGGAAATTTTCTTCTTTTACCAAAATCTTTAGAAACTTTTGTTTTCAATTCGTTAAATGGTTTAAGATTTCCTGAAAACACGGTGCCTGTTACTTTACTTATTTTGGGATCTAACAGTTCTTCCACTTGAGTAATTTTTCCTAGGTTTCCTTCTGAAAGCATAGAAAGGAAGTAATCATTCTCGTACTTTTTAAATGTTAAAAAACGATAATTTTGAAATCCTAACTTAACGGCAATCCATCTCGGAGTAGCTCCCGTATTGCCTTGAGTATTAGCTGCTATTGCTTCGATTTTAGCAGTAAGCATTGACTCTTTCATTTCTTTTTCGTCTTCAGGATTATCAAATTCACCAGGGACATCAATATTTAATTCTTTTTCGCTTAATAACAATGAAATTACTCCAATAGACATTGAAGATAATCCAATGTAATCAATTCGGATTTTATCTTCAACATATGGAATTTCTTGATCAGTAAATATTTCTTGTAAAGAAATATATTGTTCTAAAATAAACTGAGTTCGTCTTTTAAATTCTTTTTCTATATTGTATTTCGCAAGTTTATCTAAATTGTCTACATTTTTTCCACGTATTAATTCTGAGAAATTATTAAACATTTGCTCAAGGATCCATTTCCCTTTTTTATCAGGGAATTTGCCATAAACCAGATAAATAATACCATCTTTTTCATAGAATTGGCACTTCTCCTCCTTATTTTTCTCTTCGGAGATTAACAGCATTTTATCTAAATCTCCTCCTAAGATACTTGTTGCAATAAAGTCTAAATTATTGGTCAACTCTAATAAGTAAATATAATTACTATTACTACAATAGAGCTGGGTTCTTTCATTTGACGTAATACCAAGTAATTTTACGTATTCTCCCTTTTTCAATTTAATCTTATCTTTCGCTAAAGAAATATTATAAGGTTTTTTTTTTACTTTTACTTTTCCTTTAAGTTTCGATGACACTGTTGTTGGTTTAATTACAAAATTCTTAGGTTGCGGTTTTTTTTCTTTTAGAGAAATCAAATCAAATAATTCTGGTAAGAATTTAAGGCATTTTGGGCACAAAGAATCCTTTGGATAAGGTTTTGAAATTTTATAGTTACAGAATTGGCATTTTACCAAATTTTTTGCTTTTTCAGAATATTTTTTTCTTGGAATTTCTACCAACTCAATATAAATTTAATTAATCATAATATTAATATTTTAAATTTTGGAATTATAAGTATTTTTTAGCAAGATTTCTAAAAACATCTAAAAACGCATCATTGTCTTCTTTTGTTCCGATAGTCACCCTAATGTATCTATACAGCCCAGGTTTACTAAAATGGCGAACAAGTATTTTAAATTCATTTAATTCCCAGACAAATTTTAATGTTTTAGTTTCATCCTCAAATTTAACAAATATAAAACTTGAATCTGAGGGTAGAACACTTATCCCCTCAAATCTACTTAACTCGTCAGTTAATCTTATCCTTTCTTTAAGAATTTTGTCATTCTGTTCAAATACTTCCTTTCTGTATTGAATACATGATTTAGCTGCAACTTGTCCAATATAATTTGTATTGTAAGGTAATTTAACTCTGTTCATTTCTTTAATTATTTCAGCATCCGCTAAAGCATAACCTATTCTTAAGGATGCGAGAGAAAAACTCTTGGAAAAAGATCGAATGACAATCAAATTTTTTATTTTTTTTAGTAATGGTAAACAAGTTTGAGTAGAAAAGTCAGCATAAGCCTCATCAACAATAACTACACCTGGAAAATTTCCACAGAGTTTTAAGATTGTCGGATTCCCAAACGATTTACCACTTGGATCATTTGGAGAATTAATTATCATTAATTTTCCTATTGTAGTGTATGCTGCTTCAGGAATAGAAAAATCTTCATTTAGTTGAATTTCATTGATTTTAGCATTAAACAATGTAGCTATAGATTTGTATAATCCATACGAAGGATAAAAAAGGATAACTTCGTCACCTGGGTCTATAAACACTTTAAAAATAATATCAAATATCTCATCAGACCCATTTCCTATAAAAACTGAATTTCTATTAGTTAAAGTGTCTTTACCCTGCAATAAAACATTAAGAATTCCTTTACGAAGCTCGATGGAAGTAGGATCAGGGTATAATCTAATTTTCTGATCTATAGTTTTTTTAATATTATCCAATATTTCAGGTATTGGAGGATATGGATTCTCAGTAGTATTTAATTTAACCCACCCTTGCTCTTGAGTTTGAGTTTGGGGTTCAAAGTCAACAAACTTTCTAAGAGTCTCTCTAAATAAATCTTTTATTTCCATTTTTAATACCATTTAAATTTATATGAGAAAGGATTTTTAGTTGAGTTTCGTAAAAAATTACAATTTAAGTAATTACTTAATATAAATTATAATTTATCATTTAATCTTTCTTCAACTGTTTTAATAAAATTGGTAAATTTGTTAGAGATTAAGTCCTCTAGATGAAAGTGAAATGTAGTAATCTTTTAAAATGGAAGATATATTAATTTTAATTTGTGGTTTACATAAAACTGATTGAAAAATATCTAGAACTTACGTAAAAACTAAAATTTTTAAGTTTAATCTTTTATTATTCTTTCAATACTACTTTTTATTAATTTAATAATAAAGGATTTAAGATGACCAATGAATATATTTATCGTTAGGGGTGTTTCGGGGCAATGTATGGGCTTATTTTCAATGTATTAGAAGGTGGAGTAATTGAACCAATTAAATGGGGTAGAGAAAAATTTTTACCGGATACATCAATAATAATATTAGATGAAAGTTCTGAAGCACTCTTTTTATGGCATGGTGCAAGGCAAGGATTAGTTGCTAGAAGAACTGCTCTTAGGCAGGCGGAATCTCTAAAAGGTCACGGTTATACTGTTGGAAAAAGTATTATTGGCCGAGACCTTAAAAGTATTAGTGAAATTGATGCAAGGAAAATAGGAAAAGTTCCAGAGGATACCGCTTTAAATGAACAACTTCAAGTAATATTAGATAAGAAGTTTACAGAATTAGACGACTTTGTCGTAACTTTTCAATCTGGAGCGGTTAAAACAATAATTGTAAAGGATACAAAACCCAAACCAGCGCCTGTATCTACAGTATCAAAAACAGTGAGTGCATCGGTACCGGCTTCAAAACCAACAATATCTCATAAATCTGCAAATGTAGCTTCTGAATATGATGAAACCGAGCCATTACCTTCAATTAGACCAAAATCGACACCAGCACCTTCAATTAAGGTTTCAAGCTCGGATTTATTAACTGAAGCGAAAATAAGTTTTGTTATATCTGCGATCTTAGAACATTTTTCAGACGTATGGGTTTCGAAGAAAACCAACGGAAGTTATGCAGTCGAAATGATGGATGGACCTATATGTCAATTTTCAATTAAAGAAGGTGCAAAACTAAACTTTACAGCAAATTCTTTCTCTGGAATCGACTCGAAAGTTAAGCTCGCAATTCAGAAAAAGTTTGTGGAGCTCTCTAAGCTCTTATAATAACTATTATTATTTTTTTAATATTTTCTTTTTAATTTAAATACGATAAAAAGTACATCATCTTAATTTTATATGAATTCTTAAGATTAATTATGAAATTCAGTAGATTATCAAAGCTGTTTTCAGAGTTAGAAAGCACATCGAAACGTCTTGAAATGATAGATCTATTATCAGACTTTTTTGAAAAAATCAAGGAAAAAAGAGATTTTAACGACTTGGAGAAAATTATCTATTTATTACAGGGACAATTAGCACCTAACATCAAGCAATTTCCTAAAATGGGTTTAGCTGAAAAAATGATAATTGAAGCTTTATCCTTACACTCTGGAATTGACAGAAAAAGAATTAAAGCAGTTTTGGTAAAAAAAGGAGACATAGGAGCGACTGCGGAATTAATCTTATCAAAAGAAAAAAAGCAGAAATCATTGTTTGACTATAATGCTGATAACAATAGAAAAGAATCTTCTTTAGAGATTTCTGAACTATACTCTGAATTAAAAAAGATTGCATTAACTGAAGGATCTGGTTCACATGATATAAAACTCGGAATATTAAGAGGATTAATGAGAAAAAGTTCACCGTTAGAAAACAAATATTTATTGCGAATAATAACATCTACATTAAGAGTGGGAGTTCAATCACCGACTATAATCGAGGGTTTAGCACTTGCTTTCACGGGGTTAAAAGATAATAAAGAATTTATTGAAAGAGCCTATGCATTATATCCCGATCTGGGGGAGATCTCAGGAATCCTAGCAGAAAAAGGTTTAGAATATGTAAAAGGGATTAATATAAGGTATGGGATACCCATTCTTAGTATGCTCGCATCTCGAGAAACATATTCTGAATTCATTAATAGACTCGGAATCCCCTTTGTTGCTGAACATAAATTAGATGGAGAAAGGCTTCAAATCCATAAAAGAGGTGATAATGTACAATTATTTTCGCGGCGTTTATTGGACATATCTGAACAATATCCTGATGTATGTCGAACGGTTAGAGAGTCTATTGTAGCTGACAATGTTATATTTGAAGGGGAAGTGGTTGCCATGGACCATTTTTATGAAAAAATGCTCCCCTTCCAAGTATTAAGTAAGAGGAGACGCAAGTATGATGTGAAAGGTATTTCAAAAGAGGTTCCAGTCTGTTTATTTGTATTTGATCTTCTAAAATTTGATGACCAATCTTATGTAGATAAACCATTATTAAGCCGAAAAGAAAAACTTGAAGAAATAGTTGTTGAAAAAGATGAGATTCGTTTAGTAAAATCAAAGTTAATCCATTCCACCGAGGAATTATTAGATTTTTTTAAAGAAGCTAGAGCAGAAGGAACTGAAGGTATCATGGCAAAGTCAATTCAAGAAAATTCGATCTATCAAGCTGGTAATCGTGGATTTTTATGGCTTAAATTAAAAGGATTAGAGGGGGGAAAATTAAAAGACTCCATAGATGTCGTCATAGTTGGGGCTTTCTATGGAAAAGGACGAAGAACAGGTGTATTGGGGACTTATATAGGTGCTGTTTATAATCCCGACACAGATGAATTTTATGCTTTTACACGTTTTTTTTCAGGCTTAACTGATGAGTTATCAGATTCATTAACAAAAGAAATGAAAAAATTCGAAATAAAAAGACGAGCACCAAATGTCGTTTGTGAAGATACACCAGATGTTTGGATTCAACCAGAAGTAGTAATGGAGATTATTGGAGATGAGATAACAATTAGTGATAAATTTGCTAGCTTAGGTTATTCTATGAGATTTCCTGTATTCCAGAGATTACGTCCGGAAAAGAGTCCTAAGGATGCGACGACAGTAGATGAGATTAAAGAATTATATGAAACTCAATAAATATATCTTAAGTTTTTAATTAATAGTATAGTTTAATCTTAAAATTTGATTGTTAAATCTTTATTTTGTTTTAACTTTTGTACGGTAAATGATAGTTTATCAAATTTATTGAAGTGTAAGTCCAAAATTTTCAAATTAGATAACAAACTAATAGATTCAGGAAGTTCTTCAAGTATATTACCCCAAAGATTTAGTTCTTCTAATGAAGAAAGTTTCATAATACAATCTGGAAGAATTTTAAAATTATTCCAACTTAAATTCAATTTTTTAAGAGACTTTAAGTTTTTAAAAGATTCTGGTAATTTTGATAGATTATTATTTCTCAGATTTAAAGATTCTAAAGAATTTAAAGTTCCTATCGAGCTAGGCAATCTAGAAATCTTATTATCATATAAGTCTAATTCTTTTAAATCTTGAAATATATTAATCCATTCAGGAATCTTTTTTAATTTATTCCCCCCCATTCCTAATTTAACTAAATATGACAAGGTCTTTATTACATCTGGAAATAAATTAAAGTTATTCCAACCAAGTTCCAGATGTTTTAAGGATTTATTCAAATTCACATTTATTTTATCAAACTTATTTCCGTGTAAATCTAAAGTTTTCAGACAAGTAAGATTATTGAATAATGAAGGTAGATAGGTTAACATGTTATTTCTTAAATTAAGGCTTTCTAGAGAACAAAAAGAGCCAAGGGATTTCGGTAGTGATCGTATTCTGTTAGATTTTAAGTTCAGATTTTTAACGCTGGGTAGTTTGTTAAATTTTGGAAGTTTAACAATTTTGTTATAACTCAAATCTAACTCTTCCATTGAAAAATTTATTAGTTTCGGTATTCTGTTCAGGCGATTAAACCTTAAGTCTAATTTTTTTATATATTTTAACGATAAAATTGACTCAATTAAATTTTCTTGTTTTCGATTACCTGGTTCAAAACATTCTACATTTGACATATCTAACTCCGTTATCAAAGCAGAACTATCAAATTTATATTTAACATAACCAAATGTAGAAACCAAGAAAGAAATAATAAAATAATTAATGAGGATTTCTGAAAGCTCCCTATTCGAAAATTTATTAAAAATTCTCTTTCCTGTTATTCTTTTAAGATTAAATTTATCTTCTTTTCTATAAAATATATCCAATTTTTCAATTAATAGTGATCTTGATTCATTATTATCAATATCCCGTAAGGTCTTGACTCCAATTATTAGACACTTTAATGACATTTCATGTTCAATCACCCATGAGATTGGAGTTAGAGCTTTTTCTAAGTAATTATTTCTCAAGACATTACAAGTTAGAGCTCTAACTTCTTCGTTCGTATCGGAAATAATTAAGTGTTCTAAGAATTTGTAAGTCTTCACATCGTTAGGTTGTATCTTCCCAAGCATTTTAATACTTTCCTTTCGAGTTTCAACGGTTTCAGCATGGTCTATTATATTGAGTAATAGGTCTACTGAAAATTCCTTACCCAAATCATTGTTTTTGTAATCCTTGTAAATTGCTTTTGGTGTTAATGGCATACTTCCTCTAAACTAAATTCTTTCAATTATCATTCCACCGAGACGAATAGGTCCACCTGTAGAATTGTAAATCTTAACTGCTTTTCTTAACTTAGATTCACTATGGGAATATATTCTAAAAATAATCTCCCCCTCTTTTATTTTTGCTCCTTGTTTTTTTATAATTTCTACACCAGAACTCTTCGAGCTTGGACAACCCGCTGCTTTCGCAATTTGATTAACAAATGAATTATTAACTTCAACAATATATCCATTTTTAGTCGCAAAACATTCTTTTACAAATGGTCCAACCTCAATGTCATCTGGAGAAATGTTTGGATCTCCTCCTTGAGCTTCAATTATTTGCATCATTTTCCTAAACGCTCTTCCAGATCTCAATATATCTTTTGCTAATAGTTGTCCTTCACCTTTTTGCGCTTTACCACCCATTTCTAAGAGAATTCCGGCTAAATCTGTAGATTTTTCTATTAATGAATTAGGTCCTGCAGAATAGTCTTTTAATAATATTAGCGCTTCTCTTGCTTCCAGAGCAGGTCCAACAGCATGCCCAATTGGTTGATGTGCTAATGTTAATGCACATTCTGCTTCAATTCCTACATTGGCTGCAATTTCTTTAAATAAGTAAGCAAATAGTTTTCCTTTATCCGGAGTGGGAAATTTTGTTCCTTGGCCAACTGGTATATCAAGTACAAGTTTTTTGACTCCTAATGATAATTTTTTCGTTAAAATAGAAGGAATCATTAATCCAATGGGATCCATATGTAGTGGACGCTCAATTTCAATTAATATATTATCTGCTGGGGCTGTTTCAAGAGCTCCACCCCAAATTATACAAGCATTGTTTTTAGAGACAATTTCCTTTAATTCTTCTGAGGGGAAAGTTACGGGGGCTAGAACTTCCATAGAATCTGCTGTCCCAGAAGGGGATGTTATAGCTCTTGTGGATGATTTCGGGATTGTTAAACCTGCAGCTGCGATAATAGGAACAATAATAAGAGAGACTTTATTTCCGGGGACTCCACCTTTTAACAAAATTTACGAATTGTAAATTTTAGTGCTATGTTTATCATAGACATCCATTCCGAAATAAAATATTTCTCCACTCCTAGTTTCTGATAAGGTTAAAGAAGTCATCTCTTCATTATCCATTCCGTTAATCGACACCCCTGTAATGAATGCTGCTAGATCTATACGTGATAAGGCCCCTGAGATTGCATCGGTTATGATACTATTAATTTCTTCGCTAGTTAATTTATTTCCTTTTATTTTGTTTTGAATGAATTTAAATGAATCTGGGGGATCAGCGGGTTTTACCGAGATAAATATCTCATTTTTTAGACCCCTTTTTTCGCGTAAGATGTTAAGAAATATACCGATCTCACCTGGTTTAACAATAGAACCTAAGTGGTCAATTTGTATAATAGCGACCCAAAACTTATTTTCAATAGATTTAGTCTTAATGTTTTTTATGAAGACACGTTCTCCGGCTTTTTGTCCTAATTCCTGAGCATCTTTAATATTTAAAACAACTGATTTAATATTTCCCGTTTCAAAATCGATTTTCTTTACTTTTAATTTCATGTTCTAATATCTCTTTTTATTTCAAGATAGAGATATATAAAACAAAAAAGAATTTATAATTTTATTGAAAAGGGAAATTCTTTGGTATCTTCGATAAGGTTTTGATCTGGATCGTTAAATTTTGTTTCTATTTTAATTATATAATCTCCCGCTTCTAATGGTTTAAGATTTATTTCCCATTTCATATTTTCATTTGATTTAAGGGAATAAATTTGTTTTTTTAGTGTTCCCCTAATTACTTTTATTTTATCAGGAAATTTTACTTCCATATTTAAGTCTAATGCTTCCCCTTCACTATTATTTTCAACTAAAATTTCAAGCGGAAAAGTTTTCCCTATTAGTGGGGGTCTCAGATTATTTATAGATATATCTAATGTAGGAAGGGGAGAAATTAGCCTTAGTTTTAAAATTTCATTAATTTTATAAAAGAATTTTAAATTTCCGTTTAATTCAGAAGTTAATATAATAGGACCAATAAAATTTTTTTCCATTTGGAAATGCGGTTTAATCAAATACTCAAATAGATGTGTCTGACCTGGTTTTATAACTATAGGTAGATCAGGTCTTTTATGGGAAGTGAAGTTATCGGAGAATTTTATACCAATTTTAAATATTTTTAATTCTTTTGGTATATATTTATAAAATGAGTTTTGTGAAATGTCTAATAATGCTTTTGAGTCAATTTCTAACTTTAGAGTTATAATTTCATTAGTTTTATATTCATTTTTGTCAAAATTAATTTTTGCTTTTAAAGAAATAAGAGTCTTTACTATCACTAAAACTTGTTTTGCTAAAAGAGATTCACCCTCACGAAGTTTGTTTTGGTTAAATTCCTTTTCGATTTTAGTCATATAGCTTTCTTTTTTATCTTTAATCGCAATAGTAATATCCTTTACTAGACGAATAAGGGGATTCTCTTTAAAATAAGTGTCGTCTACATAAACTTTAACTTTCTTGATTAAATTAATCCCCTCTTCACGTTTACCTTCTACAAATGAACAAAAATACGATAGACATGAAAATAGAATAAAATATTGGTTGCGATCTGTACTATTCCGTAAACTAGGTACGTATTCTAAAGCGTCTTTGAAGAATTCTTGAGCTTCCAAAAAATCATATTTAAAAAGGGATGCATTTCCAGCATTTCTTAATGAATCAACAACTAAAAAATATTTTTTTTCGTTAATTAAACATTTAGCTGCCTTAAAAAAGCAATCTTTTGCAAATTCAAAATTGTTTAAATTTAAAAAATCATTTCCAAGAGATTTAAATAATTTTGCGGCTCTTTTATATTGCATGGCTTTATAAAGTTGTTCTGCTTTTTCTAGTTTTTTTGTTGTATCCTTTCCCATCTTAAGCTCACATAAACTAAAATTTGAATATAACATTAATAATTAATTATAACATAAAAAATTAAGAAAAAGACTTAAAATTTTTAAATAAATAAATCAAAAAGATATTTAAAGTAAATCCGAAACCATTGCGAGGTTAGTCTTCTTATAACTAAAATTTTTTTATAAGAGTCATTCTATTCGGTTTTTTGGTTACTACTATTTTTGGAATCCGATCCTTCTTTATTTGAAGTTTTCGAATTTTTAAGAGGATTACTGCCTAAATTCTGGATTTCTTCTGAAATTCGAGTGGCTTCCTGTTGAAACCGCTGTCCTTCTGCGGCACTACAATGAAATAATTGAACCCTTTTTGGTGAGATTCCTACTGTTTTCAATATTTCTTTAGTGTAAATTACGTTTTTTTCTGCTACTAAATTGCCAGTTTCATAGTCACACTCACCACGATATCAAGCTCCAATGACTACACCGTCAGCTCCTTTCCCTATTGCTCGCATCATTAAAGAAGGAGTAACCCTTCCGGCACAGTTAATTCTTACGTGTCGTAGTGTGGCAGGATATTGCGCTCTGATTGTTCCTGCCATATCTCCTGCTCCGTATCCTCACTTCCAACAAAGGAAAGCTAAAATCTTTATATCTTCAATTGAAGTTTTTGTCATTTAATTTACCTCTTTATATTTCTTCTAAAATTGCATCAATTTGCCTTTCGTATTGAGGTTCTCTATAATATCTTAAAGTAATTGCTTCTGATGGACAATTAGCCAAGCACGCTCCACAACCTCTACAGAGTATCTCATTCACATCAGCTCCATCATTCATTAAGGTAATAGCATTGTATGGACAATTTAGTTCACATAAACCGCATTTTGCACACCTTTCTTTTTCAACCGAAGCCCGTATCAGTAGAATTCTATATTTATCTTTTCCCATTATTCTAGCTAATGAAGAAGCTGCAGCTCTACCTTGAACTATTGATTCTGCTATAGATTTTGGACCTTGAGCAACACCAGCTAAAGAGATTCCGGGTATTTTTGTGTCTATAGGGTTAAGTCGAGCATGAAATTCTTTAAAAAATCCATCTTGGCTATATTCTAGCTTCAGAATTTTTTGTATTCTTTCAATGCCTTTTGCTGGAACCATTGCAGCAGATAGCACTACTAAATCAAATTCAAGTTCTTTTAATCTATCAGAGCTTAATGTATTTTGCATCACGATCTTTAGGTTCTTAGTATTTGGATCTTCTTTTATTCTGCTGACGTTTGTTCTTATGTATTTTATCCCGTCTCTTCTTGAAGCTGTAAAATATTCTTCATAATCTTTTCCTGCAGCTCGCATATCCATGTACGCTACGGTAACGTCTGAATCAGGTGAATGCTGTTTTATTAATTTACTATTCTTGATAGAAATCATACAACATACCCCTGAACTGCAATAAGTATTCATATTTAAATCTCTTGAACCTACACATTGAATAAATAAGATTCTTTTGGGTTCCTTTCCATCAGATGGCCTAATCAGATGTCCAAATGTTGGTCCATTTGGAGCTAGCATTCTTTCAAGCTTCAGTTGAGTTATCACATTAGAATATAAATTATAGCCTAAATATCCTGTTGGAGGTTCGAATTCATCCCACCCCGTTGCGACTATAATTGTACCTACTTCAATTTCTAACATTTCATCTTCTTGATCAAAATCTATCGCATCTACTTCACAAGCAGCAATGCAAAGTTCACATTTTATACACCTAGTCATGTCGATCTGAGCTATCGAGGGAACTGCCTGAGCAAATGAAGAATATATGGCTCTTCTTGAATCCATTCCTTCATTAAATTCATTATATCCGTACGCAGGGCAAACCTCCCAACAAGCTCCACAACCGTTACAATCTTTATTAACATACCGAGCGTTTTTTTTTATCTTTACTTTGAAGTTACCAATAAAACCAGTAACATCATCTACTTCGCTATAAGTATGTAAATTTAATCCTGGTGTTCTTGCTGATTGTAACATAACTGGTCCTAAAATTCAAATACTACAATCATCTGTGGGGAAAGTTCTATCTAATTTAGCCATCTTCCCTCCTATAGTGGGACTTTTTTCTACTAAGTGGACTTCAAACCCTTGTTCAGCTAAATCTATTCCCGCAGATAATCCTGAAACTCCACCACCAATGATTAAAGCCTTTTTGGTAATATCAACTTCTTTTATTAGTATTTTTTCAAGCACAGAGGCTCTAGCTACTCCAGATCGAATAGCATCCTCAGCTACTTTCTGAGCACCTTTTTTATCGTGTCTGTGCACAAAAGACGAATGTTCACGTATATTTACGAATTCTAGGAAAGACGGGTCTATATCCATTGATTCTAGTACACTTTTGAAAACTGGCTCATGAGTTTTAGGCGTACAAGCGGCAACAACTAATCTATTTGCTTTACTTTCGATCATCTTTTCTTTGATAAACTCTGCTCCAGGCTCGGTTCAAAGACTTATATAATCTATCGCTTCGACAACATTTGGAAGTGTTTTTGAAAATTCAGAGAGGGCTTCTGTATCTATAATTTCTGCAATATTAAACCCTCATCGGCAAACATACACAGCAATCCTTGGTTCTTCATCGTTATTATGTATAACTTCTTTCTTTGTTTCTACCATTGCATTTTTTACCTTTCTACTTTATTAATTCCTCCAAATAAAAACTTTTGATGTATATTGCAAATTTAAATGATTAATTATAATTAAATAAATTTAAATCTAAAATGTTTCTTCTTATAAAATGTAGCATAAAAATAAATTTGATTTCTTTAAATTAACCTTTAATAAGATTAGGTGATACAAATGTTCCTCCAAATAACTCGCGCTCAACTTAACCAATATATGCCATTCATAATGATAGCTGTGTTATTATTAGTGGGAGTTCTCGTTTTTAGGATAGGATTGGCTATAACTAAAGCAGATGTTAAAGTAAATACGAAATGGGTATTCGCTAGCTTCTTTATCCAATTCGGGCTTATCTTTTTTATAAGCACTCCCATGATATTAAGTGGTGTGACGGGAGGAGCTAGCAGTGGAGGTCTTACTATCGGAGGTATGGCTACCACAATTTTATTTTCCGCATTTATTGATTTAAATGTTATAAATGTCCTTCACAGGCTTGGAATGAAAAGATCACTCGTAATAGTAATTCTTGTTCTTTTGCCCATTACTGCTGCGATGATTATGTTAGGAAACAATTTGGATACACTTATCAGTTTAATTTAAAATTATACCTAAAATCCTATTTCTTGATTAATGTTTTTATTCATCTCGATTATTTCGGCCCTTGAGGCTTTTCCAAACTGATCTGGGGAGTATTTTTTATTTTTATTATAAGCATAAATAATTCCTCTTGAAGAATTCACTAAACCTCCAGAACCGTTATCAAAAAAGCCGTATTTAATATTTTTTGCATCTGCACCTTGTTTTCCATAACCCGGAAGTAAAATTATTGAATTCATCATTATTTCTCTAATATTTTTTAACTCTTTAGGATATGTCGCACCTACTACTGCTCCAAGGTTTGTAAAATTTGAAAAAGATTTCAAATCCTTACCCCAATCTCGAATTAATTCAGCTAAACGTATGTAATTTCTCTTTAAAACTAATCCTTCGACTTTTTGCTCAGTAATATCTGATGATATGTTATCAATTTTTACGCTAAATAAATCTTGGAATTCAGTGCTGCTTGGGTTTGATGTTTTAACCAAAATGAAAATCCCCCTATCCTTAAATTCTAAAAAAGGCCGTATACTATCAAATCCCAAGTAGGCATTTAGGGTACAAGCATCTGCATTAAAATTCTTAAATATTGAATAAGCATAAGCTTCAGATGTGCTTCCAATATCGTTTCTTTTTGCATCTAAAATTACTAATAAATCATTTTTGTGAGCAAACTTTATAGTTTCTTTTAAGGCATCTAAAGCCTCGTATTTCTCGTAAAAAGCCATCTGTGGTTTAACAACAGGAATTAAATCACAAGTGTTTTCTATTAATATCTTATTGAATTCTAATATTATTTTATTTGGTTTTTCAAATTCTTCAATTAAGTATTGAGGTATTTCACCTTCATTATCCATTCGAGGATCAAGCCCCATAGAAACAACACTTTTCTTTTCTTGTATTAAACCTATTAAATCTTCAATAAAATTCAATTTTCTACAATCTCGCTACATATTTTTCTAATTTAAAAGAGAAAATTGAGTTAAAAATCCCTCTCCTCTTCATTTATATAATTATCTCTCTATAATATAATTTTTTTTGAATTTCTATTAAATAAATAATAATTTTTAATGCTTCAAGGACAAAAATGGATTATCCCTACTTCCCCTAGGAATGTAAGAAGAAAATATTTTCTTTTTAGAAAAATATATATTCAAAAAATTTTTGATTGACAGTATAATAAAAATTACGCAGTAATTGAAAATTGAAATCTTTAATTCTAGCTGTTGATGATGACTCCGTTGTCTTAGATAATTTAAAAACAACGCTTGAGCTCAATAATTATAATGTTATAACTGCACAAAATGGGCAAGAAGCCCTTGATATGCTCGGGGAACTAGAAGATCTTCCAGATCTCATAATAAGCGACATTGTTATGCCTATTATGGATGGATATGATTTCTTTAAGGTTGTATCAAATGATCCCCGATGGAATACAATTCCATTTCTGTTTCTGAGTGTCAAAACTTCCCCTACAGATATAATTTTTGGTAAATTACTGGGAGTTGATGATTACTTAATTAAACCATTTAGAGGACAGGATTTACTAGCTATTATAACTGGAAAAATATCTAGAAGAAAAAGAACTGAATCGATTAAAAATAAAGTAACGGAACTTTTAACTTCCTTAAACATAACTCCTCCAGGTATCCCGGTTGAAAAAAAGAAAATTATTCTTATAGAAGTCTCTTGGGATGATTTTTATGGTCCTAAATTAATATCTCATTATCCTAAAAAAGAAGATTTTGGTTTTTCTCTTGAAGATATTGGGACTCAATTGTATCAAAGCGTTCAAGTTATTTATGGTAATAGTAAAATAACTAAGGGTGAAGGATTACTTCTTAATATAGAAAATATAAAAAATGATGGCTATATTTATTTCGATTCATATCCCGATCTCACTCTTAGGAGCGGTGAAAAACAGTTTATGTTAGGATTGATAGCTCCTAGTATAAACTATCTTGAATCTCTAAAAATAAAAGCAGTTTTAAAAGAATTATCCCCTAAGATAAAAGAAAAAAAAGATTGGAATATCAAATTTTATTGGGAAAAAATAGTTAGCATATTATCAATACAATCTCTCTCTTGATAATATAAACGAAAATTTTCTAAAATCCTCTTTACTAATTGGATTTTTCTTCTAGTTTTGCTATTCGTTTTGCTAAATCATCCATTTTTCTTTTCATATCATTGATAGTTTCATCTAACATAAGCCGAAATCTTTCATAGATATCAGTTATCCCTCTTTGTCGTGATACTTTATCCATTAAGTCAATTTCTTGCTTAAAATTAAGAATGTACTTATATAGCTTTTCGAAAAACTCATTGAAGTTTTCTTTATCATATTCTAAACCAAGTTCACGCGAAAGGTTTATTTCAGCTAAATCTGGCCAATTTATATCTTGACCTTTTAATGGGATAACGGGGATAGAAAATTTATCAGCAAGTTGTAATTCATTAGCGCAATCGGGGGAATTAAAAACTGATTTTTGTGTACCAATAAATAAAATCAAGTGGCACTTTTGTAGAGCATCTAACATCCATTCGTCAATATTTCCGGCAAGATCCTCCTCGCAAAAGAAAACTTGAGAGATATCTTTTTGTGCTACTAGGTAATCTACGAGATCTTTTATGTGATAAGGTTCAAAATCAACAACTGCATGAGATATAAAAACTCTTATTGTCGCCTTTTTTCTAAGGTGTTTTCTTATTAAATCTGGTACTTTTTGTGAAATAGTTGCATCTTCTGGATTAAAAGGATTATTGCTTAAATTTAATTTGGTAAGCTCTTTAAGTGCCCATAACTGTGTAGGGATCTCGGTAAGCTGGTTATTATTTAGATTTAGATTTTTAATCGCGGTCAAATTAACAAAAGACTCAGGCAAAGAAATTAGCTTATTATTAGATAAGTCTAGAGTTTCTAAGTCTTTTAACTCTCCAAAGGATTCTGGTAAGGTTTCAATCTTACTCCGGGATATAATCATGGATCTTAGATGATTAAAGACTCCAAAATTTTCGGGTAAAGAAATAATATTGTATTCAAATAACCGCCATTCAACAACTCTTCCTTCCTCAACTTTTATATTAATTCGGTTAACTTTTTGTCCTAATTTTTCTTTTTCAGTATTTTCTTTTTCAAGCTCTCTGATAATTTCTATTTGTTCTGTTGGAAAGTTATGATACGCTTGAAGGCTTAATAATCTTGTAGCGGTAATATTACCATTTCTTTCACATATGCTCTTTAATATCTCGAGGTTAATCTCATTCCATTCAAGAGTATTTTTTTCTAATTTAAGAGTTTCTAAATTAGTTAAAGTTCCAAGCCATTCTGGTAATATTTGTAAATTGTTAAATTCCAAATTTAAATATTTTAGATTCTTGAATTCCTTCATCCAGTCAGGTAACGATTTTAAATTATTTTTTTGTAGATTTAAAGTTTCTAAATTGTTAAAATTCCTAATAAATCCTGGAACTTCATTATTCTTGTTGTACTCAATACTTAAACCCTTTAGATTTTTTAAATTACTCAAAGATTTTTCAATATCTTCTAACACTTTATCTTCAAGATTTAATTTCATTAAATCTAACCCGATAAATATAATATCCTCCCCTTGAACAGAGTACATATAGTCAGAATTTTCCCTATTATTATCAAGAAACTTGGAATCAAAAACTCGAAAGTCTTTCCCAGTTAATTTAGAAAGTTCCTTGATTACCTTTGTATTATTGCTCATTTTATTTTTTTCACTTTAATTAGTTTTTTTCCTGAAATAGTATTAAATTTAGGATAAATATTATTTAATTTAATTTTTAATTATTTCATCATTTTGCATTTTATTTTAAAGTTTTTTCGTATAGCTACATTAAATTAGCTCTCAAGTTTCTCAATTTAATCCTTTGCTCTCTCTTTTCTTATGCTTTTTTTCCAAATGATTCAATTGAAAGCAAGTTCTTTGGATAACTTGTATTCATTGTAAAAGCCTAAACATAGTAATATGGGCATTTTCTTCAACTAGTAACTAAAGAAACTCGCATAATCCAAATCAAAAAAATGCATACTATGTAGAATCTTCAATTTCATCTAGTATGTTATAAACTTCTTCAATTAATCGCTCTAAATCTACAGTTTTCTGTTCTTCTGAGACCATATTTTTAATAGTGGCGCTTTTTTGCTTCATCTCATTAGGTCCAACTATAATTGATATTGACACTCCAAGATCACTTGCTCTACTTAGTTGGTTTTTTAAATTTTTAAAGCTATAATCTACAATACAAGGAAGATCTTCATCTCGAAGGATTCTTGCAAGTTCAAGAGTATACCCAGAAACTGTTTCATTAATTGATGCAAGATAAATCATATCTGTATAATCTTTTTCCCTTATCCAGTCAGGTATTAAGTTATAAGTTTTCAAGAATAACGAGAGCATCAAAACACCCATACCAAATCCAGTACCGGTTATTTTTTCATCTGAAAATAATGATAGAAGATCATCATAACGACCACCCCCAAAAATACTTCTTATATTTTCAGTTCCAGTATCAAATACTTCATAAATAATTCCTGTATAATAATCAAGTCCCCTTACTGTTCCAGAAGAGAATGTACAATAATCAGAAATATCTGCTTCTTTAATAAGTCTTTCAAATTTTATTAATTCAAGATATCCTTTAGA
>CAZRBD010000037.1:0-14261 GCA_964598265.1 uncultured archaeon
TTTAACGACTTTTCCTTCTTGCATTGTTATTGCACCTGACATTTTCACTCTATTTTTGATGTGACTTGCTTCGTTTGCTATGGCATCTTTAAAAATTGATGCATTTGTTGTATTGCTGTTGAGTAATTTTTTTTTTCTCACGTAATCTCCTCCGTCATAAATCCCACTCGAACTAAATTTGGGCTTGACGGGATTATATTCAATACAATCTTGTTCAATAATGTATTGATTGCCATTTCCATCGCCGTAATCAATCATGAATTTCTAGTAAGTGTAGGATATATTTTTAGGAGAATGAATAATAAATCTCTTAACTTTAAAGGTGTGTGGTTATCAACCGAAGAATTTTATCGTAAAACTAGCAAGGGAAGATACCATTTGTATATAGAATATGGTAAGAAATTAACAGGTACCCAACATCATCCCCGAGCGAAAATATTTGGGCATTTCGATATAATAAAAAGAAATAGAAATGACCAAGAGAGGCATTATTTCGATAGTTCTGAAAGCAAAATCCTAAAGGAATTGCAAAGAATTGAAGGATTAATGAGAAAAAAGAAATATGGGCATATAGCCATTAAGGACAAGCATTGTGGCCATGGAACCTTAACTCATTAATAATTCTACCAATTTCTCTGTAGCTGGAATCAGATTTGGAATTTCTTTTAATGAAAAATAATTTACGTAGTGTTCTTTATTTCTTTTCTTCTAACGCTTTTTTTGGAAATAGACGTTTTTTTAACTTAACTACTTGCGTATCCATATCATAATCTACCAGATCTACTTTTGCTAATTCTTGAACTGAACGTAATACAAAAGCACCTCCGATTCCGGTAGTGTTTTTAATTTCGTTCCTTGTCCATTCCTCTTTATCTCCGTGTAAAGCCATTAAAATCCGATAGTGTGGTTGGCCTTGCCAAATTTCTGAAACTAAAATAGAATATATTGATAATAAGGCACGAACCCTTTCAAAATTAAATTCTGAATGTTCTGCTTCTTCTGTTGCCTTCATAAACTTTTTTAATTCTACTTTAACTTTTTTATATTCCTCTAATAATTTCATTTGTTCTCCAGTTAAATCCCCAATTTTCTGATCTCTTTCTTGTTTTTCTTTCTCTAGTTTTTCTGTTGCTTCCTCTAATTTCATTTTATCTAGTTCTAATTGCTTTTTTTCAGCTTCTAAGCTAGACTTTTCGCTCTCTAACTGTTTCTTCTCACTTTCAAGTTTATCTTTTTCTTGACTCAGTTCTTTTTTATCATTTTCAAGCTTTACTAACTCACTTCTCGAATTCTCCAAAACTTCGATGAACTCGCGGAAATTAGTTTCAGCAGCTTGTATTGTTTCATCTATAGCACTTAAGGTTTTTTCTTCTTCTGACATTGGAATCACAATATAATTGTTTCTTTTTATTATTAATAATTTTACGGGAATTTATAAAGTTAAACAAAACTTAATAATTCCAATAGATATAAAATTTAGAATTGAATATTTACTTTATTCAAAGAGATTTGGATGGTTATGGATAACAAAAAAAAACTAATTTTTGGGGTTTCTGTCCCAATCTTTATAATGGGATTGGTTTCTTTTTTTACTGATGTTTCAAGTGAAATGATTCAAAGTATATTACCATTATTTATAGTGGAATTAGCTGAAGAGAATCCTGCATTTGTATTAGGCCTTATTGCAGGCCTAACAACAGCACTTTCAAACATATTAAAAGGTGTTTCGGGATGGTGGAGTGATAAGATTAATAAGAGAAAACCTTTTGTTGTAGCAGGTTACACAGTCTCGAATCTTTCAAAACCGTTTATAGCTTTCAGTCCTACCTGGGAGTTTATATTAGGTTTAAAATCTATTGATAGAATAGGTAAAGGTCTAAGAACATCTTCAAGGGATACATTGATATCCTACTATGCTGTAGAGAAAGGGAAAGCTTTTGGTATGCATAGAGCGATGGATACTTTAGGCGCAGTAGTGGGGTCACTTTTAGCGTTTTTATTTTTATTCTGGGCATGGAGCTTTTCTGAAATTATTTTCTTCTCAATTTTTCCAGGATTTTGTGCTATAGCTTTAATTCTAACAATTAAAGAGGTGGATCCATCCAAATTTGATGAAACCAAATCAAAATATTATGGAGAACCAAGGGTAGACAAAATTGATAAAAAATTCATAAAACTAATCATAATCCTTGGTGTAATTGAATTTGCAAGCTTAGATATTGCATTTCTCATGATTAGGTCGCAAGATTATATTCTATCGCAATATATTTTTTTAATACCATTATTTTATTTACTCACAAACATTTTTTACATGTTATTTTCCCCTTTTTTAGGCTCTCTCTCAGATAAAATTGGGCGGAAGCCTATAATAGTTATAGGACTATCAGTATTGCTAATAAGTTGTTTAATTCTGGCTTTTCCAATTAATCCTTCAGTATCTTCTCTAATCCTCATTATTGTTATATTCATTTTATTTGGGATTTATTTAGCATCTGTAGATCCAATAACGAGGGCATATATTGCCGATTTAGCCGGAAAAAACAAAAGAGGAAGAGCTTATGGATATTACTATTTCTCTGTTGGCTTAATCTCCCTTGGAGAATCAATTCTTTTTGGTTTCATATATGATACATATTCATTTACGTGGGCATTTATTTATAATTCTATTTTACTATTTATCTTTATTCTCGTGTTTGTCAGGACAGATTTTAATAAAATAATTGGAAAAAGTTAGAATTTTATTGCTGCGTCCATGAATGAGCTAAATATAATAGAACTTCCGTTGCTTTTTGTAGTGCTAACGTGGGGATAAATTCCTTTCTTGAGTGAAATAAATTACCTCCTGAGAAAATGTTAGGTGTAATTATCCCATCTGCACTTAATCGAGCTCCATCTGTTCCACCCCTTATGGGAGGTATTTTTACTTCCAATCCAGCTCTTTCTATTGATTGCTTAGCTAAATCGACTACAAGGAGTTTTTTCTCTATATATTTATACATATTTTGATATTGGTGCGTAAAATCTATTTCTATCTTTAATCCATGGTACCGAATCTCATAAGTTTGAATTAAACTATTTAAGTAATGTATACGTTTCTGATTATTTTTAACTTCGAAATCTCTGATTATCATTCTGGCAGTAGCTCCCTCAGCTGTTCCTTGCAACTTGGATAGATGAAAATATCCCTCTCTCTCCTCTGTATTTTCGGGCGTTTCAGATTCAGGAAGATCGCTAAAAAATCTACTTGCGATTTGGATTGCATTGATCATCTTATTTTTAGCATGTCCCGGATGAACATTTAAACCTTTAAATCTAAAATCAGCTCGCCAAGCATCAAAACATTCGAATTCCAACTCGCCCATTTCCCCACCATCTATAGTATAGCAAATTTCAGGGATTTTCTTTTTATTGACGTTACTAATTCCTAGCCCTGTTTCTTCATCGGTAGTAAAACATATGTATACAGGCCCATGTTTTAACTGCGTATATTTTTGCCAAGCAGAACAAGCTGCCATAATTTCAGCAATTCCGGCCTTATTATCTGCTCCTAATAACGTATCTCCTTCAGAAGTTATAATATCAAGCCCGATATATTCTCCTAAGTTAGGAGAATCATCAATACTCAATATCAGTTCTTTATTAGAAGTATATTTTATTTCTTTCCCATCGTAATTCTTATGAATAATTGGTTTTACATTCTTTCCACTTACTGAAGGTGAGGTATCCATATGTGCTAATAAGCCAATAGACTGTACTTTTTCAAATCCATTACTAGGTGGAAGATATGCATAAACAAATCCGTATTCATCTTGAATAATATTTTCAAGGTTTAGCTCTTTAAGTTCTTCGACTATCAGTTTTCCTAATTCTAATTGGTTCTCGGATGTTGGAACTGATTCTTTAGTGTCATCCGATGTCGTCCAAACTTTTACATATCTTAAAAAACGTCCTAATGCATCTTTGTGAAGAAATTCTTGTATTTCTTTAGTAAGTTCCATACGCTTGAAAATTATTCTTAAATTTTAAACTTAAACAATATCATTTAGTTCAAAAAAATGGGGATCAAATTTGGTAAAATACCGAGAATTCATCTACCTTTGAACAATGAACAATTAAAATTTAAAAAAAGTAAAAGAAGAAGAAAAAAAATAATTACCAAATAGCAAATTTTTCATCGAGTTTTGACACGAATACGACGATATAGGGAATAACCAGATCTAATACGCTTGTGTATAGATTTATTATTGGTGTAAAAATTAAAACTGCCGATAACCCTGTTATATTAGCAATACCGATCACTTCTAGACTCATGAACGTAAAATAATCTGCCCAAATAGTTGCAAAAAAGAGCAAGTTAAAAGGAATCATTATTACTATTCTTACTGCTATACTAGCTATTCCACTTAAAATAAAATTTTTTGGCTCTTTTAACTTTTGGCTCTCTTTTAACTTGAATATAAAGTAAGGTACAAGTATTAAAGGAATAGTCGCGAAAAATTTAAATAAAGGACCAACCCATCCACTTGGATCAATAATCAATAAACCTATAGAACCCGTTGCACTACTTATTAATCCGGCTTTTAGACCAAAGACCAAAAAACAAATTATCCATACCCAAGACGTAGGATCGAACATAGCAATTTGCCACCCCGGAATTCTTGAGGCGGTAATAATCGGTGAGATCATGAAAGCAAAAACAGCGGAGAGTGCACCAAAGATCGCACCTCCAGCAATTTGTATAGTTAAATTGGACTTTTTTACCACACCAGCTTTTATCTCTCCTTGTTTTACTTCAGACATATAACACACTTAGTGAATATTATTTTTATCTTTTAAGAATAGTAAATGCCTATTTAAATTTATGGGTAAGAGTAAAATTAAATCTCTGTTGTTTATATATGTTTTTTATTGAAAATATCAATCAAAAATGAAAATTGGTTTATATGTACCTAAAATTATTTTTTAAAATTTGTTAGTTTCGATTTAGATTCTATCTTCGCCATATATTTTACGATGTTATCTACTCATTTTTGGAGATCTAAAATTTTGATTAAATGCTTCCATATCACAAATGACCGTTGGTAGTTTCTGAACTCTCACTAATTCTCTCAATTCCTCATAAGAAGATGACATCCAAATTTACAATGACTTTTCTAATAAAAGTGTTCAAATTTGTGTAAATCTTAAATTAATGGTGCTAAAAAACCATATTTTTATAAAAAGATTAGTATTTAGATCATTATTCTGGCGAACAACACGTAATTTCCTTTTTTTAATAATAACTATATTTATATTCTTTTATTACAATGTTAGTGATTTTTATGGTAGAATATATAAAATTCAAAACAAGTGCCGAAAAAGAGCTTGAAGAAGATTATACTACAGTTAATCTTTCACAAGAACAACAAAGAAGTATAAAAATCTTATCAGATATAATAGCAGAGCGTCTACCACTATCATCAATGGCCATACAAGGGAATGCAATGTTTTCTATGAGAGATTGGCAAGAAAAAAATCATGAGAAAGCAGCAACCATCTCGTCATTGCCAATGCAGGAAAAACTCCTAATTGCCAAGGAAATAACTGATCTTGGGAAAGAAAGGATGAAAAAACTATTATCCAATCCAGAACAGCATAAAGCCCTTATTGATAAAGTTTATGATGATGCATGGAAAATTTATGTAGAACAGCTTGCTAAATATCGAGCAAATTAAAATATTATTTTTTAAAAATTTATTTTAATAATTTTTTTTCTTTAGCATCTAAATCTAACCATTCACTTATATTTTTGAGCTGTCTCCTTGACGTTGTACATAAAATCTTTAAAAATGGAAGGAAGTTTTGAACGAAATCAATCTGAGAAATTTCATATCTTTTGTTTATCTTCTCGGCGAGCTCTCTTTCAGTATTAGTTAAAGAAAAATATCCCCCGGTAGAATACCTTGGGAATACTACTCTTTTATATCCCTTAGATAATGGTGTTTCTTTTCTAGATAATGCAACACCTCCCGCAAAAAGGTCAAAAAAATAGGGCAATAATCCCCAATATTGGTTGGTTCGAATCCTACCTAAAATTTCATCTGCTAAAGAAAGATTATCAAAAGCTTCTACCAGATCCCTATTAGATTTAATAAAAGTAAGGAGATTTTCATTTATCCATTTATATAAAAAGTTATAATCAACATCAGATTTGTCAGTTAAATTTCGGGCTTCTCTTAAAGAGGATACATGGAATAAATCTCTAACTAATGTGAATATTTCTTCAGTGCTATCTCGATGTAATTTAAGTATTAATTCTGTTGTGTTTTCGTCTATAGCGCCTTGACAAATTGCTTGAAGATCGTTAATCACTCCTCTCAAATCACCATAATTTTTATTAATTATTAATTCTAAATCATCTTCTTCGAGAGTGTTAATACCTTCATTTTTTAGAATATTTTGTGCGATTTTGATGATTTCTCTCTTAGGTAATCGGTGGACCTCGAATCTCTTAATCTTCTTATAGAGAGTCTGCAAGTTTGTTTTATACTCGTTAGAGCACATAATTATTGGAAATTGAGTATTCTGGATTAAATTTATTACTGTCGGAACTGCTCCTCTATCTTGGACACCATAGATACCGTCTATTTCGTCTATTAAGATTAACTTTTCTTTTGTTTTATTAACAAAATCCATTATTCCTCGAGATTTTGTGGTCTCCTTCAATCTTTTTTCTAATGCATCTCTAGTACGGGTATCTGAAGCATTAGTTTCAATAACTTCCATATTAAAATCATTAGCAAGAGCATAGACTATTGAAGTTTTTCCTATGCCAGGGGGACCCTCTAATAAAACAGCAGCTTTATCAGTAGATATTTTTTTTTCTTCCTTTTGTTCTTTTTCGATTACAGTTCTATTGAATTCTCTAATTTTAATATTTTCGTGATTAACTCTTTTTCTTTCAACAAAAAACCGTTTTATGAAATTAATTAATTCTTCACTTAACTTTACCCTCTCCCCACTTATTTTTGCCGTAGGTAAAGCCATATCTTTTATTCTTTTTGGACGATATTTTTCAACCCAAGGAATCTTGATTTCTTTTTTTGACAATTTAATAAGATCCTCACAAATTTTCCGAAAATAGACAAATTTTTGATAATAACGCAGAAATTTGGATATCATTATCTCTTCCCCCTAGAGCCCTAAAATCCGAATCTGCTATTAAATTAATTAATTTGCTCCGAGTGAACCTACTTACGGGGAGATTATTTAATTCGTCAAGCAATAACAAAAATACTTCATGAGCATTATATTTATAATCTGATATGAGGTCGCGTGCGATTTCCCTTGCTTTTGGGAAATTTCCCTTAAGGGATATGAGTAAAAGACTTTTAAGTAAGGTGTTTTGAAACTTCTGAGAATTAGAATATAGATTTCCTACCTCAATTTTTTTCCCAGATATGGCACTTAATTGTAAAATGTCAATAGCTCTTGAGATCTTTCCTTCTGAAATTTTATACAATATTTCGATGATTTCATCTGAAATCTCTAATGATTCTTGTTCAGCAATATTTAGCATCAATTCTTTGAATTCATTAAACTTTACCTGAGATATTAAGATTATTTGGGTTCTGCTGACAATAGGATCGATTATACTCGAAACTTTGGTAGTTACTAGAATCATTCTGCAATTTGAACCATATGTTTCCATTAATCTTCTAAATCCTTGTTGATTTCCTCCTAAAGCTTCAAAATTTTTCACAATAAGAATCTTAAAGGGAGCATTTCCTAGTACTTTTAATTGAACAAAAGGTTTAACTTTCGCTTGAATAAAAGCCGGAGTTGTAATTCTTTTCCCAGCAATACTTCCAATTTTCCTTGTTGATACATAAGATTCTGTTCGTGCTTGTTTTCTTTCTTCTTCGGTTAACGGGACATCAGCGTAAACTAATTTAAAATTAGCATTGTAATCCTTGCCAAGGAAACTTCTTGAAAACAATTGAGCAATTCTAGTTTTCCCAATACCTTTGGATCCAATAAATAGTAAATGAGGAAAGTTTCTTTGCTTTATAATGTGCTTTAGTTTTTCCTTTACACTTGCTCTTCCACAAACCTGATCTAAACTCTTTGGATCATATTTAATTCGCCAGATGGGAATATCTTCTGTCAATTTCACAACTCTTTATTAGAGGTTTGTTTAGATTTTTAATGATTAATTTTTTCAATAATTGAGCCTAATAACGCTAATACCTGAATTTCTTTATCTGCTCCCTGATTTATACGAAAATCAATCTCTCCAAAAAATGCTCTCAGTTTAGTTACATTCTCGGTTGAAATCTCTAACGACGGTAAAATTTCCGATATTTGTCTTATAAAATTTCTTGAATCAAGGGTATCGATAGAGCCAATAATTTCTCTTGATTTCTTAAAATCTCTGTTTTCTAAAGATTTAATTAAACTTTTCAGTGTTGTTTCATCTAGAAATCCTGAAATTCTTAAAATTTCACTTACATCCAAATTATGTAATAATTCTAGTGCTACAGACATCTGAAGGGCATTAATTGCTTTCCTCAAATCTCCCCTTGAGATAAAATAAAGTTTCTTAAAAAAATTATCAGATTTATCATCAGGAATTTGGAGTTTTTCCTTCTCTGCTATAAATTTTAATCTCTCAACAATTTTTTCCTCTGGCAAGCTCACGAATCTAAAAACTGCACATCGAGAAATTATAGGATCTATGATACGATTAATATAATTACACATTAGTATGAATTTAACATTGATTGACGCTTTTTCGATCATTCTTCTAAGTGCCTGCTGGACTTGTCTAGGAATGTTATCCGCTTCATCTAAAATAACAAATTTTAAGGCTCCGCTTTTAATAAGGGTTTGATTCACAAAATTTTTTAAAATATGTCTCACAAAATCAATTCTCACTGTATCCGATGCATTTAGCTCTAAGAGATTTGTTTTTAATTCGTCTCCCTTTAAAAAACTTCTTGCTATTATTAGAGCTGTTGTCGTTTTACCCGTTCCCGCAGGTCCAGCAAAAATCAAATGAGGAATATTAGGACTTTGTGTAAATTTCCTTAAGTTATTAATCGCAATGCTTTGGCTTACAATTTCTTCGAATTTTTGGGGGCGATATTTTTCCACCCAGGGGATATCTAACATTTACTCTATTTACCCACTTGTTCAAAAAATTTAGTCTTTAGGATTTTTTTCTAATAGATCGAGTTCTAAAACTTCATAAACTTTCTTGAAATTCATCTTTTCATAGAGTTTTGAAGCATTAATAGCTTTTCCTTTAATGTTAACCCTTATCTTTTCTACTTTAATCTTTTTTAGATGCTCTAACGCTTTTTCTAATAAAAGACCCCCTAAACCTTTTTTTCGATACTCTTTTTTCAGAAAGAACTGTTTGATATAACCTTCAGATGTTCCAAATGGATCAATCCTGAGTTCAGCTATGATCATTCCAACCACTTGGTCGACATCCTCATCTACAGCCATGAGCATACCATGACGTTGAAGAGGATCAAAAATACGACGCCGAATACCCCAATCAAAACGTTTAGGATCGAATTTCTGGCCAAGGTTTTCAACCAATTTTTTTGTTAACTCTCTTAAATCTTCAATGTGTTCAGGATTTGCCACAACTACTTTAATATTATTCATTTTCAGTTAAGCTCCTTAATTCAAGGTGCCGCATTTTAAATAAAACTTATAATTCTGTAATAAAATAATTATTGTTATATTAGAATTTAAATTTTCTTGGCTATTAATTATTAAAAAACCCAATCTATGTTATTTATATATACCTAATTTTTAATGATTTAGTCCACCGAAATTATTTAATTTATTGAACAGAACCCAATATTTAAGAAAACAGTTTCTTCAATTATTTAAATTAAATTTAGATTTATTAAAAAATTTAAAAATAAAATTCATTTTTGATACATTAGGTATGCCGTGCTGAAGTTCCATCCCATACTTTTACCGCTTCATTCACCCATCCACATTTAGGACATTTATCCGAAAGCTCCCAGGCTTCTAAAGCTGGATGTATACGGCAATAGAGTCCATCACATTTTTCACATACTAGATACTTAGCTCCACAGCCAGCACACATTTTTAATTGTCCATCTTCAACAAATTGGAATGCCCGTTTCATCCATTCATCGTGAGCAAGGGAAAAATTGTCCTTCCCGCAAACTATACAATGGATTCCATCTTCTTCTGACATTTTAAATTCGCTCCAATTTTTAATTATTAAAGTAATTTGTAAATTCTTCTTGATTTTATTTAAATCTTTTATTCTGATTGAGTTTTAACTTTAAATAAATAATAAAACCCTCAATTTTAAATATTTTCTTAAAATTAAAATTCATTTTCTTTAATCTTTTAAAGTGAAGATGGATTTTTTTGTTCTTGAAATTTCTAATTTAATAAAATAAAGAAAGAACAGAAAATAATCATAATAGAGAGCTTGCTCTCTCATTTTCAATTGGAATAATTAAAGAAAATGAATTTAAAACTCTAATTTTTTAGTTACTCCATTCTTATGTACTTCTGGGTTTACATTTTCCATGACTCCAATGAGCTGGAATGTTTTATCATCATTGAGAGCTTCCCCGAATTTTATTAATATTTCTTTACTCCCAACAAATAAACCTTTTCTTTTTAGAGGTTTTCCGTCAATGATAGGGTTTACTTCTAAAAACAATAATGCTGGTCTTGTCTTTGTAGCAGGGACTCTAACTACCATTACTCCCTCTATTGGTGTCTCCATTTTCTCCCAATCTTTTCCATTCTTAAGGTGTTCTCTTAAATCTTTTTCAATATCTGCCATTTAAATCAATTTTAGTGTTCTTTATTTTTGTGATTTTTTTTTAATCCAATGTTACGCGTAACATATAATACCTTATATAAAAATTTTTTGATAATAGATTTTAATGTATTCTTTAAGAATCTAGAGTATGAAGGCCATACTCCAAAGTTTTCTTTTTTAAATACTCAATCTAAACAAATAAAGATTTTGTCGGAGTTCTTGGGGTTAACTTCCACTAAATCTTTAAATATATCACTCTCGTATATATTTTTATCAATAAATTAGATATATAGGTGATAAAAATTAAATTAATATCAGTAAATTTACCAGAGTCTTATTTGAGAGTTTTAGAAGTCTTGGTCACTGAAGGAAAATTTCCTAACAGGAGTGAAGCGATCCGAGTATCCATAAGAGACTTGATCAAGACTGAGTTTTTAATCGATGAGTCTGTGAATAGAAATTCTCCCCCAAGCCTCATAGAATCTGAGAATGAAATTCAAGAAAATCTTATAATATAGTAATATAAATTTTTTTTAATTTTTTTAAGAAATTTTAGTCAGTTAAAAATAGTGTTACGCCTTCATCAGTCCTTTTTCAATAGATCTAATACCTTTTTTCTCCTTTCTTCTCTTCTCGCAGTGATTCTAGCCCTGAGTCTTTCATTTTCATCATCTATTACTCCTGCCTTGCCTTCAGGAGCTTTTTTTATTGCTTTCTTCCCGAGTTTTTCTCTAAGTGTACTAATTTTATTCTCAATCTCTTTTACATATATATTCCCAATTTTGAGCTTTTCAAGGTTAAATTTCGCTTCATTTAATTCAGAAATAGCTTTCATAATGCGATTATTTTCTAAAGAAACATGAGCTTTATCTAAAGCTTTGTAGGCAGATTCAAAACTATCACCCTTTTCTCTTTCCATTAATTCTTCGAAAGTTATCACGAGTACATCTGTTTCAGATTTGATTTTTTCAATTTGCTTAGTAATTTTCTTAGCTTCCTCCTGATTTCCTATTCTATTCAATCGCTTGAGTTCTTCCATAAGAAGCAGTACTCCTTCATTATATCTGTAATCTTCAATAAATTTGTATGCTTTTTCCAATTTTCGACTTAGTTTCCTGTCAAGTTCCTCTTTTGCTAGAGAACGTTTTTCTTTCTTTTTTCTTTTTTCGAGCTCCTGACGCTCTCTCTTTGTTTCAAGTTTCAAAACTTCCATTTTCTTTGCCTCTTCAGCTTTTTTTATTTTAATATCTATAAGAATCTCAACCTTTCTCCTTTCCCTTTTAAGTATGAATAATAATTCATTGTTAATGCGGGAAACTTCTCTTTTCCAAAAGATATTATTGAATAACTCCCTGGCTTTTATATATTTCTCATAAGCATCATCAAATTTAGTGTTTTCTAATAAAGAAGTACCTTCCTCTAAGAGTTGATATGCTTTTTCTGATATCTCTCTTTCACGTTCCTTCTCCAATTGAATCTTTTGCAACTCTTTCCTCTTTTCTTCTTGTTGATATCTTCTTATTTCTTCTGTTTTCGCGAATTTTTCTTCTAATTTTTCCTCGATTTGCAATTTCTCAAACAAATCTTCCGCAATTGCTTTTTCTTGTAATTCAAATGCTTCTTTTTTCTTTTTAATAATTGTAATCGAATCTCTTATCATCTTTATTCCTTCTTGCCACCCTATTTCAGTAAATATTACCTCACTATCCATGTACAATTCAATAGCTTTTTCAAAATTATTTTGATTTAACTCATATTTAGCATTATCCATCAACCTAAAAGCTTTATCTTTCTGAGTTTCAAATTGTACAACTCGGTCTCTCCTTAAGAATTTGGCCTTCTCTTTCTCTTTAAGTAATTCTTCTTGTTCAACTCGAGCTTGTTCCAATAATTTTTGTTGGTATAAAAGATCTTGTTCTCGCTGTTTTATTTTTTCTGCTTCTGAAGTTCGGATTTTTTTATCTTGCACTTTTTTTTCATTATAATACTTGATAGTCTCTAGTAATTTTATCGATTCTTCTTTCCAACCTATTTTTTCAAATTCAATGCGAGCATCTCTGTAAATTTCGATGATCTTATCATAAGGGTTATCATAATCGAAAATACCTGATTGAATTTTCATTTCATATTCTTGCGCTATTTTTTCTGCACTTTGGATAAAATTAAATATTTTTGCAGCATTTTCATCGACATTTTTCTTTCTCTGTTCAAACTCCATTATTTTTTTTTGTCTTTCTAATAATTCCTTGTCTGATATAGTCTTAACAGCCATTTCTTGGATTTGTGGTTCTTCTAATTTCTTCTTCTCTAATTCCCTTAATTTATCATCTCTATCTTTTTTTTCTTCGTAGAATTTAATTGTTTTAATTAAACGACGAGCTTCATCTTTCCAATCTATTTTTTCAAATATTTTTTTCGCGTTTTCATAATTTGCAATAGCTATATTATAAGGGCTTCCTAATAATAAAATATCTTTTTTTAAGCTTAATTCATAACGTTTAACTGTTTTTTCTGCTTCATCAATGAGACTCATAGCTTTATCGAGAAGTGCATCTTCTTCCGTATATTCAGGTTTAATCTCTTTTTTTTTCTCTGGTTTGTAACCTTCTTTAAATTTATGCATGTCTTCAAGTTGTTTTTCTCGCTGTGCTTTCTTGGCCTCAACTTCAACTAAATTTTTAATTTGTTCTAATTTATCTTGGTAGATCTTAATCTGATTAGAATAGATCTGAATTTGATCATTCCATCCCCTATCTGAAATTTTTTGTTTAATTTCTTTATAAATTTCAGTTATTTCAGAGTACGGGCTTTCCTCTAATAGTATTCCTTTTTTTAATGAGTTTTTTCTTTCTAACTCATAATCATGATTTAGTTTTTCAGCTTTATCTACTAAATCTGAGATCTGCTTACTAAATTCTTCTTCCTCCCTTTTCTTCTCAATAGTTTTAAATCTATCCTTATCAATTTCAACTTTTTTACTAGCTTTTTGCATATCTTCAATATCTTTTTGTCTTTTAGCTTTCTCTGCCTCTACTTCAGATAGTTTCTTATGTTTCTCTAATTTTTCGTAGTAGATCTTAATTTGATTACTATATATTTTAACTTGGTCGCCCCACCCTCGTGTTGAAAGCTTTTGTTTAATCTCTTTATAAATCTTAATTATTTTGGGGTATGGGGTTTCTTCCAATAGTTCTCCCTTTTTTATCGCTTTTGTTCTTTGTAAATCATAATCGTGATTTAGTTTTTCAGCTTTATCTACTAATTCTGAGATACGCTTACTAAATTCTTCTTCCTCCCTTTTCTTCTCAACAGTTTTAAATCTATCCTTATCAATTTCAACTTTTTTACTAGCTTTTTGCATGTCTTCAATATCTTTTTGTCTTTTAGCTTTCTCTACCTCTACTTCAGATAGTTTCTTATGTTTCTCTAATTTTTCGTAGTAGATCTTAAT
>CAZRBD010000037.1:14361-28505 GCA_964598265.1 uncultured archaeon
TACTAAATTCTTCTTCCTCCCTTTTCTTCTCAACAGTTTTAAATCTATCCTTATCTACTTCAACCTTTTTACTAATTTTATGCATTTCCTCAATATCTTTTTGATATTCTGCTTTTTCAGCTTCAATTTCAATTAATTTTTCTTGTTTTTCTAATTTCTCTTGATAGATTTTAATTTGATTGCCATAAATATTAGCTTGGTCTTTCCATCCCCTTTCTAGAACCTGATCTCTTATGTGTTTGTATTTTTCAATAACTTCTGCGTAAGGACTATTTACAATTATTTCTCCTTTTCTTAATGCTTTTCTCTTTGCTAACTCAAAATCTCTAACTATTTTCTCAGCTTCATCAACTAAATTGCCTATTTTTACGCTAAATTCTTCTTCTTCCTTTTTGGCTTCAACAGCTCTTAGTCTCTGCTTATCAGTTTTAGTTCTTTCTCCAATTTTATGCATTTCTTCAATTTCTTTTTGCCTCTGAGCTTTACGAACTTCTACATCTCTTAATTTTTTATCTTTTGCTAATTTTTCACTATAAGCTTGAATTTGTGTCATGTAAATTGCAGCATCATTTTTACGGTTCTTTAATAAAGCCATTTTTCTCACACTTTCGTAAATTTTAATAATTTCTTGGAATGGAGGGTTTTCAGCAATTGTTCCTTTTTTAATAGCTTTTTTCATTTGGATATTATATTCACGGGCCATAGATTCTGCCTTTTTAACCACATCATCTATCAAATTTTCGAAATCTTCTTTATCATGTTCTTTTTCCTTCTGTTTTTCAATTTCTCTTAATTTTTCAACATCTAAACCTACCCTTTTTTCCACTTTTTTCATTTTGAGAAGGTTTTCTGCTTCCTTTCGTTTAACTATTTTTTCAGCCTCGATTTGACGTAATTTGATATCTTTTTCCATTTTTTTATTATATGCGATAATCTGACTTGAGAAAATTGCGACTTCAGTCTCTAAATTTTTTTCCAATACCATTTTTCTAGCTTGTTCATAAATTTTAATAATTTCAGGATATGGGCATTTTAATTCAAATCTTCCTTGTCTTAACGCTACATCATACTCTCTTGCTAATCTTTCAGCTCTATTAGTCATCGCATCAAGGTTATTTCTAAGGTTTTGGATTTCTATTTCTCTCTTACGTTCCGTCTCATCTAAAGTAGATATTGGTCCCACATCACCACTAATTTCCAAATCTTCCTTCTGAAATTTAAGTAACTCCTCAGTCGCTTTTTGTTTTTTTACTTTCTCAACTTCTATTTGTCTAATTCTTTTATCTTGATCTAGTTTCTGAATATAGACATTAACAGTATCGTCATAAATCGCTGCTTCATTATTCCAACCTTTTTCAATGAGTATATCTCTGATCTTTTTATAAATCTCGATTATTTGCGGATATACACAATTTTCTACCAATTTTCCTTCTTTTATAGCTTTCTTCATAGCTATATCATAATCATGTGCTAAATTTGAAGCTTCATTCGCCATATTATTTATCTGTACTTTAAAAAAATCCTCTTCCAATTTTTGAAATTCGATTTCTTTTAACCTTTCCAGTTTCGCTTTTTTTTCTTGTTTTTCTCGGTCTTTAACAAATTGATCAATAATTTCATCTTGTTGCATTTGTTTTTCTATTTCTTTAGCCTCTTTTACCTTATTCTTTTCAAGACTCTTTCTATACACCATTCTTTCTTTTTCTAATAAGGCAATGGTATCATCGATTTTTTTAACCTCATAAGTCCAATTTAACTTTTTGAATAGATTTAAACCCTCCAAGTATAATTTCAAGGCTTTATCATATTCATGGCTTTTAGCTAATTCCGTAGCTTGGTCAAGTAATTCATACGCTTTGGATGAAATTTCTTCTTCTTGTTTTTTAACTTCCAGAAATTGTTTTAATTTTTCCTCTTTCAGACCTTCTTCGCTTTCTGAGACCTTAGGCTCTGTTAGGCTCTCAATAACTTCTTCAGAGGTTACTTTTTTCAAAGTTCGTAAAAATTCAGCCTTTTTATTATAACAATCTTCAATTAATTCATCCAAATTCTCTCTTTCATCAGGTTTATCAAGTTGTTCAAAAATACTTTCAACTTCATCATAAATATCTAAAGCTACCTCAAATTCTTTTCTTTCTACTAACTCTTTCGCTTTCTTAAGTAGTTGTTCTGCGCGAATTAATTCTGAAATTTCATCTTTTTCTTCTTTAAATTCTTCAGCTTTTTCCTCCGGAGGAGTTTCAACTTCTCTGAAGGTTTTTTCTTTAAGTAAATACACTTCTGAAATTTTTTCGTTTATAGCTTTACTTTCTTCTTCCCTGTTAATTTGTGCGTATAATCCTATTGCTTGACGTAATATTTCAATCCCATCATCAAAAAATTGAGTATCCACTAAATGAAGCCCATGCTCAACTAGCTCATAAGCTTCAGAAGCAATTTCTTCTTCCATCTCAAGCATATCCGAAATAAATGCTTCTTTCGTTGGATCATGATCATTTTTTAAATTTTCATTTGAATCTTCGTTATTTTTTTCAGTCATACTATTCACATTAAAGGAGATTTAAGAATGAATTTATTTAATAATAATTAATGTAAATTAAGAATATTATATGTTCTATAATTAGATTTCGTGATTAAAAAATAAAAATGTAATCAATTATAATTCCAATTTACCCAAATTTTTGTTAAGATAATCATCGCAAATTCTTCCTCCCTCACTAGTTAAACTCCACCCATTAGACTCTCTATTTGCTAGATTTAGATTTTCTACATTATTCAACAGTATGTGTACTTCTTCTTCGGATTTCCGAATATTAAAATCCACACGAAGACTGAAAACAATTTCATCGATAGGGACAGGTCCCCCCAGTTCATCTTCCATTACACCAAGAGCGGCAAGAATTTGGTTCTGTTCAGACATATCCTCATCTAAATCACTCGATACTTCTTCGAGCAACCAAGGATTTTTATCGAGCATTTTTTTTATCTGTTTTTCATTGCCAGTTTTAAAAATCTCGTCGAATTGATCTCGTATTTTTTTCTTTTTCCCCATTCTAGATCGTGATATTTATTTATTATTGGAAAATATCTTAATAATGATGTTAATTATCTCATATAAAAAAGTTAATATTCTCTTATAATCTTAATAAACCAACTATTTTTAATTTTAAGTAAAAAGATGAATTTCAATGACAAAAAAATCATGTGAAAAGCATAAAATATTATTATTATCCTAAAATCTTTTAATTAGTCATAACTCAGCAACGAGAGCCTTAAAGCTTCTTTCAAGGCCATTGAGTCTGGCATCGTCAAAGGCGAACCATCCCTAAATGTAAAATGCAACCCCTCAAGAAATTTAATTAAATCGCTCGTAAAGATAATACGCTTGGTCATTTTATTAATCATCTCGACCTGTGACGTTGGACATGAACTTCCAAAAGTTAATTCATAATAATTAATTAATGAATCAGTCCCTAAACTAAATTCAACCATCTTATCTTTTGGATCTATAGAGTATGTGAAAAAATTCACAGAAATCAGTAAGTTATTATGTACTCGAAAAATTTTATCTCTACTACAACTTACTTCCTCATTGAATATCAAGTAGGTAATCCCATTAACGTCTTTCTCGCCATCAAAAAACTCCATCAATTTGTGGTACTCTCTGTCGGATTCAATAAAATATAACCAATTGCGCATGATTTTTACTCTTCCTCTAAGAGAATATAAAAAATAATAATATTTAAATTTATAGCCAATTTGATATACCAGTCTGTCCTGAAAATTGTCGCCAAAATTCAAGCCATATATAAGTTGGTCTATCCTTTACGTCTATTGAGTAATCGACAATAATTAGAAAATAACCGTCTTTATTTAATTCTTCAAAAAGCGCTACTTTGGCTGCGTCTCTAGCAAGTTGGGCTTGCCATTCTTCAAAGTATTCATCATAGGTCTTAAAATTGGGGTCATCTTGACTTCTTCTAAGTGTCTCAAAATAATTAAAATCTGTATGCTGCTTTCCTTGATGTTCAACAAGAATCTTAATATCTTGTCTACCTATTTTGAGATTTATAGCACCAGAAATATCAATATGTACATTAAAATGACTAATAATCTTATATTCATTCTTTAGCAAGTACCGAGGTGGGATAAGTCGCGATAAACGGATTTCTGATTGAAGATCACCAATTAAATATTGACTAAAAGCTTCTTCTGTTGCCTCGAACGTTATTAGTTGATCAATCCATCTAATACTTTTAGGATTATACTGACTTGCTTTAATACCACGAACTGTAGAATACATACGCTCGAAAATAGTACCAGATTCAAGATGTTTCCACTTAAGGGGTATAGCATCAGTATGATGCGCTCTGTAATCATCTGTGTCGGCATATAAGGCTATAAATTCTTCTTTTAGTTTTTTGAACTCAGTTTCAGTTAGCGGTTGAGTCTCATCCTCGAATGATACCGCTAGAAGACCATGGCGGTTGGCAACGTCTAAAACATGTTGAAAGCTAAGGCTTTTTGAGTCAATGGAACATGCTAAACATCCTGTAATTGCATTAACACGCACGGAGAATTTATGCTCTTCATTATTTTTACATTCAACTTTGACTTTTAACTGAGACGCACTAGTCGTACCTTTATTCTTTAACAATTCAAACCACTGTGAAAAAGAAGTCCTTAATATTAGACCAGCTGCTATACTTCGCTTTCTAATCTCATGAATTGAAGTAAAGATTCTACCAAAAATCATGGCATATATTAAACGACCCGTCTCAGGATTTCGAAAAATCTGCTCCAAAATAGGAATACCTTTCCTTCTGATATAATCTTTGGTAGACCATCCTACTTTTAAGGCTGCATCCTCCATAGTATACAACCTTTCTCCTGTCCTAGAATAATGCTGTAATTGCTCATAAATAATTTGCTTTAATTTATCAATTTTGACTTTGGCGTCTTCTTTATATCTCTCAGATATTGTATCCTTAACGTTGTGAGGTAAAATATCTATGTTAGGATCTACCGAGAGTCTCCCTAAATAAAAAGTTGCTACATCTGCTATTAACCTTTCTATCTCAGTAAATTCTTCACCATTATTAAATTTGTCTCGAAGTACGGCTAAAACCTCCCAATTGATATTCTCATCAACAATTATTTCTTTACCATCATATTGTGTAGATCTTAAGATTTCCTTAACTTTTATCATTTTATCTAGGTCATATTCTATTTTTTTTAATGGTTTTACGAGTTTTTGCGGATCAGAGTCAGGATTAAATATCTTTGAATATAGGTAGTGTCTATGCTCACCCTTCGAGGTAAAAACATTTATATTCAACCCTCGAGGTGCAGGATCCCCTGCCGCCGCACTACTAGATGGAAATAATACGATCTTGTCTTTTGGAGTTAAAATATCATTATAATTCTCGGGATATACCATCTTAGAATTAACCATTATGGATGAATCCTCTATCTCAAGTTCTAGACTCTTAAATAAATTACTTATTGATAAATCTTTCTTGACAGAGAATTCACCCATCAAATTTATGCTTTTTCCATATATAGAGTCGTCTTGCGTTAGCCATCGGTCCATGAAAGATATATCAGGTTCTACCTCTCCAAAATTCTCGAAATTCGCTATTTTATTAAATTTCTCTGAAAGCAGACTTCTTTGTATCGATTTTGGATTTGGATTGATTTGTGGAGCCCCCGAAATAGAAGGTATGATGCTTGTTTCTGTAGTGGTACCTGATTCTTGCAAGCTTCTATATATGCTATTCAGAGCCGCGCCATCGATGTTTGAAGGCTTCTTCGTCTGGTCCTGTATTTTGCCCAATTTCTCGTAGAAGTTATTAGGTCCGTAAGTTTGATCAAGTTCGGATGCAATTTGAACCTGCTCAGCTTTTCTCTTTGCTTGGGCTATAGTTTTAGCTTCTCCGTAAGCTTTTGATGTAATTTTAAATGCCGATTTAAACATCCTGTTTGCCCCTAAGAAGGAGAGGCTTCCGAAAAAGAAGGCTGAGGTCATCATAAGGATGCCTTTGAACGCACCACTCCTTATGACCTTTTGCATTGTGCTCATTCCATCCCGTTCTTCTTGAATATCTTGTTTTTTCTTGTCTAATTCTTGACTCAATTGGGTAAGAATAGCGTTTTTTATTTCGGTATTTCCTGAAAGACGTGCTTTAGCTACCGCGAATGCTGTTTTCATGTTGGCTCTACTGTCGCCCTTTCCTAGAGTAATCGCGGCTAATGAGCCAGCTGCTTCTCTTCCGCTTGTCCAGATAGAGGATACCCAGAAACCTAAATCTTCGGTACCGCCAATAAGGTCAATAAAGTTTTCGGCTATTGCTTCTTTAAATCCATCTTCAATAATTTCCTGAAACACTTCTTTAATGGGCGACATAATAAACTGTCCTAGGAACTGAGTGAGCAGAGCCCCAACAGTTTTTACTTGTGCTTGTGCTAAAAACGTCTGTGTTCCCATTATTGCCCATGAACCGAGGAATACAAGAGGTGCGCTGATAAGAGTTGACCAAAATGTTAGAGTCTCTGTGTAAGCAATCTCAGAAATCATATTTGCGGTGACTTCGGCGTATGTATACTGATTGAAATAATCCATCAAAGCATAAGAGGTTGCTTGGGCTAAAGCTAAGCTATTTCTCTTGGGCGTGTCGTCGGGTACAAATCTATCAAAGAAGATATGAACATCGAAATAAATGGAAGTAAGGAATGAATTTGTTTGTTGTAAATCGGTGTCAAAATCTAAATATTGCTCAGATATGATATCTTCTAAGGATTTTGTAAAGTAAAGATTACCATCTTCTGTCGCGTAGTATGATTCGTTAATAATCATACCTTCAACAAAATAACCTGCAATATTACTTGAAACAATCTGATTCATAAAGTCAATTGAAATATATTGAATTGGATATTCAAACTGTTTGTTAATCAATGGGATCTTAGCTTTATATCCGACAGTTTGTTCCACAGGAGTTAAAATATAAGGATCAACCCCTTTTGTATTACTAAAATCTTTGGTCTGAGTAGTAATTATTAAATGTCCTAGTTCTGGTCGGATTTCATCATATCTCTCCTTACTAAGTACAACTGGTTTATAAAGTATGGATAATGGTAATGTTGAGCCAATAGCAGTGCTGTTAACAAATTGATATTGCGGGGTTCCATCGATACTGGTTGGGATGATTGCATCAAGTTGATTGTTAGATACTCTTTTCACTTTCGTTTCAAGGAAACCTAAAGTATTGGCATAATTTTGGCTATATGGATGGAAAGTATTTTCTGTATTTTTGTAAACATAGTTGGGATACATGTTGTATGATGCTAACTCGCTAGTGATATGGCGGTAGTCGAGGTTCATGTCGTCAAAATCAAGAGCTGTATAAGTATCGGGGTCTGATTCTCCCATGTTCCAGAAGTTCTCCCAAAGAAGTTCGAAGAAACCAAAGCCTACTACACCAGCCAAACGAGCATAATTAGGTGGACTTACTAATGCTTCAGCAGTGTACATATTTCCGGGTGTACCTCCGCTTACTGTGGTATAATATCCTCCAGGATGACCAAGTAATGCTGCTGCCATACTATCTTTTAGCCCTACCCGATCAGCAACAGATCTTTCATTGAGTGAAACAGGGTCTCGTTGTTCAATTGAAACAGGTGTGAAAGTCTGGGAACGTGACTGTGATTCAGCTTCTTTTAATTTCATATCGATTGAAAATTTAGTCATTAGTGTATATACAGCAAAATAAGCTAGATGCGCAAGGGCGGTTCCTGTTGTGACAGTGATGGCAATTATAGTTGCGCTTACAAAAGAGGCTACTGCCGACATAAATACTTGTTCTACTATATCAGCTAATAGTTTCGTTCTATAAATATCCCATGCCTTGTTATAAGCTTTGTGTCGTATTTCGTAGAATAATTCGGAGAATTTGCTATTTTGTTCACTTTGGGATACAAGTTTATATATCTCAAATAATGTATCTTTCGCCTTGAGGTTGTATTTATCGAGAGGAGACTCATCTTCTCCTAAGAGAGAAATGTCTTTGAGTTTATTGAAGTTATAGATCCAATCGGTTCCAAATTGTGTGGACTCGGAAGCTAAGTTGCTAAGATCGGACACGGAAGTCACGGTTGTGCGTAATCTTTCATATGGAGCAAAATCAGGAATCCCGTCATTATTAAAGCCAATTGACATAACATTATATACGGGTGCGCCGAATCTATTGGTTCTATTATATTTGACCACATAGACAGTTTCATAATAACCGTTCTGGTCGCTATCTACGTAGAAATAAGAGCCACTTGTCTTTGCTGTCCCGGAAACAAATGATTCAACATCAGAAGTATAATAAACTCCGCCAGGAGGTGTAATTAGTACTCCTTCCACTTCAAATTCGACCCATCCATCATCTGTTGCTTGTGCTCTTGAAGTTTTACCGTAATCATTATATAATGAGAACCTGTTTGGAATTCTAATATGAATTGGTATTTCGGGCTCAAATGCATTGGATGTAGAGGTGATAAGGCCCTCCTCGTTTACGACTTGCAAAGAGTCATATTGAGTAGGAATATTATCTTGACCCCAAGTATTTGTTTCCCATGTAAGGTTTGCAGGGTGTGTGTAAGGTAGCTCTGGGTCAAATGATATACTATATTCTTGGCCTGTTTCGACGTTGGTTACTTTATGCTCTGTCGATATATCTGAGAAAAATGATTCTACATTTTCAACTTCGTAATTTTCGAAGACATCGGTATAAATTCTCTGCTCTTCAATTTCTCCTTGGTTCCAGTCGGTTATTGTTATAGATGATTGTTCGAAAGTATCAATGAAGGAGGTTGTTGTGTTTTCGGTAAATTTTCTGTAAGTAGCGCGTAAGGTTGGAGCATTCGTTTGTGTGTATTTGTTTGTTTGACTAAAATTACCTGATTCTAAGTATTCTGGTTTTAATCCCTTATTGAATACAAGATCGTCTGTTACTCCTGTGAATAGTGATATTAGACTTCTTTTCATGTACTCTTTTAAGTATGTAAATATATCCTGAATTTTTGCGGCAAAAATTGTCTTTTTATATTCTGTGATCTCATAGTAAACGCCTACTTTTTTGGTTTCAAAATCGATTTGAGAATCGGCAAAACCATCCCGATCTACATCTGACCTGATACTGTAATAGGAAGTTTGGGTGTATTCTTCTTTATCTATTAGTTGTTGAGAAGACTTCTGAGCCCAGTAATCAACATCAGGAAGAAGCATTTTAGATAGATGGTATGGTATAAGCGGTAAGACAAGTAAAATTACTAAAAGTTTTCCAAGATTAAGATCATAATGAGCAAATAAAGTATCATCAATATCAAACCATTCAGTTCTTTGTTCTTCCTGTAGTTTGCGTGAAACACTTACTTCTTGAGTTTTAAAGTCTTGAATTATAGTGTACCAGTAAATTTCATTGTTATTCTCAGGATCGTCAATACCATATTTTACTATATCGATAATTCCGTCTTTGTCTACATCGATTGTCTGTTTATAGTCAGGTTCACCATCCATATCGATATCTGCGGTGTAGGTTATGGTACTTTCATCCTTATAGATTTCGAAGTGATCATATAATTCTGAGTTATAGCCAATTAATTGTTTATTAGCATTGCTTACATCAGGGTTCCTGTTATAATCCATTGCTTCCAATAGAGATGTTTCACTGGTTATACTTTCTGAACTTTCAGAGAATAAAACCGAACCTGATTCCGCTGAATATTGATAATCTAATTCTATATAATTATAGAAAGTATCTTTTATATCAAAAAGATAGGTCGAGTTAAATGTATCTTTCATATAAATTTCAGTATATTTTGAGATTAGGCCGTAGGAAAAGTTAACAATTGCAATTATTTGATCAAAAGTATCGAGCAATCCATCGACAGAATTTAAGTCAGTTATGGTTAACTTATTCGTTGGTTCATCGAATACTATGGTGAAATCCGCATTATCATTCAAAATTTCGGTTCCGAAAGTTGCATTTAATCCGATTACTTTATAGACGCTAATATTTACAAAATCATCTTCAAAAGTCAGATCCCCGATATCAAATGTATGTATATATTGTGAGTCGTTTGAGTACACAGTAAACTCCTCATAGTAGTACTGGACAACTTCATAATCGGTCTCATCTTTTAAGGAATATGAAATGCTCTCATAAGAGTTGTCTACACCAAATAGTTCTGAGTACCAGTCATAATGTTCTGGTTTAAGTAGGTAATTGTAATCGTAAATCATTCGAATGGAACTGAGGTCTACATTTTCGACATCTATAAGAATTGGCTCTGCCCATGAAGTATTAGTAACATATTCGATGTATAGAGTTTTATTAGGAGCTATTATTAAAGGTTCTTGGAACTCCATACCGAAATATTCAGGGAATTGATTGAAGTTGGGATTCCATGTGAGCGTGTCGTTTGATGGATTGAAATGGAGTTGGTGATCATTTCCTGTAATTCCTGTAGTGTAATAATTACCATCTTCATCATATATATTTATATATTCTAACCATTCAGAATCGGGGTAAAACAGTGAGGTATTGGCTAATTCTAGCGTATAGGAATCATCCTCAGGAGTTTCATCAGCATCGAAAGATTCAATTTCGGTATATTGCCATATTCGCCCATCATAGCTACCGTCTTGAGTGGTTGCTTCAAAAGATTCTTCAAGAATAACAATCTCGTTTATTGTTAGCTCATAAGTGGGATCTGGGACTGAAAATACAATGTGAGTGAAATTCAACACCGTACTGCTGGTAGATTCGTAAAGTGAGGTAAAGTTTAGATCAATTTTGATAGCACTATACCGGTTATTATATTCAGTATTAAACGGAGTCGGTTGTATTGGAGTCTGGTAATAATATCCGCTGGAAAATTCTGAGTATGCTTCATCAGAACTTGCATTTACAAGTAAAATTTCCGCTTTTGGAATAGTAGCGTGGGAATCGTAGTTATATCCTTTATTTTCGAGATACAAGCTACCGATGCCAATAGGTATTCCGCTCTTTACAGGAGAATTATATCGCAGTGCGAATACATCTCCTTCCTGGAATGAAATAGTCTCGCTAGTATCGGGATCTATGTATGAGCTTGGGATGTATAATATATAACTGCTAATAGTCTTGGAATAATTTTCTAAAGTGTATGTAATATTATATGGGAAAGTTAGATGTTGTAATTGGTCGTTAAATACGTACGCTAGTTCGAGTTCGTTGAGCTCGGTCTTTAAATCATGATCTAAAGTGATGGTCATATATTCATTACGGTCGGCATTCGTAGAAACAAGGGCAGGATCCCATTCAATTGTTTGGAATTGAGCAATGCCTATGAAATTATTTTTGTTGTATTCATTATCGGTTCTAAATATTGGAGTGAGTCTAATCTTTTTTAATGTGTTAGTACCAGTTGGTAAATTAATTTTAATAGAATTATCTCTCATGATAAGTTCTTGACTATCGATAATTTGTATGAGGCTTGACATCAATCCTGAACTATCATAAAGTGTTATGTTTAGAAATTCTAAACTTTCAATATTTTTTATATTGGTATCAAGATATAATGAGAGATACTCACCAGAGTGGATATCATCAATAATATCTTGGTCATAGGCTCCTAACTCTCCTTCGAGATCAAATTCTAACGCATCGCCTTCGGATAAATATGCCGCAATCTGAGAGGCGTGGACTACTGTATTATGCAGAGTTGTTTCTTGCTCATTTAAGAAGTAATAGGCATCCAAGTTTGGGATTACATCTAAACCATCCACACCGAGGTTATCCCAATAACTTACATCCATAGTTGCTGTTATTTTTGAAGCAGGATCGTATGAGAAGCGATAACTTGCAAATTCTCTATCAATGTCAGCGGGAACAAATGATACATAAAATTCCGTGATCGTACCATAATTAGCTAATAGATCATTTCCGTCATTTTTTATGGTTATTTTTCTTGAATTGATATCAACAGTATAATGAGAAGCGTCTAAGAACGCCATTTGATTTTGAGTGTTAAAATAATACACGTTGATTGAATTCTCTCCCCTATATTGAAGGACACTAACATAATTATCAAGTTGAATGGAAATAAACTCGTAGACAAATCCACCGACATTCTCATCATAATATTGTAAGTCAAGATCGAATTTATCTTCATAATATTCTCTTTGGTTGAGCCGATAACTTAAGTAAAGGCTGTATTTGTTATTGATTGAGAGACTATATTCGAATGGACTTATAACAGAACCTCCGCTTAGTTTTCTATATCTCTCCCGAGCAGTTATTTGAGAATCTTCTGAATTTAATGAATCCATGATAGTTTCAAACGAGTTTGTCCACGGATATGTAATTATCATGAAATGCTTTCTATTAAGCACTCCCGGCTGTAGCTTGAATTTGTATAAAAGCTGAATATTACTATCAGGTGTAATATACCCTGCTTGCCCTATTGATTTGTTATTAAAGTAGATGTATCCATCCTCTATTTTTGAAATGTAATCGTCGAATATGGTCTCATTTGAGTACGCAATTAATGCTTCGTTTATATAGAGAGCGATATGATATGCACTGTGGGTAGGACCTAGATATTCATAATTGAATGGTGTATGGCCCATCGCGTAGCTTAATAATGTTGAGTTATACTGTGCTAATACGTAGATATAGGAATTATCTACAAGAGAATACCCAGTAAGCGTGGTTTGGATATATGTATTAATTTCGCTAAAGCTAATGGTATAATTATACGAGTCGGGACTATCTTGATTAATGTAGTTTTTAGAAATACTATTAGAAATATCAAAAACCATCATCGATTCTTCGTCGTCTTGGTATTGAACTAATATATAAATTGTTGGGAATAGAATGTAATCTTCTTTGTATTGCCCCTCTGGAACAATATATTGTACACTAAAGGTATCTGTGGTTTCTTCTCCAGTAGAAAGTATCGAAATATTATAATATTCTGTGGGTTGGAAGGTAAACACATCATCGCCATCATTTATGTAGTCTTGGTTAAAGATTTCCCATTCTAAAGCCGTAAATTCTATGGAATAGCTGGTGGTGCTGGTAAAATCGGGATGTGGATGGAAAGTATTGATGTCAACAAAACTATAATCCCACTCAATTTGAGAAGCGTAAGGATCTTCTGGATCTTCGTGAATTAAGTAATCAGAACCTTTTGCGAATTCATGATTAATCCAATAATCGACCATAAGTTTATTATCGACATCGGTAAAAGAACTGAAGTCGCCAATAGGCTTGAAAAATAAAATGTATCCCGTACCGTTTTCGTCATAATCATACGCGTAATCAGTATCTACGGTAAGAAGATTCGTCGAAGGAGTATAAGATCCACTATTAGAGGTATCTATTGTTATATATTCATTCATGTATTTTCCAACTGGGAATCCTTGTACAGATAGAGAATAGGTGTAAGGTTGACCTACAGACTTAATTTCATTTATATCAAAATTTTCCGGTAATTGTACTCCAAAATAAATATTTTTTTCATAGTCAGGGAAAATAGTATCCATTGTTGAAGAACTATTTGTATCGATATCTAAATCGAAAATTTGATGATAAAATACTCTTCCTTCAACTGTTATTGCTCCTGTTGTAATAAATTTATCAGTAAAATTATAAATATTCTCCCAAGAAGCGGGGGTATAGTCTGTAATTGAGGATTGATAATCATTAACTGCACCGCTTTCATAATCCATAGTAATAGATGTGGTGTATTGTTTTTCTCCGTCAATTTCAGTACCGGAACCATAATATAAGTCGAGAAATCCGTCTTGGTATAGAGGTTCATCTATGTTATAAGTGTTAATAAACATTCCCATATTGGGGATCATATAGAAATTTGTATTGTTCACTATAAGCGTATTAGAATCTCCTAAATCATTGAAGTTATAATTGTCAAGTGAGACAAGTGTGGTGTTTGGTAAGTTTTTGAGCCCAACAGTCACCTCAGCTCCTTCCATTAAATCAAATGGAGAATCACCGTATATACCATCAATGAACGGTTCAGAAAATAATTGGTAGTAATCAGGTTGAAGATTCATGAATATTTATTTCAACCAAAAATATAAATTTAGAGCT
>CAZRBD010000038.1:0-3194 GCA_964598265.1 uncultured archaeon
CCGGCAGTATTTTAATGTCTTTTTCTCTATGCTGTAATAATATTCTTTTTTTCTTTATTTATAGTACTAAAAATATTAAGTTTCCTTTTTTTCTATATATCCTGAACCGTAAGGATATCCCAGAATTCCAGATTTAACCATTGGTGCATGAAATTTACCTTTAGCCCACGGAGCAGGAAATCTTTGAGAAATGGTCGAGGATACTAAAGCAATAATAAAAAGAGAAATAAAAATGGTGTAATTACCCCATATAGTGAGAAACCACAAACCTAATAAAACATTGGGAAGATGACAGGAAAAAGTTTTTATAAGAATCGATCTAGGTGTATCATGCTCAGGACTAACATAGATATCCCAGAAATATGCCTGGATAAAATATTGCCACAGAGAAATGCTAATGAAAGCTAAAATGTAGTTGACCCATGGAAGAACACCAGTTAGACTCCAGAGATGATAAAACGAGAGAAGGAGGCCACCAGTACTAAAACCCCAGATAACACCAAAAACGATCTCGGAACCAAGATAATATCTCCTGTCGAAATTGAGCGTATTGCGAGGCCAAAGAATTACATATGCTAAAAAAACAAATGTGAAATAGAAGCTGACATAAATAATCCAATAGATGTTTGTAATTTGCTCTAAAGTGAAAATAGGTTTTGTTATAATTTGTTCTAGAGTACCAGAGATAGTGATAATAATATTACAAAAGGAAAAGTAGATCAATGCACGTGTCCATGCAGCACCCGGTTTCCAGATATCAATAGGAAGACTTTTATATTTGGTTATATAAATCCCAATCATTGTTAAGCCGAATATGACAGTGAAGGTCAAATATATGAAGCTAAACATATGTTATTCTCTTTGTGAAACTTCTTTCAAGTGTATTTGGTTCTGATATTTAATTTTAGGTCTAATACCTGGTATTGAGAAGGCCCACTTTTTCTCAAAAAGTATTGAAAAAGCTATAGATGACTTCGAAATAACTAGAAAATACGAATAGAGACCTATAGCAATAAAAGCATCCCCAGTACCTGTTGCTGCTACTGACATGCAGATACCACCAGCTCCTGCTAAAAATCCATATGCCATCATAAAATAGGCTACTTTTGATGTCTCTTTAGTTTTTAATCTAGTATATAACGGAAGACCTATTATTAGGGCCGAACTTACACTATTTGAAATCACCATGACAATATAGAAATAACCAGAATAATTCAAATCATCGGAATATATAATTAAAAATGCTGTAAGGGTTGATCCGACTAGAATAAAGATTAGATATACCGCTCCATAACTAAGATTACCTGCTATTTTCTTGTTTTCAAATACAGAATATAATAATCGTGCTGCTAATCCTCCAGGGATAAACAAAGCAAATGCGGCCCCAAGAGAATCATTTACAACACTAAAACTACCAACAAATGTAATCTGATGAAAAATAATTGTTGCAGCTATGAATGCGATCGACCAAACTAAATGATATGTTTTATGAGTTTTAAAATATTCCCACAGTAAGAAAAATGCCAACAAAGCACAAATTATTACGGATATCCAGATAAAAAGATCTGCGAGTAGATAATTATTTGTCTTCCATGGATTGGCTACTTGAAATAATGCCAACTATATTATCACTTTTCTTATAGTTATTTTATTTTAATTTTTTTACTAAATATCCTCCTTAGTTTAAAAAAGGTACTTAATATATATTATTTGTTTAATTTGAGCGCACGATTAATTGTTTTTGCTTCAAGTTCAGAATTCTTTGATCATTTTGGTTGTCTGATACCTAGATATAGTAGTAATTTTATTTTTCTTATGGGATAGCTATGGGAGAAAATAGAATAGTATATCATTATATACAAATTTTTTAAAAGATTAGAAATTCAAATTATTAGAAAAAAAAATTTTGAAATTAAACAAAAATGAACGAAATTATTGAAAAAGCAAAAACTCATTTTGAAAGCATTGTGCAAGAACAATTAGAACGCGTCGAAAGAATGAAAAAGGCAGAAGATTGGATTGATTATTCCATATTAAAACCTATTATCATTGGAATCATCGGTGGTGACGGTATTGGTCCCTATATAACCAAACATGCTCAGGCTATTCTAGTGTTTTTATTGAAAGATGAAGTTGAAAGTGGTAAAGTGGAATTTCGTGTAATTAAGGGGTTGACTATTGAAAATAGGGCAAAAGTAATGAAAGCAATTCCTGTTGATGTTTTAAAAGAAATAAAACAGTGTCACGTAGTTTTAAAGGGACCCACCACCACACCTAGAAAAGGTGATAAATGGCCGAATATTGAAAGTGCGAATGTAACGATGCGTCGTGAGCTTGATCTTTTTGCTAATGTACGCCCTGTGAAAGTTCCCGAAAAAAATATTGATTGGATGTTTTTTAGAGAGAATACTGAAGGAGCATATGTTTTAGGTTCTAAAGGAATAAATATTACAGATGATCTTGCTATTGATTTTAAAGTTATAACTACCCAAGGAGCTGATAGGATAATTAGATTAGCATTTGATTACGCAAAAAAGAATAATATTAATAGGTTAACTGTTGTCACTAAAGCCAATGTCGTAAAAGCAACTGATGGAAAGTTTCTTGCAATGGCCGGGGAAATAGCGAAAGAATATCCTGATGTTGAATGGGACGATTGGTACATTGATATTATGACCGCAAAGTTGGTTGATCCCGCTCGTCAAAGCCAATTCAGAGTGTTTGTTGCTCCTAATTTATATGGGGATATTATAACAGATGAAGCTGCCCAAATTCAAGGAGGTGTTGGAACTGCTGGAAGTGCAAACATTGGAAAGCAATACTCTATGTTTGAAGCTATTCACGGCTCAGCTCCACGAATGGTTGATGAAGGGCGTGCTCAATATGCTGATCCTTCAAGTATTATCAAAGCAGCAGCAATTCTTCTAAATCACATTGGATTTACTGATAAATCAAAGAAATTAGAAATGGCTCTTGAAATATGTGCGACATACGAGAAAAAATTAGTAATTACCGGTCGAGATACTGGAGTTACGGGCGAAGATTTTGGTATGTATATCATGGAGACTTTACAAGATCCCAATTTAGAAAATCGTTTTAAAGAATATAGTAAATAATATGAAAAGATACTTTAACTAACAAACTTTTTTTAATTTTTTTTATTATAAAACAGCTTATAGTACTATAAATAAATC
>CAZRBD010000038.1:3204-16047 GCA_964598265.1 uncultured archaeon
GGCAGAGGAGATTAATCTTCTCATAGAAGAATATGGTTTACAAATAATCGAACCAGAAAACAAGATCAGGGCAACTGTCATTGGTGCCGGGGCATTTTCTCTTTCGATATCAGGATCAACGTGCTACGTTGACGAAGATGTTGTCCTTCCACTCAATAATATTCCGGTTTTGCCCGTAAATGTAAAAAGGGAAGAGTTTAGTTTTGAAAATATTAAGGATAAAATCAAACGGGCTTTCAAAAATTATGATATGAAAGAAGGTGAAGATATCGTTGCTCTCTACTTCAAGGAATTTATCGATCACTCTGATAGCATATTATCGACACTTGCTAAAGCAATCGAGAGTTCACTTTCGTATTCCGTGGCTCAGAAAAAAACTATCATCTTGATCTTTAGCATGGATATCGCTAAAGTCCTAGGAATCGCTATCCGTCGTAAAACATCAGTCCAGAGTAATCTTATCTGTCTAGACGAATTGGTCCTGGAAGCAGGTGATTTTATCGATATCGGTGCGCCTCTTTACTCCGGACAAGCATATCCAATTACTGTAAAGAGCTTAGTTTTTAACAAGGACAAGAATGATTCGTGAGTATCTCATAACTCTAGAAAAATTTTTCAAGATTTGCATTCCGTGAGGCTTCATTTTGATGGATTCGGGATGGAATTGAAGATTTTATCAATCAACAACAAAAACAGAGTAATCAAGTGCTGCTTTAATATCCTCTTCAATTAGCTTCGGATATTCCTCCAATATCTTCTGAAATGTTGCGCCATCACGTAACATCTTCAATACTATAGAAATTGGAATTCTAGTTCCTTTAAAAACAGGTTTTCCAGATAAAATCTTTTGATCGATATTTATTCTATCAGTAAATCCTATCATTTATAATCATCTTTTTACAACTTTCTAATAATTTAATTAAATTCCCTCCACTTATAATTTACTATATTTCTATTTGAGCTTCGAAAACTGTGTTTTATAACATTAAAATACTCTTTAGGAATTGCATTCTATGGGGCTTCATTCTTATGCTCATATTGATCTAATCTTCTATTATTAGTAATAATACTACTAATCGCTATTATTACAAATCCCAAATTACTTATTATGGTAAACTAAAGGATGTTTAAGAAAGGTCACATTCATTTGTAATTTTGAATTTGATGACTATTTAATAAAATGGATAAAATTTACCGGTCGGTCTTAAGTTCTTAATTTTCATTTCTCAAGTGATTCTAATGAGTTTTTCATAGTTTTTTTATATTTTTGAATATCAATTTTCTCAACTCTGCGTATTCCAATTTCCGCTTCTTCTTCACTTAAATCTAATTGAATTTGATTTTTCCGGCATTGTTCAATAAATTCCCATAAATTAACCCCGGCTAATTCAGCGGCTTTTCCGAGAGACAATTTTCCCTTTCTATATTCATCCAAGAAAGTTTCTATTTTTACTTCTCGGATAGATTTAGAAAGTAAGTGTCTAATTACCGTACTTTTATCCATTTTTAATATCTTTTGTAATTTTTCAAGATCAACATTCATTTCTGACGGAATGACAATTGATAACCTTTCACTCATATTTTTTTCCCTTTTCTAAATATTTTTGATATATAGGAGCTCCTAACCATCCATCTTCAGAATATTTTCCGAGGTTTTTTTTAAAAAAATCAAAATTTATTAATCCTTCCCTCAATAAGAGTAATAATAAATCAGATGTGGTTAAAAATTCAATACCGTTCTGCTCTGCTATTAATCTCCCTTTTTTTTCATCTATAACTAAAATACATTTTAAATGATTTGCCAATTGAATTGATTCCGATTCTCCAGGATGTAGATATTCTTTTAAAAATGGATCGGGATTTTTAATCTTGATTTCTTTAATTTTATTATTTTTAAGATAATTTAATATAAGTGTAGCATCACTATATCCCGCTTTTATTCCTTTTTCGATGACTTCTTTATATACAGCATTAGATATTATAATGAAATCAAAAAGATCAATTATATATTCTAATTTGCCAATCTTAGTAAGATGGATTAATGGTGAAGCATCCAATATGATCATATATGATAATATATGAAGATCACATATTTATTTTTTGCTATTCATATTTTCAATTTTATGTAAATTTATGCAATATTATTTCTTAATAATACAATGATCAATATGCTTACAAATTTTCATGCTTAAATTTATAAGTGGGTTGTTATTCCCATAATGCTATCAATAACTATTATAACAAATCCCCAATTAATTATTATAATAATGTAAAGAACACTATTAGAATGGTTTGTATCTATGAAAAAAAAGAAAGTGATAATAATAGGCGCTCTAGGAATGGATTTCCATGTATTCAACACCGTCTTCAGAGATAACGAAGAATATGATGTTGTAGCCTTTACAATCGCGGGAGAACAAAATGTAGGAACAATCGAAAGTACTGAAAGAAAATATCCAGCTGAACTATCTGGAAAATTATATCCTAATGGAATTCCAATGGTTTCCGAGAAACTGCTAGAAGAAATTATAAAAGAAAAAGAAGTTGATGAAGCTGTATTTGCCTATTCAGATGTATCTCATGAAGTTGTTATGCATAAGGCATCCCGAGTTCTTGCTGCTGGAGCAAATTATCGATTAATATCGGGAAAATTTACTCAAATAAAATCAAATAAACCTGTTGTTGCTATATGCGCCGTGAGGACTGGTTGTGGAAAAAGTCAAGTTTCTCGAGCAATTTATAGATACTTACACAGTAAGGGATATAAGGTTGTAGCCATTCGTGAGCCAATGCCATATGGTGATTTAATCCAGCAAAATATAATGCGTTTTGAAAGATATGAAGATTTAGATAAATACAATTGCACAATTGAAGAACGTGAAGAGTACGAACCTTACATTGAGCAAGGATTAGTCATATATTCTGGTGTTGATTATGAAAAAATAATCCGAGAAGCCGAGAAAGAAGCGGATGTTATAGTATTTGACGGCGGTAATAATGAAATATCATTTTACATAACTGATTTACTTTTTATTGTTGCAGATCCTCTAAGACCAGGTCATGAACTTAAATACCATCCCGGAGAGGTGAATGCTCGGTACGCTGATGCTTTTGTGATTAACAAAATGAATAGCGCGAAACCAGAAGATGTTAAAGCTGTGGAGGAAAACTTAAAGAAATTGAATCCAGATGCGATTAGAATTTATACTGATTCATTGGTAACAATAGAGGGCGATCATGATATAAAAGATAAGAATGTAATTGTTGTAGAAGATGGACCTACCCTAACACACGGAGAATTAGCATATGGAGCAGGATATTTAGCTGCTATTAATAGCGGAGCAAAAGTTATCGATCCTAGACCTTATTTAGTCGGTTCATTAATCGTTATGTTTGAAGAATTCCCACACATTGCTAATATAGTCCCAGCCATGGGATATAATGAACAACAGTTAAAAGATTTAGAACTGACTCTCAACAACTCAGAATGCGATATTATAATTGATGGAAGTCCCATTGATCTTGGCAAGCTTATTAATTGTAATAAACCAATTGTAAGAGTTAGCTACGATATTAAAGCGATTAAAAGCCCTACCATACAAGAAGTTTTAGATACCTTTATTGAAAAACATTTGAAGTAGTAATGTAAAAATTAATTTCCTCGCAATATTATTTTTATATTAACCCATTAATAAGATTTTTTTTATTTTGAATAACATAATTCATTGGAATGAGCTTCATGATTTTAACAGAGAAAAAGTTTGAAATCCAAGAAGTCCAGAAAGGATATGCAGACCGAACACTCTACATTAATTTGTCTAAGAATGAGATTTCTATTAAACCAGTCTCAGAAGAGATGAAAGAAAAGTTCGTTGGAGGTAAGGGGTTTGATCTTTGGCTTATGTGGAATTCAATCCCTAAAGATAAAATGATTAGTTGGGAAGATCCTGAGAATGAAATTTGCATTGCTTCTGGTCCGCTAGGAGGAAGTATTTTTTATCCAGGGTCAGGAAAATCATTGGTGACCTCAATCTCACCTTTAACAGGAATTATTGTTGATTCCAATGTTGGAGGCTATTTTGGTCCATATTTAAAATTTTCTGGATTCGATGCACTTGAAATCCAAGGCAAAGCTAAAAAAGATGTTGTTATTTATATTGATGGAATCGAGGGTATTATACAAATTCAAGAAGTTGATGAATCTGAAGGACTTTCTGAATATTCCCATGAACTTACTCAACAACTCACAGAAAAATATGCGAAAGATGATGCTGAAAAACGACAAATTTCTGTTGTAAGCACGGGACCAGCAGCCAAACATTCAAATTGGGGCATGCTTAATTTTTCATGGTATACTACCACAAGAAAACGAGCTTCTCTTAAACAAGCTGGGAGGGGAGGAATTGGCACAGTTTTTAGTAATAAGAGAATAAAAGCTTTGGTATGCCGTACTCCTAAAGTGACTATCAGATCAAATAATCCTGCTGATTTAGATACCGCTCGAGAATTAGGAAAGGTCCATAGTAAAGAAATTGTAGAGGTAGATCCTACTCAAAATGAGATGCGAAGAGTAGGAACTGGATATCTCCCCGAAATTATGAATGTTGTGGATCTCCTCCCCGTAGAAAATTTTCGGTTTGGTTCTCACAAGGAGATTAAAGACAAAAATATACCTTATAATCGCGAAGAAATGCGTAAAGTTTACACTATCAAAGAAGGTGCTGATGGATGTTGGATTGGATGTACCATGAGTTGTTCACACCATACTGAGGGTCATAAAGTCTTGACTGGGCCACTAAAAGGACAAAAAGTAGCAGTAGATGGTCCCGAATATGAAACAATAGCTGGATGTGGATCTAATTGGGGTGTTTGGGATCTAAAATGGGTACTTGAAGCAAATTTCTATTGTGATACTTATGGATTAGATACAATTTCAGTTGGTACAGGAATTGGATTTGTAATGGAATGTTTTGAGGAAGGTATTTTAAATAAGGAAATCACTGGAGGTCTGAACTTAAGTTTTGGTAATGCTGAAGCCGCTTTAGAATTAATTCATCAAATGGCACGTGGAGAAGGTTTTGGAGTAATAGTTGGAAAAGGTATTCGAGAAATGAAAAAGTATTTTCCGAGTCATTACGGTGCAGATCCTCAATATCTCCAGGATATTGGAATGGAGCATAAAGGTTTAGAATTTTCGGAATATATTACAAAAGAATCTCTTGCACAACAAGCAGGTTATGGATTAGCTCTTAAAGGTCCTCAGCATGATGAAGCGTGGCTAATTTTTGAAGATATGGTTAGAAATACAATTCCAACTTTTGAAGATAAAGCTAAAGCTTTGAAATGGTTCTCCCAATTTCGTACCTGGTTTTCTTTAAATGGGCTTTGTAAGCTCCCCTGGAATGATGCTGTTGGGCCTCAAAATAAAGAGCTTCCAGTAAAAGATCCGGATACAGGTGAGCTGATTCAAGCTCGAATCCCTTATCACGTAGAATGGTATGCAAAATTTTTCTCTGCTGTCACTGGTAGACAATCTACCCCAGAAGATCTCATTAAAATGTCCGAAAGAGTATATAATTTTCAAAGAATTTTTAATATTCGTTTAGGACAGGGATTACGTGAGGGTGACTCTAATCTACCATATAGGGCGATGGGACCAGTTTTTTCAGTAGAATATGAAAGTCGCCAAGAACGCTATGATACTCAACTTCAAGAACTAGGTATTGAAATTTCCAATAAATCTACAGAAGAAAAAATAAAAATTCTTAGAAAATATCGTGAAGAACAATATTCTAAGCTTCAAGATGCTGTTTATAATGAACGGGGATGGAATCAGAATGGTTGTCCGAAAATTGAATTAGTTAAAGAATTGGGAATCGATTACAAGGATGTAATGTCCGTTATCAAACCATATCAATAATAAATAATAGCTTTTAACAACAATAGAAGAATTCATATGGAAGAAATCACCACCCATCCTATTTTAGAAATTTCTGAAAAAAAAGAGTTATCCTTTAGCTTTGATGGAAAAAAACTTATTGGATACGAGGGAATGGTAATATCCTCTGCTCTTTTTCTTAATAAAATAAAAGTTTTTGGTCATCACGTTAAAGATTCGAGCCCTCAAGGTATTTTTTGTGCAAACGCACAATGCTCACAATGTAATGTAATCGTCAATGGGATTTCTGTAAAAGCCTGTATGACACCTCTTAAAAAGGGAATGACTATTAAGAGCTGTAATGGATTACCGGAATTACCCCCGATTAATACACTTATTAGCTTTAGAGATCCCATAACTCTTTCAACAGATGTACTTGTAATTGGTGCTGGGCCTGCTGGACTTTCAGCTACAAAGAGTTTAGGAGAAAACAATGTAGATGTAATTTTAATAGATGACAAAAACCTTCTTGGTGGAAAATTAGTGCTTCAAACTCATAAATTTTTCGGGTCTCAAGAAGATGTTTATGCGGGAAAACGCGGAATTGACATTGCGAAAATTCTTGGCAATTATGTGTTAACTTTGAAAAGTGTAAAAGTCTGGTTAAATAGTGTGTGTTTAGCAATATTCAGTGATGGTCTAATTGGAATTTTAAAGGACAATAAGGAATATATTTTAATTCATCCCAAAAATCTTTTAATTGCTACTGGTGCTAGGGAAAAAATGTTAATTTTTCCAGGTAATACACTACCTGGAGTTTATGGTGCTGGGGCATTTCAAACTTTAGTTAATCGAGATCTTATTAAAGCTGCTGAAAATATCTTTATAGTTGGGGGTGGTAATGTTGGACTTATAGCAGGTTATCATGCTATCCAAGCAAAAATAGAGGTTTTTGGCTTAATTGAAGCACTTCCTCAATGCAGTGGCTATAAAGTACATGAAGATAAACTTAGACGGTTAGGGGTTCCAATTTATACTAGTCATACAATTATTTCTGCGAATGGGGATAAAAAAGTAGAATCTATAACAATTGGGCAAATTGATCTGAAAGGAAAATTAATTCCAGATACTGAAAAAACCTATTCCTGTGATACAATCTTAATTGCAGCAGGTTTAAATCCCGTAAATGAATTTTATTATAAAGCAAAAGAATTTGGATTTAAAGTATGGAGCGCTGGGGATGCTCAAGAAATAGCAGAAGCCTCAGCAGCAATTTTTACTGGCAAGATTGAGGCGTTGAAGATTTTAGAAAATCTTGGTAATCAATTACATGAAAATATCGGAGAACTTCAAGAATTCGCAAATTTAATGAAGAAAAAACCACCTAAACCAGTGAAAACTAATATCAAATTTAAAGAAGAAGGGATTTATCCAGTATTTTATTGCACCCAAGAAATTCCATGTAACCCGTGTACATCGGTTTGTGAACAAGAACAAATTGAAACAATTGATGATTTGATCACACAATTACCATTTTTTAAAGGGGATAAGGACTGCATTGGATGTGGTAAGTGTGTAGCAGTATGCCCTGGATTAGCTGTTGTCTTAATTGATTATAGAAAAGATAAAACCAACCCATTAGTTACTTTTTCTTTTGAACTTACTGAAGAAAAGCTAGAAAAAGGACAAAAACTATATGTTGTTAGCAATGACTCAGAATTGGGTCAATTTGAAGTATATCGATCAAGGATATTAAAGGAGTATCCTAAAACTCAATTAATATCTATTAAATTACCTTCTAAAATTGCAAAGCAGGCTGTTGCGATTAAACTTATTGAATCTAAATATAATCTACCTACTGAATTATATCAAAAATCAACTGAAGATGAAACAATAGTTTGTAGATGCGAAAGGGTGTCAGTGGGTGAAATCCGAAATTGGATTCGTTCAGGTGTAAGAGACTTTAATGAATTGAAAGGCTTAACTAAAATTGGGATGGGAGCTTGCGGAGGTAAAACGTGTACTCCTTTAATCGAAAGAATTTTTCTTGAAGAGGGTGTTATTATTACAGAACTTAATCCTGGTACCAAACGTCCATTATTTATTGAGGTTCCAATGCGAATATTTGCTAATCTAAAGGAGGAGAAAGAGGAGCTTTAGATGGTAGAATATGACGTAATTATCATTGGAGCTGGAAGTGTCGGGGTACCAACTGCTTTAGCTATGGTAAATGAAGGTTTAATGACATTAGTGATTGACTCTTTACCTTCCGTTGCTCAAGGTGATAACAAACATGCAATCGGAGGTATTAGAGCGACACATTCGCATATGGGAAAAATCTTGATATGTCAAAGATCAATAGAAATTTTTTCTAAATGGGAAGAAGATTATTCTGAAGATATCTGGTGGGAACAAGGAGGTTATGTTTTCTTAGCTTATACTGAAGAACATGAAAAATTATTAAAAGAAACTGTAAAAATACAAAAAAACTATGGATTAAAAGTCAATTATGTTGACCCTGAAAGAGTTAAAGAACTCATTCCTGGTATCAATGAAAAAGATTTATTGGGAGGCACTTATAGCCCTGAAGATGGAAATGCTTCACCTTTACTAGCCTTACATTCCTTTTATCGACAATCACGTGATTTAAGTTGTGAATATCATTTTAATGAGAAAGTTATTGATATAATAACAAAAAAGAATGAAATACTAGGTGTTAAAACTTCCAATGGAATGTATAAATCAAGAAATATAATTAATGCTGCTGGTGGGAGCGCTAAAGATATTGGTAATATGGTAGGAGTACCAACTCCAGTGGAACCTGAATCACATGAAGCAGGGATATCAGAACCAGTAAGGAAATTCTTTTCTCCTATGGTAGTGGATATTAGACCATACAAGGACACCATATTTGGAAATTCATCAAATTATTATTTCTATCAAAATAAGGAGGGAAAAATCTTATTCTGTTTAACTCCTTCTCCTAAAATCCCAGGATTCGATCGTCGTGAAACGAGTTCATTTTTACCTCAAATCTCAAAGAGGATGCTACAATTATTACCACGTTTAAGCAACCTGAAAATAAGACGAACATGGCGAGGACTATACCCTATGACTCCAGATGGAAATCCAATCGTTGGAAAGATTAATGAAATTGAAGGATATATTAATGCTGTTGGTATGTGTGGTCAGGGATTTATGTTAGGTCCAGGACTAGGAGAACTTCTTTCTCGTCTCTTAACAGATAAGATTAATTCAAGAGATCGAGAAATTTTAGAGACTTTTTATTATAATCGCGATTTTGGGAGAGAAGAAGAATTAAAATAAGATTTTAAAAAAGATAAGTGACATTAGATTATTGTTAATTATGTTTTGATTAAACCAACCAAAATATTTTATGGGGATAAATTATGAAAATATTTTTGAGTTATTCAAGTATTGACACGGTTGATTTTAAAATCGAAGAACTTGTTGAATTTTTGGAATTTCAAGACGATATTAAACGAGTTTATTATTGGGCACGAGATACTAAAGGAGGGGAGGCATTTGATGATTACATGAGGAATAATATTAAAGTAAGTGATTTAGTAGTTGTTCTATTTACAGATAATTCGAAGGGTTCCGTTCCTGTCCTCGAAGAGATAGGTATGGCAAAAGCATTTCAAAAACGTATAATGCCAGTTTTTGAAAAGGTTGAAAATATTGTTGCTGATATACAATCTAGTCGAGGAGTGCGATTTATTCCTAACTTTCGAATGTTTTGCGAAGACTTGTATCATAAAATAACGGGGAAAAAAGCAAAATGCAGGGAATCTAATTCTATTTTAGAATTTCGAGAAGAAATGCACAAAACGTTTAAATTTAACAAATCATCTTATGTTGAACCTGAACTTAGAGACGTGACAGAAATTTATAAAGAAGAGGAGAAGAGTGAAAAGAAACTCCCCTTGATCAGTTATCGGATATTCAAATTTATTTTGTTTGATCCAATTAATCGAGGATCTCTTAATGTAGTAACAGCACCGCCACGTTCAGGGAAGACTATATTTTTATTTTCCCTGAAACATGATATTCTTCATCAAGAACCTCTTGTAAGTTATATTCCATTCTTCATAGATGCTGAAAAATTGAAAGATGATTCACGTGATCTTTTTCATCGGTTTTACGATTATTTATTACCTGATACAAATGACAGGTATTTGGAGAATTTCGAAATGTTTATTAAATCCGGGAAAGCCGTTATCCTTTTGGACGGCCTTAGTAAAAACACAAATTCAGAAGAACTTCTTGAAAAACTCCATAATTTTGTCCTTTCAAACAATGCACGAATTATAATAACCTGTAGACCGGTTATTCATGATTTGATACGAAATTCTCCAGATATAAAAAAGAAAGCCCATTTATACAGGTTGAATTCGTTTAAATCTTCCTCGCTTTATGAATGGGTTGTCCTTAATAAAAATGACTATGAACAAACCCGACAACATCAGGCTAGGACAATCTATCTAATTCTAAAGGAAAAAGTAAAGCAAAAAGAAGAAAAAGGGGAAAGAGTCGTTCTTCCTTCATTGATGCAAGAGTTTTCGATTTAATTTCTTTTTATCATTATACAAATTAAATTATTTTTTTGGTTTAGTTCAAGTCGTAGGATAAAAATAAACTTCTTTTAATGTATCTAAATAAATTTCGGTCAGCAGCATAACCTAAGAATCCATTATTAATACAACTTTTATAAAAATTAAATTTTAAGGCTGTAGATTGAGGATAATCTGTGACCAATACAATACAATTTTATAATTAAATTGAAAATGAATGAAAAAAATAATGAATTAATCATTTTATTTTTAACTGTGTAAAAACAAATGGAAAATAATCGAAAATTTTTGCGTTTCTTTGATAAAGATGAATATGAGAGGGCAGTTCCAGAATCGGATGAGCAAAAACAAAAACCATTTCCATTATTTCAAAAAGAATTCGATGAAGATTCAAATCTAATCGATTTAATCTCCCCTGAAAATTTCAAGATTGGAAAGATACCCTTTCTGGATGTCTTGAATAAAAGGATGAGTCGCAGGAAATATACAATCGAGCACTTGACTCTTGAAGAATTATCATTTTTGCTTTGGTGCACTCAAGGAGTGAAGCAAGTTGTTAAGAGTGGACGTGGAGTTCTGAGAATTGTTCCATCAGCCGGAGCAAAAAGTCCATTTGAGACCTATCTCATAATAAATAGAGTAGAAGGGCTTGAACCCGGTTTGTATCGCTATATTTCGTTCACTCACCAGTTATTATTTATAAAAAGTATTAAGGATGCTGAAATATTGATTGGGGAACTCTCCTTTGACCAAAAATTTGTCGGAAAAGGGGCAGTGATATTCTGTTGGGTGGCTATACCATACCGAACTGAATGGCGATATACTATACTGGCTCATAAGTTCATAGCAGTCGATTTAGGACATGTTAGTGAGAATTTATACTTGGGTTGTGAGGCAATTAATCTTGGTACAGTTGCCATTGGGTATTATGCACAAAATAAGTTTGATACATTGCTTGAACTGGATGGAAAAGACGAGTTTGTGGTATTGATAGCTCCTGTAGGAAAAATAAGGGGATTTTCTCATTCTAAATATTAATTTCAAACCCTACCTTCTTTAAAAGAGGATAATAAGCTAAAAAAAAATTAGATATCATTTTTTTTTAAGTTCCAAAAAGACTCGAACGATGGCTAATAAAAGAACTTCCTTCTCAATTAGATTAAATCTTTATATAATTCTTATTTGATTTATAACTAACCATTCGTTTTAATATATTAATATCATCAAATCCATAAAAATGGAAAAAATAATGGTTCGACATCTATTAAAAGTATCAGATTTTACTAAAGAAGAGTGCGAAAGAGTAATAAATAAATCAATTGAAATAAAGAAAAATCCTAAAAATTATAATTCTAGTTTAGAAGGAGAAACTCTTTTAATGCTTTTTGAAAAACCTTCATTAAGGACTCGAATCTCATTTGAAACAGGTATGCAACAATTAGGTGGTCACGCTATTTTTTATTCAATAAAAGATTCTCCTTTAGGTAAAAAAGAAAATATTAGTGACACAGCGAAAGTGGTTTCAAGATTTGTGAACATAGTTGCTGCTCGAGTTTATAAACGCCAAGAGATACGGGATCTCGCAAAGTTTTCTGATGTTCCGGTTATAAACATGCTTGATGATTTTGCACATCCCTGTCAAATCCTAGCTGATTTTCAAACAATTAAAGAGAAAAAAGGGAGTTTAAGTGGTTTGAAACTTTCTTATTTTGGGGATGCTTATAACAATGTAACATATGATCTTATGAGAATGTGTGCAATGTTTGGATGGAGAATGGATGTTGCTTGCCCAAATAATACCGAATACTCTCCTGAACAAATAGTTTTGGATGAAATAATAGAGATTTCTAAAGATTCTGGCTCATTAATTAGAGTTGTTAATGATGGAATCGAAGCAGCAAGAGATTCAGATATTATATACACAGATAGCTGGATGAGTTATGGAATTCCGCTAGAACAAGAGGAAGAACGTAAAAAAGCCTTTTTACCCTATCAAGTGACTTCAAAAATCATGGAAGCAGCAAAAACTGATGCCATTTTTATGAATTGTTTGCCAGCAATGAGAGAATATGAACAGACAACTGAAGTTATTGATGGACCTCAATCAATTGTGTTTGATCAAGCAGAAAATCGCTTACATGTTCAAAAATCAATTATGTTATTCTTACGAGATAAATTTTAGAGTCAAACTTAATTTCCTATCTTTATGTAGAAGAAAAGAAATAGAGTTTGACTTTAATCCCTATCAATTTTTGAAGAAAAGACTAGAAAATAAGAAAAATAAATATCTTTAAAGAAATGTAATATATGACTTCTAAAAATATAGGAGATATTGTTTTTTTCTCGTAATCAGTGTGATTTTTTTTCAAT
>CAZRBD010000038.1:16057-28191 GCA_964598265.1 uncultured archaeon
TATCATTAGTAAGAGAATCTATGCCATTTTATTTATATAAGAAATTAATGAAAATTAAGAGAGAGAATGAGAGTTTCTCTGAACTTTTTTTAAGATTGTTAAGCTTCCAAAAAGTTAAGTTGGAAAAAACTTTTGGCGCATGGAATCTTTCAAAAAAAGAGAAGGGTGAAATCTGGGGTGATATTTTAGATCTTCCTGGTCATAGTAGGAAAAGATCTAGAGCTAGTAAAAATAATGATTAATTTTGATACTGAAAATTGAAAAGAGCTCTTTTTACGTGAAAAATTTTAAATAGAAAGTTAGATATTATTATTTTTTCCGTATGTGCTAAATATCTTTAATTTAGAGGATTTTACTTGAAAACATTAATAATAGCGCTTGGTGGCAATGCTTTAATTAAATTTGGTGAGGAAGGTACTACTGAAGAGCAATTTAGGAATCTTAGAATTCCAATTAGCCAAATTGCAGAATTAACAAAAATTTACAACATTATTATTACTCATGGTAATGGTCCTCGAGTAGGAAACCTTTTACTGCAATAAGAAGCAACAATGGCAGTAACAAAAAGACCTTTGCAGGTTTTAGTAGCAGAAACTCAGGGTCAAATCGGATACATGATTGAGTCGACATTAGATGAAGAATTGATGAAATTAGAGCTCACGGAAGAAAAACTATTTTTAACAGTGCTTACTTATGTAAAAGTTGACGCTGAAGACCCCGCGTTTATGAATCCTACTAAACCAATTGGACCTGCTTATTCCGTACCTAAACCAGGATATGTAAAAACAGCTAAAGGTTATCGTCGAGTAGTTCCATCACCTAAGCCTAAAAAGATCTATCAGTGGCGGGAGATTAAAAAATTGATGGAACTTGGGAGTTGGATAGTAATAGCGTGTGGTGGAGGGGGGATTCTTGTGATTAAAGAAAAACACAGGTTATACGGTGTTGAGGCTGTTATCGATAAAGATCTCGCAAGTTCTAAATTAGGTGAACAGGTTGAAGCAGACATTCTGTTAATTGCTACAGATGTAGAAAAAGTGGCCATCAATTACGGAACCCCGGATCAGAGAAATTTAGATAGATTGTCAGTTCCAGACGCAAAAAAATATTTAGAGGAAGGTTATTTTCCTGTAGGAAGTATGGGACCAAAAATACAAGCAGTAATAAACTTTTTAGAAGCCGGAGGAGAAAGAGCGATAATTACATCAATTGATAAAATAATTGGTGCTCTAAAAGGAGAAACGGGAACTGAGATCTATATGGAGAGTTAGTCTATTTGTTAAAAGTCTTTTGAGAATTGATGTGATATCCTAAAATACCCATAAATTACGAAATAGTTATCTCGAGCTTGATGAAAAATTTTGATTTCAAATATAAGGGAGTCTTTTTATTATTATTAATAGATTATGCATATCAAACCAACAGTAAAAATCGATCCCGACGATATGGTACGGTACTTGTTATATCAACAATTTTATTATGGAGAGGATAACATATATGGACGCACAAAAGATCTTTACGAACACATTGAGGGTGCTGGTAATGCTATTGAAGCCTTCTATTCACTCATTACTAAACCGATCGATTTGATTGATATGGGGCAAGTTGACAAATATTTGGAATTTTTTAACGAAAAAATTTTTCAAATACCTAAAGAAACCATTTTGGAAAAATTTAAAGAGTACAAAGATAATTTAGGCACAGATATGAGTCGTGGAATAATCCTAACCGTAATAGTTGGGGAAAGTTTAATGGAAGTCCATGATAAATGCTTTAATGCTACCATAGTTCAGTTAATCGAATTCATAATGAAAAATAGATCATTAGAGGCTGACCAAAAAGCTGAAATAGAAGGTAAAATTAAAGTGCTTTATGGTAAAAGCAACACTTTTATAGGGATGATATACAGCTTGAGTTTTATGGAATTCATAGGGAACAAGATTCAGAATCAGAATATCGTAAATAATTGTAGAAGTTTATTGGAAAAATATTACGGATTGATTCTAAATCTAATAGTTGATTAAATTTTAAAGTCTAAAGTTTTAAATGCCTAGAACAATGTACAACAATCATTATAATGATTTTATCTTCTTCCTCTCTAAAAATATAAAGGATTCTATAGTTTTGATAAATTAATTGGCGATATTTTTTATTTTCAGGGTATTCTTTTCCCATTAGTGGGAATCTCTTTAAACCCTCTAACTGCTCATAAAGACCTTCAACGAAAGAATCTGCGTATTGTAAGGAGAAACGGGAAAAATAATCATATAGTTCTTTAATATCTTCTTGAGCAATAGGGTGGAATTGAATTTCAACCATTTTTCAGGCAATAGATTAATTGTTATTAACTCAAATTTTCTTCTATCTTTTGCTCTTTCTCTCCACGCCATTTTTTCGTTAATTCTCTCATCTCGTTGAGAGTAGAAGTTTTAATCCCTTGTTTTAATTGATCTTCCGCTTTTTCCAATTTTTGAAGGACAAAAAGACGATACTGTAAATCTTCTAATGTAAAATCCTCTGGCATTCTTTCGATGAGGTCGTGTAAATCTTTCTTAGTAATATTACTCATGATTAGTCACTACTATAAAATTAGTTATTTAACCTTATATAATTATTTACTTCAAATACAATACGTTGAGGGATTATTGCGAGCATTGAAAAAGCCAAAGAAGATCTACCAATGCGTGAAATTTCAAAACTAATGGAATTAGGTGGTTACATTGTAATTGCATGTGGCTGCGGAGGAATTCTCGATTGTAGTAATTATAAATCGCTAAAAAGAAGTATCCAATATTTTATGGTTTTTTATACTTATAACCAATTTCTCATAAATAAAATCGATAGATTATTAGATGAACCCATTCTTAGTTATTTTTTCTAATTATAAAAATATTAAGGTACTTTCCTTTAAATATTTCAGTTGAGGTATCAACTTTATTAAGTATTTGTCGTGGATCTATATAATCAATATTATAACCATATTTATCATAATCTTCATCTATTGATTTTTGATTCCATTCAATAACACAGATTATTCCCTTAGGTTTCAATACCCTTAAACATTCCTCAATAGCAAGTTTTCTATTCTTAATATGCTGGAGTGAATCATACATGAAAATTCCATCGAAAGTCTTCTGCGAAAATGGTAAGTTTTCAGCATCAAAGTGTTGATATTTTATTTTATTATACACCCCTATTTCTTTAGCAGATTCTCTCCAATCATTCCAAACTCCGCTATTATGTTCATAATGTCCTTTACCATGATATTCTTGATGTTTTTCATGAGAATGATGACCAACTTCATCCTTTTCAGGATTTACCTCTGGTTCTCCTGTTAAAACGTTAAAATCCTTTAGTGCAAGTAAAATCGACATTGCTCCAATCCCAGTACCAATATCTAGTATCATAGATTTATTATCTAAATTCAACTTACTTATTGTGAAACTCATGAAATCTACATCCTTAGTAAAATCGTCATTAATTACTTGCTTATATTTTTCTAAACTCAATATTAATCACCTAATATATAAAACGAATCAAACCGTTTAAGATTTTCATAACCTTTAATTGAGAATTTCTTTTCTGAAACTATCAAATATAAGTAAAATACCCATTATCGTTAAGATTGGTGCTACGATATTCATATAATCTAATAATGTATTAGGATATCCAACAAGTTCATTTATTATTTCTGGTCTAAGTAAGAAACCTATTACGATGGATATTGCTCCAGAAATTATTTTTATGACCAGATTTCTAGATGTTCCAGTATTTTTCAGAAATATAAAGAAAACAAGGAAGGGGAGGAAAGTCGAACATATAAAAATAACAATTAGAGATAAATTTGTTAAACTTGTAAAACCTAACACCAATACTATAAAAAAAGGAATAATTCCAGCAAAATAATGTCTTTCATATGTAATTTTATTCATAACTTTCTCTAAATGAATTATTTTATTCCAGAAGGGAAAAAAAAGGATTAAGATTCTTATTCTAATAAATAAATTCAAAATTCCATTATTAGTTGATATAAAAAGTGAAAGAATTTTAAGTACATTTTCAATTCCAATAAAGATAAAGAACATTTCCCATGAGAATAAATCATTATAGAAGTGAAAATTCTTTTCTTTAGAAAATTTCTTAGAAATGTAGAGTTTATCAATAATTATAATTGATATTGAGAATGATAAAATCATGTTAACCAAATATAATATTGTAGCTAGTAATAAAGGAATTAAACTCATAGCTTTAAATTTTACATTTATTATTTGGGTGAAAATAGTACAATTGGTGTTAAATTCCCTTTAAGAGATAATTTCTCATTCTTGGGAAGGTTTACTAGATTTAATGCCATTTCATTAATAGTTTGTTCAGCCAAGTCGAGATTAAATAACTCTCTGTATTTAAGATCATCTGAATTTGATAATATTGTTTTCTCCCACTGTAAGCCTAAAGCATTTGCTTGTAATTGTAATCCTGCTAGTGCCATTCCAGCTTCCACATCAGCCCAATATTCGGAATTCATAAATACTTTTCCAATTTTGCTATGCATAAAACCGGAACATGGTTTTTTTCTGTCTATACATAATAAAATTACATAATCTGTGAAATTAATGTCAAATAATTTTTCTATCTCAGTCTTAAACTCACCAGAGGTATATTTTTGAATGAAGTGGTCATATTTTAAATTATTATCGACCAGTATCCATCTATTTAATGCAGAAAATCCGACAGGGTTATAAATGTATGCCCCTTTTTGGAGATCAACAAGATTTTCTACTATCACAATTGGATATACAGCATACCCTGCGCAACCAGAAGCGTGGACACGACCAAAACCATTTTTTTCTAATGCATCACGATTACCATGTGTTGCATGATCGTTTTCTCCTTCACAAGCCCATAGTAATTGAGAGAGCTGATTTAAACTACTATAATCCGGTTTTCTTTTTTCGACGGTTTCAAAAATTGCATTATCTAAGGGAACACCTTGATAGGTATTCTCATATAAAGCGCGATCTTTATAACACGCGGGAGTATCTAATAGATAAATTCCCTCGTCTAACTCTTTTCGAGGAGGATTTAATGAATCCTCAATACGAATATCATGATCACGTTCTCGAACTGCTAACGAATATAAAAAAACATACTTTTGATTTGTACTGCTATTAAGAGTTTTATTTTGTTTTTTAGGAACTCTTGCTCGTTGTGATACTCCAAGTCCCATGCTTCCCACTTTTAATGAAAGGTATTGCCAGGTAAGACCTACACGAATTAATTCTTTACTGTCAATAATCTCTTTCCAAATTAGTTCTGGATAAACTTCCATTGTAAATTCTGATTTAGTTTTGTCAGTAATTAAATTCAACTCCTTTTTATCATAGCGGTATATGCCACCTGTGTAGTCCTCCCCATCAGGTAGAATTATAAACAAATTTCTTGATGGTGCCGCTTGATGTGTTGAATTGCATATATCTAAAACTTCTCTCATCATTAAAGGTCGTCCCTTACCTGAACAATCTTTACGACTTGCTAAACATTCTTGTAAACTCATTTTTTGTTAATCCTCTAAATTATAGAATAAATGATCTATAAGTTTAATCTATTATAATTATAATAAGAAAAAAGAATTTTGTTCTTATTGATTTATAAGAATTTTATTAATAATTGAAATAGCCCAATCTATCTCATCTTTAGTAATTATTAATGGTGGAGCAAAACGAATAGTCGTTGAGTGAGTATCTTTTGCTAAAATTCCATTATTTTTTAATTCTTCCACAATATGTCTCGCATCTTCTTTAAATTCGATAGCAATCAATAGCCCTTTACCCCTGATTTCTTTGATAGGGATTTTTGTTTTCTTTTCCGCAATTTCGTTAAGTCTTTTCATAAAATAATCTCCCATTTCCTTTGCTCTTTCGGCAAGATTTTCACGTAAATGTATTTCGATCGATTTCATTGCAATAGCAGCTCCTAAAGGGTTCCCACCAAATGTGCTCCCGTGTGTTCCTGGAGTTATAACATCTGGACCTAGAATATCTTGGGTTGATACACAAGCGGAAACAGGATATACTCCTCCTCCTAAAGCTTTTCCTAGTAATAACATATCAGGTTTCACATTTTCATGATCACAAGCAAAAAATTCGCCAGTTCTACAGAAACCTGTCTGAATCTCATCAAGAACCATTAAAACATTATATTTCGTGCATATATCTCTAACTTTTTTTAAATATCCTTCCGGAGGAATTTTTACTCCAGCTTCTCCTTGAATTGGTTCAAATAGAAAAGCAGCTATTTTTTCAGGACCTGTTTCTAATATAATATTTTCTAATTCTTCAGCATCTCCATAGGGTATAGTGATAAAACCAGGTGTAAATGGGCCAAAATTACCAAAATAGCGAACTGCTGAAATATCAGAACTAAAACCTGCGATTGTAATGGTTCTCCCATGGAAATTATCTCTACAAACTATTATTTTAGCTTCATTTTTAGGAATTTTCTTTTTTATATATCCCCATGCTCGTGCTATTTTTAACCCCGTTGACACTGCTTCTGTCCCAGTATTCATAGGAAGAGACATTATTCCGGAGTTTGTAGGATCATTAATGTGTGGCCCAACAACATCTGCTAACATTTTGAGAAATGGTCCCATTATATCATTATGAAAAGCGCGGGAAGTTAAAGTAACGATACTTGCTTGTTCTCTCAATGTAGCGACGATTTCAGGATGACAGTGACCAGCGTTTTGACTTGAATAGGCTGATAAACAATCTAAATATTTATTACCTTCTGGATCGTAAACCCAAACCCCTTTAGCACTCGAAATCACCACTGGAATGGGGTGATAATTATGAGCGCAATATTTATTTTCCATTTCAATGAATTCTTTCGAGGTAGGCATAACATTTCACTTTTCCAAATACTTTAGCACTAATTAAATAATTAAATCTCTCATTACTTTTAATTCTTTATTTTAAATGAGATTCTTGTAAAGAAATTTTAGTCAAAAAGGAAAATTTTAAATACAAATTCATCAAAAATTGTTATTAACCAAAAATTTACAAAAATAATATTGAATAAAAAGAGATTTAAGAAAAATGAGAAAAAAAATTATAACATTCTTTTTATCCATAACAATTCTTTCATTAATCTTTCCTTTTATCCCCGTTTCCGCTGGAGTTAGTGAGATTCTTATCATTAGAGACGATTATGGTGTTCCACATATATTTGCTGATACAAAGGAAGGATTAGCATATGGAATGGGATATGCTGTAGCTCAAGATAGACTTTGGCAAGCAGATTTATATCGAAGAGACGCTTTCGGTAGTTTAGCTGAGTTTGGCTTAGGATCGATAAATTCTGATTACTATATCAGAACAATGGGATACAGTAAGGAAGAATTACAAGAGATGTTCGATAAATGGGAGCCTACTCAACCAGAAGCAAAACTTAAAGAAATGAGTCTTGCGTATGTTGATGGTCTTAATGCTTATATTGAAGAAGCCCAAACTAAATTATTTGTTTATGGTGATCCTTCTATGATACCTGTAGAATACTTAGCATATGATCTTCTTCCGATCGAACCATTTACAATAGCAGATACAACAGCTATTGTTGTTATGATGGCCTGGAGATTTGGGGGAACAGGTGGGGGAGAACTCGGTTTTGCTTCTTCCCTAAATGCTCTTATGTCAATATACGATGAAGAAACTGCTTGGGAGATCTTTAACGATAATTATCCTCAAGTAGATCCTGGAGCGCCTACAACAATACCAGGACAAGGAAGTAATAACCCTAACGGAGTGGTTCAAAGTAGTATCCCTACTCTTCCAGATAACATTGATGATATCTACCAGGAAGTGATTGGAAACTATGAAAGCCAAATGGCAATGTTGGAATCTATGGGATTACCAACAAAGTTCGGAAGTGATGCTTGGATAGTACGTCCAAAGAAATCATTGACAGGAAATGCTATGCAAGTAGGAGGGCCTCAGATGGGACAAACGATTCCACAAATTGTACTTGAAGTAGGACTACATGGTGCTGGGATCAATGCAGTAGGAATGGCGATGCCGCATGCTCCAACCATTTTAATTGGTGTATCTGATTTTGGAGCATGGACGTCAACAACGGGTTCATCGGATCTTATCGATACATACATTGAAGTTTTAAATCCTGAAAATCCTTACCAATACTGGTATAATGGTGAATGGGTTGATATGGAGAAGAGAACAGAGAGAATCTACGGATATAAGAAATTATTTTATGAAGATAGAGATATTTATCGTACAATTCATGGTCCTATAAGTGCATGGGATCTTGAGAACAATTTATGCTATACAATGAAAGCAGATTATTACAAGAATGAATTAGCAGCCGAAGAAGGTTGGTCGCTCTTTCAACAAGCAAGAAACATCAACGATTTTCAGGAGGCAACTAAAGTCGTAACTGCGGGTCATAATTTCTATTGGATTGACAGACGTGGTAACATCGGATTTTGGCATTCTGGAGCCTTCCCAATAAAACCAATTACGGGTAAAGATGGACGGATAATTGACGATCGATTTCCTCTTTGGGGTACAGGAGAAGAAGAATGGATAGGTGTTACTGGATTTGACGAAATGCCAAAAAGTATCAACCCCGCACAAGGATTCCTCACAAACTGGAACAATAAACCAACACCCGATTGGCCATACAGAGAAGCTGATTGGGGTGAGGTTCATCGTGTCAAAAGAATTCAGGACTTATTAGGTGCTAAAACGAAGTTTTCATTTGACGATATGAATGAAATCAATAAAGATGCTGGATATAATCATATCACTGCAATGTACTTCCTAGAATTTCTAACTAATGCAGCTAAAACAGATTCAAGTATTCCATCAGAGGTCGTTGCAGCCCTTGAAGCTTGGGATCATCACTACAATGATTATTTAGCACCACAATACCCGAGCCCTGACGCAACCTATGACGATCCTGGACTTACAATTTATGATGCTTGGTTTAGCAAGATAGATGATGAAGTATTTGACGACGACCTACCACCTGGAGTTGGAGGTAGTGATAGTACATTGCTTCATGTATTTGATGGTGAAGATTCAAAGCTTCCTTTAAATTTTGATTACCTAAACGGTGAAGACAGAGATACAGTCATCATTCGAGTTCTCAAAGAAGCACTTGTCGAATTAACAGCTGCGTTTGGATCAGATGTATCAACTTGGCTAACACCAGTTATGACAACAGGATTCAGTGAGCAAGGAGCGTTACCAAGCCCAAGAATGCATGCAATGAACCGTGGTACTTATAATCAAATTGTTGAGATGCCAAGATGGAAATGGAAGGATATTACTAGACAAGATCCACCCAATGCTTTCAATGTTATTCCTCCCGGACAGAGTGGGTTTATGAATTATCTACAACAATTTGATCATGCATATGATCAATTACCACTCTACGAAACTTGGACTTATAAACCAATGCTTTTCCGTTATTCAGCTATAGAAGCAGTTGCAGAATCTTTTATGACGCTAGTTTACTAAAAATTAAATAGAAATGAAATTTTAAATTCAAACTATTTTTTTTTATTGTTTTTTCTTTTTATTAATTCTTGAATCGTAAATGAGGCTATAATTTCAGCATAAGTACCTGGCCCAAAACCGGCATCAAACCCTAATTCTTTTGCTAATTCATTACTTATTCGTGCTCCACCGCAAATTAAAATAATTTTATCTCTTATTTCTTCAGCTTCTAATAAATCTACTAATTGGGTTAAGTTTTTCACATGAATATCTTTTTGTGTTACAGTTTGCGAAACGAGAAGAACATCAGATTTCAGTTCTATTGCTTTTTTTACGAATGCTTCGTTTGAGATTTGACTGCCAAGATTATAGACATCAATCATTTCGTATCGTTCTAAGCCATGATGCCCAGCAAAACCCTTCCTGTTCATTATCGCATCGATACCTACTGTATGAGCATCAGTTCCAGTTGTAGCACCTATAACAATCAATTTTCGCTTTATTTTTGTTTTAATGAAATCATTTATTTCTTCTATCGTCATCACTTCAATTTCTACAGATTCCACTTTTATCTTGGTATAATCAATAGAATGTTTAAGACTTCCATATAACACGAAATATGTGTATCCCTTATCTAAAGATACATGATATGCTACTGAAAGTTTTTCTACCCCCATCTTTTTACCCAGTTCTAATGCTGCAAATATAGCTTTGTCTCCATCATCTACAGGAAGAGTAAAACTAATTTGTATTTTTCCATCATTTATTGTGTCTCCATAAGGTTTAATTTTAGTTAGATCTAAATTTTTGTCAAAGTCTTTCTTTTCTGTTGAATAAAGTCCACCACCCATTATTTTTCTCCTCCTAAGTGTAATTCTCTTGACATGATTTCCAAGAAGGGATTAAAATAATCTTTATCTTTTGGAATTACGCCATCAAATCCCTTTCCACCATCAATAGGCCTTTTTATCTGAGCGAATATCCCTTTTTCAATTGTCTTGAACAAACCCTCTTTTTCTATCTCAGTTAGAAGTTCAAGAGCTTTATTTAATACTTCGTTTGCGCGTCGTTGCATTATCCCCCCTTCTTTAAACATGATTTCATCTCCTAAATCTTTCATATTGTTAAAAATGTATCGAGCATTTTCAATGGATAAAGCCCGATCTGACATGAATGGTGTGTGGATTGCTTCCGTTAACATTCCTAGTAAGTGTATTCTCTGATTTGTAAGAATTGTGATAATGTTAAATAATGTATCTTGAACGTGACCTTTAAAAATATTTCCAGTCATGTATTTAGTAGGCGGCATATACTTCAAAGGAGCATTTGGAAAGATCTCTCGTGCCATTTGTGCTTGAGCAAGTTCGTAAACGAATCCATTTTCCCTCTCAGGGTTCATTTCAAACGCATGTCCTAAACCCATTTGTTCATCACTTAAACCGGCTAATTTCGCAAACTGTTCATTAATGAATTGTGATGCTAGCACTGTATGAGCTGCATTATAAGCGTCATCAGTAGTAAGATAATTGTCTTCCCCCGTATTGATAATTACTCCAGCATAGGCATTTATCATCCTTGAAAAATATTGATCAATTATCGTTCTTTGCATGTTTATATCCCTAAATAAAATTCCATATAATGCGTCATTTAGCATCATATCTAATCTTTCAAATGCTCCCATGACAGCAATTTCTGGCATACAAAGTCCTGAGCAGTAGTTTGTAAGTCGAATATATCTACCTACTTCCTCACTAACTGTATCTAAAGCTGACCTCATAAGACGGAAATTTTCTTGCGTTGCATAAGTGCCTCCAAAACCTTCAGATGTAACACCATAAGGGACATAATCTAATAGACTCTGTCCAGTAGAACGTATTACTGCTATAACATCAGCACCTTGTCTCGCTGCTGCTTGTCCTTGAACAATATCCTCAAAAATATTTCCTGTAGCAACAATTAAATATATTAGGGGTTCAGTCTTTTCCCCATATCTATTAATTAATTCTTCTCTACGCTGCTTATTTCGTTTAATTATATTCAAATTTTTCTGTATTATAGAGGATAATACTTCCTTTATCTCAGATATGTTCCTTAAAGGAAAATCTGTCATGTCTAATTGTTCTTGAGAGATTTTTTCCGCAATATTTTGCGGAGATAAATTAGTATGTAAAATAGTATTCCCAAGGTATAATGCAATGCCATTATTTATTAGTTCCATTTTTTGAATGTGATCTACTACTACATTTGGTAATGGAACTCCAAATTCATCAATTCCATCAATACCTAATAATCTACAAATAGTTCTTTCAGTTGAAGTAGTGGTGTGCTTATCAATAAACTTTTGAGTATCATTTGCAATAATTCTCGCTATTTTCCTCGCACTTTCTACTAATGAAAAATCCAAATTTAATTTATTCATGTGAGTTTCATCTCAAAAGATAATTGTACTAATTTAAAATTTAAATTATAAGTTGTCACAAGGACCAAGATTGAATATAGGTATGTTAATTCTCTCTTGTAATAACCTCATGAACTGGTTATTTTCAAATTCATAACCTAATGGTGATGTTGGATTAACAGTAATTGCAATTAAATTAATTCGATCTAACACCTTTAAAC
>CAZRBD010000039.1:0-27070 GCA_964598265.1 uncultured archaeon
ATTTCTAAATTTATAAGAGCTGATTTTGGTTTATAGTTCTGTTTGTGTAGTGTAATATATAAAAAGTAATTTCCAATCTCCTTTAATTCCGTTTTAAAATCTAAGATATGTTTAGTCTCATTATTTTGTTCTAAAATTCCAGTTCCTTGCATCCCAGGAATTCTAGTTCCATTTGGATATAACTTTTCCCATATATAGGTAGCAACAGTAAGATTGCCAATATTCGCAGATAACATAGTATCTAAATATACAAATTCGAAAGGATTGGGATCCTGAACCCATACTTTTGTGCTGAGATAAACTAAATCAAATTCACCATTGAGAGACGTTAGTCTTTCTGTAATGCTGAGAGAAGTTAATAAAGTTTGTGTAGTAAAATTTTCTCTTGTAGCTTTAACTGTGATTGATCGTAATCCCCAAACTTCTGCTAGTGATGTATTTAAGCTTGTTGTGTAATAACCTGCATTATAAGGGTCTTCATAGAATTGAATCGGATCAAGACTTAGCCATTCATAGGTCAAGATAGCATCTGTAAATGGAGTATTTGAATCGTTATAATATTTGACAGTTAAATTAATTGATTCACCAAATACTTCTGTAATTTCCTCTATTTCAATTGAGGTGTTATCATAATCATGCATACTTAATATAGTTGGGACGACTTCTACATAAATAGTATCACTTATGTCCGAAGGGTCAATGTAGGATTCTTTAGTCCCGGAAACAATAATCGAATAGACTTCGCCTCCACTAGTTCCTGCTGATAACAGATTTGAATTAAATGTGGCCGTAAAAATACCTGCTCCCACTCCTGGAACCATAGCCAGTGTGAAGTAGGTTTTAGCGCCTATACCTGTACTTCTTACTGTATAATTTATTGTTGTTGGTGTCGTAATTGGGGAGGAAGTATCCCAATCATCTTCAGTTTTAGTGAAATTAACATTTACCGTTACTTCTTCTCCCCACATAACTTGTTCTACTATAGTTAAATTTTTAAACATAGTTTGATACTTTGTCAAATTTATCACTACTCCTACTCCAAAATGGAGCTTTAGAGTAATATTGGTTTTTGTCCATAAGGTGTAATTGTAATAATATGCAGTAAAATCTTTCCATTGATCTGACTCAGTTACATTGACATCTACATGATCACCAAGAAAAGTTAAAGTGAAATTATAGGTAGACCCTCTCAAAAACCAAAAAGGGAGATCTGTGTTTCCTTGTCCAAATGCATACCCTGTACCATCCGTTTTTAAATTAACATCAAATCCTGCGGCTCTACCTTGTGTGCTATTAACATTTACAATGACAGCAGAAACACCAACATCATATGTATCAACAATCTTTACATTCAGTTTAACTAAATCTGTAACGTTATAGATATTGGTTGTTTCAGTGAAATTTACCTTTATCACACCATCGCATGGTGTACCACCAGAGGAATTATCACCTATGAGTTCAATCAATAAACCGTATACTTCGTAGGAATCTCCTAGTAAATTGACTGAAGCTATAGGAGGGTCCCTTACATCAAAGTCGATGATTTCCTCTATATCTGCTGCCACATAACTCGTATTCTCATAAATAAGATTACCCTCTGTTGAATTATCTATATCAATATAATAAATGCGAACACTAGTAAAGTCACTTCCCTGATCAAGCAAAGATACATTTATATTTACATGGGTAATTTTCTTATTCCCAAGTTCTGTTAATGATCCATTTGTATAAACCCGTTGACTGACATTGAAAGCAATGTCGTCCTTGGCATTTAGATTGAGTTGTTTTATATATAATGTTTGGGCTAGATACTTATTATTTTGTTCATAAGTAGATCTATATATGTAACTCTCATTCAACGCAGTTGGGTTTATGTTATAATCATCATTGTCATAAATAACTTTATAATAATACTCTGATTGATTTTGCCCACGGAAAGTTGCTTTACCATATTCATCAAGAGTCAGATTCGCCAAGTATACTCCTGGAGTTTCATTTACTAAAATGTATCCATAATTTAGCGGTTCCTTATCATAGTCAACCATTTCAAAATCAATAGTCCACATATCCAATTGAAGATCAAATGTGTGTTGAGCAGTATTTATTGTATAATTTGTGAAACCATATATGTCACTACTATTATAAACAACTATCTCTTTACCTTCTGGTAAAGTGTAATTTACAGTAAAATTGTAGGCTCCAAAGCTTACACTTGGAAATATAGCTGATCCATCATCAGAAGAAGTGTATTGTGTTTCTAAAACTTCATAGAGACCAGAACTATTAATTAATGAAACTTCTGCATTTGGAACTATCCTACCGTCAACATCTCTTGCAATAATAGTTATTTCTGATTTTCTCTGTTCTATTGCTGAATCTAAAGCTGTTTGTAATATATAACTAAATCTAACATTATCAATTTGTCCAAATGCCGATGCTGACGTGCCTTCTACACCAGACATGCCAAATTCGATAAAGACCAACATCCCTTGATAGCTGGTTACATCAAAACTCAATTGACCATTTAAATCATTAGAAAAAAGAGCTGTATTTGTAGTAGTTGATGGATCTCCGTATACTTCTGCTTGTCTTTCGGGAGGGGGAGGACTATTATCTCCAGAACTCTCCCAACGCTCAGCATATGGACCTAGAATATTATGTCCTGAATCCATTGTTTGGATATAATCAGTAGAAATTCTAGCAAAATATTGGATATATCTTGGATTACTCTTATCATAAACTCTAATATTTCGCCAAAAGTTAATATAGATTTTGGGTGATCCAGATCCGGCAATTTTTGGAATAATGAAGGGGTAACTGTATAAAGTTCCAATGAAGTCTGTCCCAGTACTGCCTGATGTCACCTCATGATCAGTAACACCCCATTTAAATGTATAATCTCCATTCAAAATTTCATGTTGGTTATTATATACAGATATATTATGCTGATAATCTCCTCCTGGTGGATCGGGAATATAATCATAATTTTCGATATCATATGGAATATCGTCTGTCCAGTTCCACCCAACAACACCGTCGATTTGTGTTGGATTAGGTGCGTTTGATTTATTTTCGAACTCAAAATTACCATTTCTAATCCATCCAAAACTGTCACTGACATCATTTGTTGCAGTATTCATAAAATAGTGACCCTCCTCATCTATTACTGCTGCTGGTTTTCCGAAGTATAAGAACGTATCGGACTCAGTATTTCCCGCAGAGACATTCGTATCAAACCATATAGTTGTTTGATTTATGTACGGGAAATCTTTTTTAAAATAATATTTTCTTAAAATACCATTTTCTACAATTCTGAGGTCACTTAAATCGGAGTTCAATTTTCCACCATCTTCGAGATTCGCATGATTAAAAGTGATGTTTACCGCATAATCAGTAAAATTTACGGCATAAGGATTTGTGACATTAATTATTTGTCGGTAACTATAAGTTTTATCCCACCAAGTCGCATTACCAAATGCACTTATCCTTAGATTTAAGAGATTGTTATTATTGTCTTCCTCTCCTTCATTGGTTAATTCTGAACTAGAATTGGAAAGATTATTTAATAAAGACCCAAACATACCTGTCAGTAAAAATATTGAAATTAATGACATTACCCATAATTGTTTTTTTATTTTTCTGTTCATAAACATCATCTTTTATATTATAAGCATTAAAAAAGTAAATATTAATTTTTAAAAATATTATAAGATTATGTATATAAAACATTTTGTATATGATTAAATTCTGAAACAAATTTGTGAGTGAGAAAAGGGAATTTTCTGAAACTAATTCCAGACTTCAAGCTTGTTTGTCTAATAAAAGAAAAATCTTTCGCTTTTTGTGGTGATTTGGATTATCTATTATGAAATTTCCTATAAATTCAGTATTATCAGCAATTATTTTGCCAATAGCTTCCATAAGCACTTTGTTCTTTGGATAAAATTGAAAAATAACTCTAGAATTTGGCTTTAGAACATGAAAAAAAGATTTAGAGAGATTTTTTAGTAAAAAATACATATTTTGATTATTAATATCTCTAAATACCCATTGTAATGCCGAAATAGAAATAATAGCATCAAATGTATTCGGTTTAAAAGGCATAAAACACATGTCTGCATTAACGGGATTTAGAAAACTAATATCATAGTATTGTAAAAAATTAACTATAATATCAAGGGAGACTGATCGAAATCCAATTTCATTTAAATACGTTGCAGTAAATCCCGCTCCACAACCCGCATCTAAAATTAAAGCTTCTTTTTTTTTAAGATCTAATAATTCTAAAGCTCTGATCGTTATTTTTTCTTGAATTCTCATCATATTTTTTGAGCTTGCATACGTTCTAAGGGTTTCTCCTTTAAAATAATCGGTTACTTTTTCATAAATTTCCTCAGGTCTTTTCTTTTTTACATTAAAATAATAGTCGTTATTCAAATTCAATTATCTCTAAAGCTGTTTATCAAATGATCTATTTTCAATGAAACAATTTAAAAATTCAATATAAATCAAAAATTTTATTACATTTTAAATATTTATAATTTTATTCAGCTTTTATTGGTATAACAAAATTTTAATGATTTGAATATTTATGTCTGAAAAAGAAGAAAAACAGATAGTTAGAAAAGGTCTACTTAATCTTAGAAGAAAATATGGTCGAACCAAGCAAATTAATGTGGTAGAAAGAGATGCTTTCGTTCCAAAATCTCTTGAAAAAGAAATCAAAGAAGCGATCTTAAAAAAGAAAAGTATTTTAGCAACTGATATTGCGTTAAGATATGATATTCGAGTATCAACAGCAAAATTACTTTTAAAAGCCTACGAAGAAGAGGGATTGATTAAATTATTTGACCCTTCCTTAAAATTAAAAATTTATGTCCCTTCTACTTAATTTATTAATAAAATATTAAATTTTTAAATTCTGCTCAGTTCTTTAATCTAAATAATATCTCAAAATTTTAAAAATATCTATTTCTGAAAAGCAATTAAATTTATATCTAATAGATTAGTTTTAAGATCATTATATAGGATTTAAGTGTGATATATAAGCAGATGTAGCCTAGCTGGTAAGACGCCGGCTTCGAGCGTTGATTATCATACCCGAGAAAGCCGGTGCGCGTAAGCGTTCGGGGGTTCGAGTCCCTCCATCTGCGTTTTTTTAAATTATTGTATAATCTGTAAAATTAAGTTTTCCATTTGAGGTTTTGCAGCTTCTATTTTATCTAAAACAGAAATTGTTTTTTCTAAATCCTTCTTATCCTCTTGGATGATAAATAGTAAATAGAAATCTAGAGTTCCAAATTTAAGAACTTCAATAATACCGGTGAATCGTTCTCCACTTCCAAATTTATCAGAAAACTCAAGTAGATTCCTGTTTTCATGAACGACACGTTTCTGTAATTTTAGATATATTTCATAAATCTTTAATTTTTCTATTAACTGAAGATGAGGCCGAAAATATTCACCAAGTGTAATTCCCTTAGTATCAAACAAGGCTATTAGTATTGAGTTATAATTTTTGCTAATTTCTGAAAATAATTGCGAGACCATCTCCATTTTCTCGAAGAGCATCGATAAACCACTTGAAAATGCATCCATAATTGACTTTATATCAAAGATTGTTGTCTCAAAGAAAAAGATGTCAAAAGCATTAGAATAATGTGTTAGCGCTTGCTTTAATGTGAGTATCTTTTTGTTAATCTCTTTATCGTGAATAAGCTGCGGGTCGAATTTGTGAAACATTACAAGGATTTTAGGGTCTTCTTGTTCTTCTTTATAAAAGAGCAGGATTTTTTCTAAATAATCTATTGATTCAATATATCTATTAAAATCTTGGGCATCTATAACGAAGAAAACTAAATCGCTTCCACCAAGATATTTTGTGGGATTTTTTAGGTATTCTTCTCTATATTGTTTTTGTCCTCCAAAATCTAAACGGGAAAACTCTATTCCTAAAAATTTAAAAGAATCTCTAGCTATTCTTCTTGTTGGCAGTAAATTCCCAACGTGTTCCTCAAAACCGAACCGTTTAGTTATAGCTGTTATAATACTAGTCTTACCTGCATTGTCGAGCCCAATGAAGGCTAATTTTTTTCCGATAATAATTCACCAAATTTTTAATCTTATAAAAATTAAAACACACGTTTTCTAAATTATTCAATATAAAGAAACATTAATAAATACTTCCATTTGGAAAAAAAATAATATATGAACACAATTATAACTTTTAAAACGCTTAGCTTTACCCTCCAGCGAGTGCGAATGATAGATACAATTTATCATCAGCGTTAAGAGATGTTTTATAATTTTTTAGATATTTGATATTCCGACCATTTAGAAGAATGAGTACATTGGAATTAAATTTTTTTCCATTTTTACTAAGTAAATCATCGTCTAATTTATCTTTATAATCATTTATAAAATGAGTCAATATATCTCCAACTTTTTTACCTTCATATTCAATAGATTTCTTATTAACCTTGAGTTGGAAAATATTTAATAAATGTAATTTTACTTTTGGCATATTTTGGCTTTTATCATCATTTAAATATATTTAAATCTACAAATATAATAGTGTGTTTGAGCACTTTTACCTTATTGTGATAATAATGAGATTCTTATTAAATTTAATTTTTATTAATTAAATGAGACTTACGAGGACTCTTAATAAAAATCACTGGAAAATTGTTATATTATAACTACCAATCCTTTTTTTTTCTCCTGTCTTCAAATTATGTTCATTGAAAATCAGTGTTCCTTTTTTATAAATATCAATTTCAACTAGCGTTTCATCAAAATGAGTTCCTTCAAGATTCCCTCCATTTGAAAAAACTGTATTCTCTATTTTAACATTAAATGAAATGCTTGGTGTACTATTTAATACAAGGTCTACTTGAGAACGTGCAAACTGAGATAAAACATCTCCTGAATCAATTAATTCAGTTCTCCATACTGAAAGAGGAGTTGGAATTAAATTGTGGAAACAACAAACACCAAATATTTTCTTATGACTTAAACTTAGAACCTTATCAATATATTTTTGTAATCGTTTTCTTCCTATAAATCCGGTTTTAGAATCTTGAGTTGTAGAATTGATACCTTGGAAATATAATTTTTCATTTTCAAAGATTGGATCAGTTGATCCAAAATATCGTGCCCAGTGGGATAAAGCAGAAGGTTTAGAGTCAGAATAGCCAGGAACTACGATGAAAGGATATTTTAACTTCTCTAACTTCTCTTTGGCAATTATAAATTCTTCTTTATAACTGTTTCTTGTTACATTTCCTGTATGAACAACAAGATCTACATTATCAATTTTGTTTATCGCATTGATTGCCTTATCTAGATTAGAAGCTTTAGCTCCCAATTGTTCTGAGATAAACGAATTTGACATCTGAATGAATTTACAAATAGTGTTTTTCCTCAGTTCAATTTTTGCGGGTACATAATAATTAACTTCTCTATTTATCTCTCTTCTATAAAGTGATTCAAAAATAGGGATTACTTTGAAATTGACCTTTAAACCTTCAATTTCAATAATATTATAGGTAAATAATTCCCGATATCGTGTTTTATTACAACTAAAAGTCCCTGAGTTAAAAATGTATAGATCTTTTTCACTACTGGAGATTGTATATAGATTTGAAATATGTCTATGACCATTTAATACCAAATCTGCTTTGGCATCAATTAACATTTTTAACATGTTTCCCGAATCATCTATAGCAGATCTTTCTTTACCTGTGTTTGGAATTGGAATTAATTGATGATGAAAACAAACGATTTTAAACTTATCTTCTCTTTCTGGCTTTTCCAAACGCTTTCTAACGGATTCGATTATATTTTGGTGGATGACGCCACCAGGCAAATCTGGAATTGTGCTATCCACCCCTATAACATAAAGTTCATCATCCTCATATTCGTAATGCCGTTTACCGATCATTTCTTCAAACAATAAATAACCTACATTCAATGCATCATGATTTCCAATTAACACCATTATATCTGCTCCTAATTCAGGCTCGAAATTTTTGAATAGTTCGAGAGTATACTCATATTCCAATAAAGTTCCACTATGTGTAATATCTCCTAAATGCAGATACATTGTTACATTTTTTATTGCATTTATTTTATTAACTCCAAGATTAAAAGCTTTTTGATTGAATGCATCTCCCGATGGAGTTATATGAGTATCAGAAATTATAACAATTCTCTTCTTAGAATGCTTCCCATCATTTAACTTAAAAGTTTTTTCAGTTATCATTTAATGACTATTCCTTTTTCAATTTAGCTGGATGTCCAATGTAAATAGAATCTTCTAAAAGTATGTCATCGATGTTTGTATAAGAATGAGCTGATAATTTTGCATTTTGATTAATTTGTGTTCCAGGCATAACTATGCATTTTGCACCAATCAAAACATCATCCTCTATTATGATCTTCTTTAAAATAAATTTATCTTGCTCAATTCCGAAGCTTAATAAAGTACTTCCCATTCCAAGAATGACCTTTTTACCAATAAATACAAATTCGGAGGAAATCCAACTATTATCACATATTCCCTTTTTACCTATTTTTACTCCAAAGAGCCGTAATACAAAACGATTTTTTAACCAAGGAAATGGATTTGAAGCAGTGATAAATAATGGCCATTTTTTTACAATATTTCTTAAGTTCCAATATAGATAGTTTTTATCATCCAAATTTCTGTTAAAAACACCTTCCTTTGGTATATAAAATAAATTTATGGCGGTAAGGATTAAAACAGAAAACAAAATCGCACCTAATTGTAATAGGTAAATCAAGATTAGGATATTGAATGGTATAAGTAAAAAAAAAATCAATAAAAATCCGTTTTCCCATAATAATGTAATATATGTATATTCAAAAATTATGCATGGGATAAAACTTAAGATAATAATAATTAAGTAAAGAAAGAGGTATTTATTTCGAATCCTTTCATCAATTGGCGTAGGAGAATCACCTTTAAGGCTTGCAGGCTGAAACATTAATCCCTTTTACCTCCTTTAATATTTTTTATGTTATCTTCAGCGCTTTTTCGTTTAAGTCTTTCAGCTTTTTGTTGTGATTCTTCTAGTGATTGGATTGGAAATGTCATACTTACAGGAGTTCCAACATGAATTAAATCTCCTTCTAAATGCTGATCTACCCAAGTATAGCTATTTGCTCCTAAAATAGCTCCATCTTCTAAAATTGTTCCGGGACTTATTATTGTTTGAGGTCCTATAATGCATCTTTTGCCAATTTTTACTTTCTTAATTATTATCTTATCTTGATAAATCAAATGCGAAAAAATACAAATATGTAGTGAGGTCATTGTAAAATCGCCAATCTCTACTAATTGAGGATCAATATACCCTTCATACGCAACTACATTTTTTCCTATACGCACTCCAAATAACCTATAAACAATAATATCTAACCACGGCAAAGGTAAAGCTCTTGCTAACCAAATAGGAAAATAGGTTGTCCAAAATCTTCGATGAGTGTATTTCCATTCTTTACTACCTCTTAAAAAAACACCTTCTTTTGGAGGACATAGCTTATTTAAGATATTAAAAATTCCCGATGAAAAAAGAATAATTGAAAAGGCAAATAAAAGGATATTTCCATAAATATTCATAGGAAGCAATATCCATTCCCAAAATTGACCTACTAACACAAATGATAAAAAACCCTCCCCGGTTAATAAGAAATAAAGGTCATTATAATACCACAAATTTAATAAAAGTAAAATCAGGCATCCAAAAAATAACTGAATAATTATAATAAATGTGAAAGGTGTTTTATAAACTCCCGAAGTGGAAATATAATCGACCTTGAATTGGGAAATATCAGTATTTTGCATGTAATTTATTTACCTTTACTTATGAATTCCTTATAGTATATGATAATTTTGAATATAAATAAATCATATTATACAATTTTAGTAAAATAATTAAAAACTTAATACAATATGATTTATATATTATTAAAAAAATAATTCTTAAAACCAAATTAATAATTCATAATTTCGATATTAAACTAATATAGGTGAAATAAAATTAGTATAGACTGGGCTAAAGCAGAGGAAAAACCCGATAAAAAAATGGCTGTTGTTAGCAGATTCTTACTAGATCTCAGAGCAAAAGTAAATGATTTAGAAAAACAATTAACCGATACAAAAAATAAATTAACAGAAACCAAAGAAAAACTCGAAAAGACTGAGAATGCTCTTGCCGATACTGAAGATACACTTCAACAAACTGAAACTGAACTCGCAGAATCAAAAAGTGCACTGGAAAAAGCTAAAACTGATGATCAGGCTGTAATTAGTGAAAAAGAAGGGGCTTTAAATAACTTAAATACCGAGTTTGAGACCGTAAAAAAGACATTAGATGATCAAACAACTAAAATAACTGATCTTGAGAATAATCTAGCCTTAAAGGATGCAAAAGTTTCAGAAGCTGAAGAAAAAGTAGCATCGTTAACCAAGGAATTAGAAACAAGTAGTTCCAAATTAGAATCAGCAAGATCAGATTTAGAAGGAAAGATTTCAGGGTTAGAGGGACAATTAAATGAAGCTAATAGTAAAATCACAGCAAATCAAGAACAATTAAACATGCTTAATTCTAAACTCTCCGAAGCTGTAGCAGATAAAGAATCACTCACTTCTCAATTAATTGAAGTTAATGAAGTTTTATCTCAAAAAGAAAACCAAGTTCAGGACCTAACAGTTAAAATTACCGAAGATAAACAAGTAATACAATCTACAACTGCTCAACTTAGTGAAGTAGAAGGCGAGCTTGAAGAACTTAAACCTCCAGAACTAGGTACAGGAGGGTTTGTGTCCAGTGAACGTCTCACATGTCCAATGTGTGGCGCTGTTGGCCACAATATAAAAACAATCGAAGATAAAACCAAAGTCTTAAGTTATGTAGGCCATATTCCCATGTACGCAAAGAAACGTGTCTGTAAAAAATGTGGGTATGAATTTTAGTTAAGGAGATAATTAAACATCTCTTGTTAGCTCAATTTTTAGATGTAAACAATCTGTTGTAGTTATTTTTTTTTTTTCCTTTTTTCTTTTCTAATACTTTTTTAATTAATCAAGCAAGATAGCAAAAGTAGTTTTCAAAATTTTAAAATATATTAGTAGTTTTTAATAAAATTATGAGTGATTCTCCAAAAAAGAAATTTATAGGAACTTTATCTCAGAAAGAACTTGTTAAGTTGTATTCAAAGCATGTTAATGGCCCGAAAGTACGAATGTTTAAAGGGTTTGGTTTAGGATTTATTCCCGGAGAAAGAAAAGGGATTAAATTAAAGACATTAGAGGGTTTGCGAAAAGATGAAGCCCCTTTGGAACTGTATAATTGTCGATCGTCAGGTGGTGTTTTCAATTTGGGTCACCAAAATCCGAGAATAATAGAATTTCTTAAGAATGCATTAGATGGAGGATTAGATTTAGGAGATCATTTACTTTTATCAGAATGGAGAGCTCTCTTAGGAAAAAAATTAGCTGAACTTATGCCTCCTGGGATCACCAAAACTACCTTCGGAGTTGGTGGTGGAGAAGCCGTAGATTGCGCAATTAAGTTTTCAAGGGCTTATACAAAAAGAAAGGGATGTATTTCTGCGATTGGGGGTTATCATGGGCATACGGGCTTTGCCTTACTTACAGGTGATCCCGAATTCAAAGATCCCTTTCTTTGGAACCTTCCTGAATTTCAACAGATCCCTTTTGGAGATATTGATGTTATGAGAAAAACAGTAACCGAAGATGTCGCTTGTGTAATATTAGAAACTATTCCTGCCTCGGGTGGTGTTTTAATAGCACCGGAAGGCTATTTTGCCGAAGTTCGAGAGATTTGCGATGAAAAAGGAGTAATGATGATAAATGATGAAGTTCAAACAGGATTAGGTCGAACAGGGATATTTTGGGCTATATATGGGGGATTGTATCCTAATGAAAAAGTGGTACCAGATTTTATAGTATGTGCTAAGGGAATGAGCTCTGGAATATATCCATTATCTACTTGTAGTTATAAACCATTTATAGAAAAAGCTGTGTTTAAAGATGACCCTTTTGCTCAAGTATCCACTACAGGAGGTTCCGATCTTGGATGTGCCATAGCTCATGAAATGTTGAAAATCCAATCAGATCCTAAGTTCCTAGACCATGTTAAAGAAATAGGTAAATTATTTGGGAGTGGATTAAAAGAAATTGTAGAAGAAAATTCCGAAATTTTAAGAGAAGAAAGAGGTCGGGGTCTTATGTGGGGTCTGGAATTCTTCAAGAAGGAAGATAGCCAATTAGCTATGCTTAGTATAATAAAAGAGGGAGTTCTACTTAATTATTGTGCTAATAAAAAAGATACCCAGATAATAATGCCGCCTTTGATCCTACAAAAAGAAGAACTCTGTGAAATTCTCTCTAGAATTAAAGTAGGATTGACAAATTTGAAAAAGCTTAAAAAATAGAAAAAAATTATTATTTATATTCTAGCTTTTTTCTCTTCATGGATTTCTTGAAGTTTAGCTTTAACTTCCAGTAATCTCGTTCCATGTAAAGGATATTTGTAAATAGCTAAGATTGCAATTACTAATGCAACAGCGGGGTAAACAAACATCAAAACTCGTAGTCCTAATTGTATCTCTGGAGTTATTGTTCCGATCACATCCCACTCAGCAATGATAAAAACTGGACCTATACTTAGGAATACAATAATGACAGCTAATCTTAGAAAGAATGCATTTACTCCATAGTATCCTGCTTCTCTTCGAGTACCTGTTTTTACCTCATCTTCATCAATGATATCAGAAACAATTAGGTCAATTATATATAAGGACCCTGATAATCCAAGACCAATAAAGAAAAATACAATCATTGCAATTGCTACCATATTTTCACCAAGAAACATTAATGGCAGTAAAGTTAAAATCCAAGTTGCCATTGAAATCATCCAAGCTTTCCTATTACCTAACTTCCTAACCACTGGTTTCCATAAGATGGTGATGAAAATAGCAGAAGATAGAAAAGTAGAAGCTAATAATAGAGATACCATAAATGCATCTTCCATACCTAATACTGCTTTAGCATAGAGTGGGACTAAGGTAGGCAAGATTCCATAAACAAACCAATTCGCAACTTCCGCGGGAATATACCATCTGAATGATTTACTTTTCACACACAATTTAATTGAATTGAAAAATCTTGGTGCATTCTTGTAATCCTCTTTAAATTCTACTTTTTCTCTTGGAGTAACTTTTATGAAAATTACCCCAATAACTATAATAATTATAGCAACGACTATTCCAAATAGTTGATATTCTCCGACTGTTTTTTCTGAAGAAAGTGTATAGTTATCGATGAATACTCCTGGTAAAATAAATGCTATGAATAAACCCAAAATAAGAAAAACTTGTCTAACGTTGTTAGCTTTTATTCTATCTTCATTAGAAAGAAAAGTTTCGGGAAATAAAGAGGTTGCATTAAGAGCATACATCGTATAGAAGAATTCGAACAAAATTATTATAATCAAGAAATAGGCAAAATTTCCTAATTGATTTGCTACCCCTATAGGTAGAGGTGGTGTAAATAACAGAAACATAATTATACCAAGAGGTATTATTGCTATCATAATGTAGGGAAGGCGACGCCCTAATCTGGTATGTGTTCTATCTGATAAGTATCCTAATAAGGGGTCATTAAGGCTATTCCAAATCGCCCAAATGATAAACCCAATTGTGATAAGAATAATATCGAGTTTAATAACAGCGAAATAGAAAGTAAAAACCAGAAATGTAAAAGTTTGATAAGCAGCTTGATCTGCTATTTGACCAGTAGCAAACCTAGCCCCTCTTTTGAAGGAATAGCTTTCACTATCCCCTTTTTTTTTCTCGTTCATGATTATTTTTTTTATATAGTTATTAAATTGATATTATATCGATTTTTGTCTTAATAAACTTTTAATTCCTAACTATTATCATAATTAAAAATTTTATTCACTTAATCAGTGGTTATTAAGTTTAAAATAAAATATGGGGGAATCTGAGTGAATCTTATTTTAATGTTGGAAATTACGAAGAAGCTCTTTATGCTTCTAATATATTTTTTTAAAAACTAAAGATAATTTACATAATAAGGAAGTAATCCGTAATTTAAGAAAGAAAATTAAGAAGAAATTAGGAAAAAAGTAGATTCTTAGTACTATTTATTTATAGTTTTTTCCATATAAAGAGAAGATATATAAAAATAATTATATCTTTAGCATATATATCTTTCAAGATATCATAGTTGTTTTCTAAATAAAATGGATTTAAAAACCCTATTTAACCCAAAATCTCTTGCAGTGGTCGGGATCAGTAAGAAGAACCCTCTCAGTCCTGGTAGAATAGTGTTAGTAAAGAACGAATTTGAAATGCAAGTGAAAGTATACGGAATTTATCCTACTGGGGGAGAAATAGAGGGAATTAAGCTTTATGAGCGTTTAGATAAACTACCAGAAATTCCAGATCTATTAGTAATTGCGGTTGGCCCTGATGACACATTAGAATATATCCAGGATTGTATTGACCTTGGTATCCCCTCAAGCGTTATAATCGGAGGCGGATTCGCAGAAATTGGAGGTAAAGGCAAAAAGAGACAAGAAATACTTGAGAAATTAGCATTTGATAACGATCTTGCGGTTCTAGGACCTAATTGTCTTGGAGTTTATGTGAGCCCCATTGTCGATACTATATTTTTGCCTACGGAACGCATCACCAAACCGCCAAAAGGTTCTGTCGCTCTAATAAGTCAGAGTGGAGGGGTGTTAGTAGATCAATTCTTTCTTAAGTTTAAGGAGAGAAATATAGGCGTTTCAACTGCAGTTTCTATTGGTAATCGTGCAGTTGTGGATGAAGTTATGTTGTTAGAATACTTCAGTCAAGTAGATCCAGATACAACAAATATAGTTTTTTATTTAGAAGGGTTCAAAAAGGGTAAAGCAAGAAATTTTTTACAGTTAGCAAGAGATTCAGAAGATACTGTAATAGTTTATTTTGGTGGAAAAACTAGAGAAGGAAAAGTAGCAACACAGAGTCATACTGCGAGTTTGGCAGGGAATTATAAAATAATATATTCTGCTCTAAAGCAATATCATGTAATACAGCCTCACTCAGAACGTGAATTACTAACGTCATTGAAAGTTTTTGATATATTAGCTCAACGAAGAAATCCCTTTGGAAACAATGTTGTTACCTTTGGTAACGTAGCAATCGTATCAGTATCGGGAGGACATGCAGTTTTAGCAAGTGATATGCTAAAGAAGTATGGATTAAACGCTGTTAGATTTACACCTCAGGAAAAAAGAGATTTAAAAAACCTAATGAATCCAACGGCTCGACAAATTGCTTCTTTTAATAACCCTATTGATCTCACTGGTTCAGTATTAGATACTGATATCGAAAATGTAATCAGGTACTTATCAGATATCGAGAGAATTGAATGCATTATTTTGTTGCTATTGCCCTATCCTCCGAACATTTCATTTCAGATAGGGAGAAGAGTAGCTAACATTGTTATATCCAAAAATAAACCTGTCGTTTGTTTTATCCCATACGTTTCGAAATACGAGTTAATCATTGAATCATTAGAATTGGCATATATACCTGTGTTTCATTCAATAAAAGAAGCTGTTCAAGCAGTATCAGCGTTAAAACATAGAACAAGAATAAATAATTTAAAGAAAAATAATTTTTTCTGGAAAGAAAATTAGGATTTTCTTAAGTTACATCGATTATTTCATCAATTTCTTCAATTGAATTTTTGATGTAATTCTCATCATTAATGGTTAGCTCTATTGCTTCGTGAGGGCAAACACTGATACATCGTCCACAACCTCTACACATTTGAGTAATAATAGCTTTATCTCTTATCATGTGTATGGCATCAACAAAACAATATCCTTTGGTACATATACCACAACCTTTACATCTGTCTGAGACTTTAACGTTAACTCCTTTCATTTTTTTAATTTTATTGCCAATCCTGGGCGCTAAAATTGGAGATACACGCCATAAACAGCAGCAAGGATCACAGTTGCATATACTTAAGAGCTTTTCCCCTTTTTTTACACCAAGCCATTGAGCATCTAACTTATTTCTCCCTATCATATGTACCAACCCTGCGTCTTCACATTTTTTCTCATGATCGAAAGCTTCTTCTTTTGTAACTAACTTTCCTAATTGTGGATTAATGTCCAAAACAGCTTCTCCAAGAAATAGGCATCCCAGCCCAATTGGGTAATCCTCACATTTCATACTCGATCTACAAATACAAAAATTCATAACAAAATGATGTTTAGCTTTTTCAATGAAATGCTTAAGCACTTGGGAGGGCAATACGACTTCATCATACTCTCCTAAAGATTGATTTATTTTAATACTTCTAACTTGGGGAAGATATATAATATGATCTCCTTGAAAAAGCAAATAATCAAGGATAGATCCTAGAATAGGGAGATTTGTTAACTTAGCGAGGAATTTTATATTTGGGAATGTTTTCTTCAATAGCTTTACAAACCACAAAGGACGTGCCATTTACTATTTCTCCTAAAAATTATTTATTAGGTATGTCTCGAAGTGAATTTAAATATTTTGATTACTATTTTGATAAATTGAGGTTAAATCACCCAATTCTTTGAAATAAGGTTTAAGTAGAAAAGCATAACAGTATTCTTTATTTCGGGTTAAGCTATATTTTTTAAGAATATCTCTTCTTCCGATAAGACTTCCTCCAACACCACTTTGTTTATAGTCAATATTTACAGTGATAAAATCTCGTTTAGGCAATTCATCTATATGTTCTGCTCTCTCTAAATCTTCCATTGAATAAGGCCACGCACTAATATTAAGGTAATCTCCTCCGATTTCTGAAATAAATAATCCTTTGTCACTTCCATCTGTTAAAGCTGCCCAACGCACATCAGTTCTATTACCATTTTCTTGAGGGCGTACGTAATTATGGACTAAATCTTCGACTAATCCTGAATATAATCCTACCGCAGCTCCTGTTTTTCTATCAAAGTGTGTTTCATGTGGACCTCTCCCATACCAAGTTAATGTAGTATATCTACCTGGAATTGCCATCTGCATTCCAAATCGGATCATGTCTCTCTCTGGTGTAAACAAATTTTTTATAATAATTTCTCCTGTTCCAAATACAGTATATTCAGTTTCAAAATAAGATTTCCCATATGGAACAGTTGAAATCGTTTTTACACGTATTCTATTACTTTTTAATTTGTTTATTGATATTTCTTTTAGAATGCGATTATGATTTGCTTCTTTCCATTTAAAGATGAAACTATTCAACTCGGGTACGACAAATCGTAATAAGTTGTCTGTATCTATTGGTGCTCTCCAAAAATTAGGAACTAGGGGACTAGAAAATAATTCAGTATCATAAATGGAATAGGATTCAATAACTCCAGTTTTCTTTCCGAATATAACTTTAAAACCACTTCCTTTTATAACAATCTCTTCTTCCGTCTCTCTCGAATTTATCTCTGAATTCTCTTCTGATTTTATTACTGATGTGGGAGGAATTTCGAATGGTATCTTAAATTGATCCCATGCTATTCTATAACCATTTTCTGCCCATCTTGTTTTATCAGAGAGTTTGAACATTAGAGTGAGATGATATTCTGTTCTTGGATTTAAAATTGGAGTTTTAAAAGGTATTCTAATCTCTTGAGATTTTTTAGGTTTTAAAGGTATTTTCGGTAATAAACCATCCTGAATCGTTTTGCCATTAGCAGTCATTTGCCATGAAATTTCAACAAATTCAAGAGATTTAAAGTTATATTTATTCAGAACATTAACTCTTCCTTTAAGTAAATCAATTGGATACACTTTTATATTTTGATATACTTTTTTTACTTCATGAAGTGATGGGTTGGGGGTTCGATCAGGTAATACGATACCGTTACAGCAAAAATTCTTGCTATTCGGCTCATCTCCATAGTCCCCTCCATAAGCCCAAAATTCTTTACCATTAGCAGACAATTTTCTCAATCCTTGATCAACAAAATCCCAAATAAAACCACCTATACAATTCTCATATTGTTCAAACACATCCATATATTCCTGAAAATTTCCAAGGGAATTTCCCATAGCATGGGCGTATTCACAGAGAATTATAGGTTTATCTTTATAATCTTCTGGGTTTAAAAAACCATTAGGAGAGGTTCTTCTAAGTTTCTTTAATTGGCCTGATTTAGCAAGCCTTTTTATGCTTGTATACATCATACTAAATACATCAGACACTTCCAATTTAGGATCTCCCTCATAATGAAAAGGTCTCGTGTAATCTATTTTTAAAGCAGCCTTTTTCATAATTTTGAAGTTATCTCCATAACCTGCTTCATTTCCTAAAGACCACATGTATATACAAGGATGATTTTTGTCTCTCTCTACCATGGACATCATTCGATCGACACAAGCTTTAGTCCATTCTGGTCGACTTGATGGGATTTTTTCACGTAATCCATGGGTCTCTAAATTGCACTCATCAATTACATAAATACCAAACTCATCACATAATTCATACCACTTTGGATCATTTGGGTAATGACTTGTGCGAACAGCATTAATATTATTCTGTTTTAAAATCTTAATATCCTGGAGCATTCTTGAATAAGGTACTGCTCTGCCATGATCAGGATCATGTTCATGCCTGTTTACCCCCTTAAATAAGATTGAACGATTATTAATGTATATCTGGGAGTTTTTGATTTCAACTTTACGAAATCCGAATTTACAATGTTCTACCTCAATAATCTCATTAGATGCACTTTTTAATACCAAAAGAATATCATAAAGGTAGGGATTTTCAGCAGACCATTTTAAGGGATTAATTACAAGTTTTTTCATACTGACTTCGATTTCCCCTGATGGTGCTATATTTAAATTTTGAATCCCAATATTGGGTTCAGCAATTATCTTGTAATCATTATCTATCATAAAAGATTCCAAATTAAATCCTTCTATTAGATCCTTGGAGTAATTAATAATTTTTGCTTTTATTATCAATTCAGCGTTTTTACATTGATCATCTAAATCACAAAATATAAAAAAATCACGTATATGCACATGGGGAGTAGAATAAAGGTACACATCTCGGTAGATCCCACTCAAACGCCACATATCTTGATCCTCCAAATAACTCCCATCAGACCATCGATAAACTTCAACTGCGAGGATATTTTTATCTTTTTTTAAAAAGTCTGTTATATTAAATTCCGCTGGAGTCATTGAGCCTTGACTATATCCCACTTTTCTTCCATTAATCCATAAATAAAATGCAGATTTTACACCACCGAAGTGAATAAAAATTTGATTACTTTCCCAGTTATTAGGAATTGAAAATTCTTTCTTATATGAACCAACAGGATTATAATCGTGATCAATGCTTGGAATGTTATCTTTTTGAATACTATATGGATATTCAACGTTTGTATAAATCGGGACTCCGTATCCTTGCATCTGCCAATTACTTGGTATTGGGATTTCACTCCATTTGCTCGTATCAAAATCTAAATCATAAAAGTTTTTTGGTCGATCTTCTGGTCTTCTCACCCAATTAAATTTCCAATTACCGTTAAGAGATTTATAAAAATTCGAACCTTCATTGGTTCCTTGTAAAGCAGAATCTGTATCTTGAAATGGAATTAATGTATTATGAGCGGGTTCCTTATTTAACCCTATTATTTCAGAATTCTCCCAATCTTTTCTCTCTTTCATTATTGTGAGTTGATCTTAATTTTTTTCAAATTTAAGTAGAAAACCCAGAATAAAAATATTCTCATCAAATAATTGAAAACAATAAATCTTATAATTTTAAATAAATCTAATGTTAATCTAAAATTAGGATTCATCTTTCAAAACAAATTGATTTCTTATGAAAATTGATATTGGATTGTTAAAAGAATTTGAGAAGACTATTGACACTATTAACCCAGAAAATGGGAAAATTCCAATTAAAATTCTTGGATTCGGAGAAATGAGTTTGGTTTTTGAAATCATTGATGATCCCGCGCATTTAGCGTATAAAAGAATTCCGATTTTTGATACGGAAGAACAAGTGAAGAAACACATCCGTGCATATAATGAATATTGTAGAATCCTCGATAAGGAATTAAATCTCAACCTCCCTGAATATAAAGCTATATGGTTTAGAGATGATAAAGAACAAATTCAATTCTATAGTGTTCAAGCTCGAATTGATCCTGAATCTGTTGGAAATAATGTAATTCATCATATTAATGACGATGCAATAGAAACACTGATTCTCCTCGTTGTAAGAGAAATGAAAAAAGTATGGTCGTTAAATAAGAATAATCATAATCTAAAGGTAGGATTAGACGGACAAATTTCAAATTGGAGTGTATTGAATTACGATCCTAAAACCCCTACAATAGATGATAATACTAAATTATTCTATTTTGATACAAGTACACCAATGTATCGAATAAATGGAAACGATGCAATGGATGCTGAACTATTTTTAAAAAGCGCACCTTCATTTATGAGATTTATAATAAAAGCTATGTTCTTACAAGAAGTATTAGACCGTTATTATGACTGGAGATTAGTAATCATTGACTTGATCGCTAATTTCTTTAAAGAGCAGAAACCTGAAATAATACCTAGATTAATTCAAAGGATAAACAAATTTTTTAAAGAAGAAGCAAAAGAATTTGAAATTACCCCTTTAACAGTGATGGAAGTACAGAAGTATTATAAAAATGATAAAGCAATTTGGAGTATTTTTCAAACCGCGAGGAGAATCGATAGATTTATAAAAACTAAATTATTTCGGAAGAAATATGACTTCTATCTTCCTGGTAAAATAAAAAGGTAATATATACTATATTACCACTCTTACGCTTTTGCAGCAGCCCATTTATCCCTACAAGTTTCAGAACAGAATATGTGCATGCTCGTAGGCTCCACAGGGTCAAATTCTTGTATCTTAGCTCCTCCTACAATTTCCTTTTTGCATTCTTGACATTTAACTTTAGCCATTTTCTATCAACTCAGGTTTTTTATTTATTTATTAATTTAGTAAATTCAGTTTTTATAATATTTCATAAAAGTTAAAATATATATGCCTCAAAAGAAATAAATAAGCAAAAAATGCAAGTACTATAATGCAATATTAATAAATATGAGTCGTAAGCTTAATGTATATCTCACCTCAAATGTTTTTTCAGAAGAAGAAATAGGCTCTAATGAGAAAATTTCCAAAGAAATTCGATTTAAAATTAAAAAATTATGGGAAAAATTAGCACAGATATCAGAATTAAAATATTTTGATGGACGTTTTCCTATAGAGAAAAAACTTAATGAAGAAATTAGAAAGTTTAATCCCGATATACTAGGGTGTCATTTAAGTCATAAAATTTCTATAGAAATGCTTAAGAATTCTAACATTTTCGCAGTTTCCACTTCAACTGTAGGGTATAATCATATTCAAAGAACAGAAAATGATAATATTTTGATAACTCACACTCCAGGTGTCCTTCATGAAACGGTAGCAGATTACACAATAACGTTAATTCTGGCTAACTTGAGAAACATAGTTGATCTACATAATTACGTATGGAATTATGGTTGGAGTTTGGAGGAAAAGTGGGATTTGGACCACTCTCTCTCATCCATGTTAGCGACTAAAATTCTTGGAATTGTAGGATTAGGTGAAATTGGAAAGGAAATTGTAAAGAAATTGTATTCCTGGGGTGTTAAAATCGTTTATTATGATATTGAACAAATGAAAGAGTTTGAAAAAAAATACCCTTTGATAGAGTTTAAAAAAAACTTAAACACACTTTTCAGAGAATCAGACATTATTAGTTTACACATTCCATTGAATAAGAAAACCCATCATATAATTAATCGAGATTTGTTAAAACTAATGAAAAAAAATGCATTATTAGTGAATACTGCTCGAGGCTCTGTTGTAGACCTCGATACTTTAATAAATATGATTGAAAATGAAGAGCTCCAAATAAATTTGGCCCTCGATGTCTTCCCAGTAGAGCCAATAGATCTAAAGACTATTGAGCGTTTAAAAAGAATAAAAAAGAATCAACCAGATATTAGAATTATAGCCTTACCCCATAACGCTTCTGCTGATGCAAACACAAGAGGCAAAATGGATGTAATTTTTCTTATTGACATTATTCATTTAATCGAAAGCTCATCAATAGAAGATTTAGACAAAATTCACTTAATACCAGAACATAAAAAGCAGTTAAAAGAAAAGAAATGGAAAATTTATAGTTATTGGGAAAGAAAATGATAAGGGCTTTCATTGCAATTGAATTAAATAATAAAGAAACTATCGAAAATATTACTTTATTTTCTTCACGTCTGAAGAAAAATCAAGAAAAACTTAAAACAATAGAGCCGAAAAATCTACACCTGACATTAAAATTTCTAGGGAATATTCATGAAGCAGTTACGCCAAAAATTTATTCATTATTAGAGAGAGATGTTAATACTCAACTTTTTCAAGGGAAGACATTTGATTTTAGACTGCAAGGTGTTGGACAATTTAATAAATTTTCAGTTTTATGGATAAAACTTGTCGGAGATATTCCATTTTTACAGAACATTAAAGATACAATTGAAAATTTACTGTATGAAAATTTAAATATTGCTCGCGACAGAAGGACACAATTCAAACCTCATCTCACAATAGGAAGATTAAAGCGGGACAAAATAAATTATAAATCATTTGGCACACTTAAAAACCTAATAAATGAAAACAAAAAGTTGGAATTTGGAGTTTTTAGCATCAGTGAAGTCAAACTAAAAAAATCTGTTCTTACTCCAAAAGGTCCAATTTATTCTGATTTGGTATATTAGATGCATTCAAAGAATAAAATTAAAGCAATTGTATGGGATTTGGATGGAACTTTAATACATTTTAAAATTGACTCAATTGGAGCCCGTCGTATTACAATAGATATCCTTCTTTATCATGGTGTCAACAAGAAGCATCTTTCAATAAAGAAAGGTATCATGGATAATATTGAAATTGCGAAAGAGATATTTATGTCTAAGGGATATAATGAAAGACAAATCGAGGATATTTTACGAGAAATTGATGGAGAAATAAGCAAGATAGAATACAAAGCTGCACTTAATGCTTCCGTTATACCTGGAATTGAAGATGTTGTTAAATTCGTAAAAAAAATGAATCTTAAACAGGCTATTTACACGTTAAATAAATATATACATGCGAAAATTTCTTTAGAAAAAGTCAATTTGAAAGACCATTTTGATGTAATAATAGGTAGAGATAATGTTGATAACGCTAAACCACATCCCGATCATTTATTAGAAATTTGTAGAAAGCTTGGAGTAGTCCCAAATGAGATAGTGGTCATCGGAGATACTTCTAGAGATATTGATGGGGCAATTAATGTTGGAGCCTGTTCAATTGCTTTATTGACAAAATTAGCTAAAATAGAAGCTCTTCAAAAAGCAGATATTATAATTGAAGAAAAAGAAATTCCAACAAAATTGCTAAAAGAAATTGAGAAACTTTTATAAATTAATAAGAAAAAATAATAATTATCCATAAATCTAAATAATTCTATATAATATAATTATATAAAAAGGTTAAAAACCAAATAATGAAAGTTGAGTATCTTTTAGACATTTTAAAACCGCATATGCCTCCCGTAGACTTGGTAGCCCGTACTCTTATGGAAATAAACGGAGTAACGAGCGTGCGGATAAAAGTAGATGAACTAGATCAAAAAACCGCTTCTTTACACATAAAAATTGCAGGGACTAATCTTTCCTTTGAAAATATTACTGATAAGCTAGATTCACTGAACTGTGCTTTACATAGTGTTGATGAAGTAAACTGTGAAGAAATAGATTAGTTTAATAATTATTCTTTATTTTTTTTTGGATCTCCTTTTAACAAAAATTTTTTATGAGAAAAGATTAAAATTAATTTCATTATTAACTTTACTGAGTCATAAATGTCAATAAAAGAGAGTAAAATCAAACATTTAATTCGGGAATATTTACTTGATGAGGGTTTATTGAGAGAAAAACTCAATAATCCTAAACTAGATTTTGGTTTTCAATTCATATTTCCTCCTGGAAAAGATCGTTTAGGTCGTCAAATTGGTAGAAATATGGTTGTAATTAGACCTAAAAATAAAAATTTACTGATAGTTAGTTTAGGGCTTCAAATATCTGAACCACATATAAAGGCCTTAAATTCTTTAGAAAATGAGAAAAGGATGAAATTTTTTATAGAGTTAAGGAAATCCTTTCTTCTGAAAGATATGTTTTATCGTATAGATATTAAAAATTTTAGATACGAAATAAGTGATCAAGTCTTTCTTAATGAAGATGGAATTATTTCAAAGAAATCTTTTTTTAAAAGCACACGGAAAGTATTTAATTGTGCAGCCTATAGTAATATAATTTTAGGAGAACATTGTGCTGGAAAAATCAAGCTTGATGATTTTTTGAAGTCCAAAGAATTTCCTGATGAGTCTAATTTTTCTTTATATTCTTAATTAAAAAAAAAACCAATGGTGACACTTTATTTTTAAAAACTGGTTGCAAGCCTTAGGTAAAATAGAATATGTGCAAGGGAAAAAAAGACCTGATGTTGATTGTATTTTATGCGCAATAAAAAATGATGATAAAAGAGTCATTAATTTAAAGTATTATGAGGATGATTTGATTTTCATTATACTAAATTTGTATCCTTACAATCCCGCACACAGTATGATAATACCGAATCGACATATTTTTAAATTTACAGATTTAACTAAAGATGAGATACAACGGATTTTCAGAGCAGTGCAGGGTCTACAGAATTTGATAGGTGATATTTATAACCCTCGAGGATATAATATCGGATTCAATCAAGGTAATGCCGGTGCTAGTATTCCTCACTTACATTGTCATCTAGTGCCACGGTATGGAACTGAACTTGGATTTATTGATATTGTCGGAAAAACTCGAGTTGTTCCAGAGGGATTAGAATCCGTTAAAAAGAAACTAGAAAATAATATTCAGAATTTTTTAAATAAACAATTCTTTGAATCTTTCTGACATCCTTTATTAATCTTAAAATATCTCATCTCAAGATGAGATGTTTAATAATAAAAAAAAAGAAAAAAAATACATTTATTACTAAACTTTAAACTATTTTATCTTGTAGCAGCACGAATATCAGCAGCAGTAACGCGTTTACGTTTATCTGCTTTGCAAACCTTGATGGCTTCCTTGGTGGCTGATGCGGCGCTAGATTCTAAATAGCCAATCAATTTATCAAGCGCTTCAGCTGCAACTAAATCAGCTCCTTCTTTCTTCATTAATCTCCTAATTGGAGCTTTAGCGATATACCCATCAGATTTTTTTGTTGCTTTTTTTGCTGGCGCTTTCTTTTTAGCCATATTTTTTGATCCTCCACAAATTTATTAAATTTCAATTTTTATGAGATTATAATTAAGTATAACTACTCATTTCTATTATATAAATGTTATGATTCGAATAGATATATTAATCAGATCTCTTTAATGAGATCATATGATTCGAAAATGAGATCGTTTTATTAATGTTTGATTAATTTTTCCGACAAAACAAATTTTTATCTAATAGTAGAAAAAGCCTTGAGTCCTTAATCTTTTAAAGATTTACTTTTTTTTATGTTTCGAAACTTCTTTGCAATTTTTTATTAAACACTAATTAAAAATTTAAAAATTTTAATCAACACAGAAATATAAAAATTGAAAGTATTATTAGATTAGATTCTAACACTTAGATTTTCTATATTTTGACTCTTCTATCTTTTCAAGGTTAGGTAAAAAACCTATGAATCTTTCGAAACCTTAATTTTTCTAAAAATAAAAATTAAAATACTAAATTTTAGATTAAAGTATTATAAAAAAAACAAATTTGAGGATTTAATTTAATTTTCAGTTTTAACTTTTGCTATGTCAGAAATTAATAAAACTAATCAAACTGAAATAGAGAAATCACTTCAAACATTAGGATTTACGAAAAATGATTCGAAAGTATTATTAACTCTCTGCAAATACAAGATTTTAAGCCCAGCAGATATCGCTAAATATTCTACTGTTGATAGAGCAAGAGTCTATGATTCGTTAAATAGGTTAATAGAAAAGGGATTTATTCAAAAGGAGCCTATTAAAAGAGGCGCGAATTATCAAGTTATTCCGATTGAAAACATCTTTAAAGTTATCCGTGACGAATATAAACAGAAAATAGAAGATACCATGGTTTTAGAAAAAGTCATAACTGCTTTAGAAATAAACAAGGAAGAATCAGAACCACGGGTCTGGTCAATAAATTCAAGGGTAAAAATCAGAAAAAAAATTAGAGAATTAATTAATTCCGCAGAAAAAAGAATATTTTTCATCATAACTCCTGATTTACTCATGCATGAACTGGGTGGGCATGATTGGATTTTAAAAGAATTATGGAATAAGAAGTTTTCTTCAAATATACAGGTTGTTATAGCACTAAAATATAAAGAAGCCCTAAAAGAAGAAATTAAAAAGTTATTAAAAATTTCACTAGTAATTCATTCTATTGAGGGAGACAGTGTCATTCCTTTTGGACTTTTAATTACTGATAATAAATTCTTACTGACAACTCTGGACAGTGTGAAGGAGGCACCTGAATATACCTCGGGTTTATGGTTAGAACACGGAACCACAAAACAAATTATAGGCTATGAACACTTATTCAAGCATTTTGTCACATCAGAGTGTAAGTTAATACAATTGATACCCAGAACTAAAAATACAACAATCGTAAATTAAATTCTCTAATTTAATTAGATATAAATAATGAGAAATTTATAGTAAAAATTTAAATTTCAATCGGAATAATTTGAATTATATACTTAAGACTTATGTAAAGGTAGGGGATAAAGCGAAATGTCTTACCGAGGAAAGGTAATTCTTTGTGGAGATGCTGGTGTGGGCAAAACTAGCTTATTAGCTCAATATGTTGA
>CAZRBD010000040.1:0-26841 GCA_964598265.1 uncultured archaeon
GCTGATAAGATTTTAGGAAAATCAGAAAGGTCTGCTTTTGATATCTTTGATGAAATGGAAAAACAGTATCCAGATGAATGGGTTGAAAAAATCAATCAAATTCTATTTGATATCGAAATATCTACTTTTTCAAAAGCAGTCAGAGCAGGCTATGAATTAGGATTTGATGGAGTTGGCGTTCAATATATTCCATTTATCCTTGAAAGTAAAACCGAAATGACAGATATATTTGGAAAGAGACATAAAGTACGGAATATAGATGGCAACCCTTACCCCGATTATTATGGAGGGTACATTAAAAACAGAGATGATTGGGAATCATATCCCAAGCCAGATATGAAAGAAGAGTACAAACGTGCGAAAAAATTTTATAAAGGAGTCTTAAGGAAGTGTCGTGATATTAAGGAAGAAATTTGTATTATAGCTCAAAATGCATTAACGTCAGTATTTCCTCCTGTGTGGCAGGGAATGGGAATGAATTATTTTGCTCGGGCTCTGAAAAATGATCCAAAGTTAATTGAAGAACGATTTCGATTTTGTACAGATTATGTTTTAACAGTGTTCAAGGCATATTCAGAATGCGGAGCAAAGATTTTTCTTGAGGGTGGAGATATAGCACATAAAGGAGGTCCAATGATTAATCCAAAGTACTTCGATAAATACCTTCTCCCACGTTTCCAGGAAGTTTCAAACGCAATTCACGATTGGGGTGGGAAATATATACTTCATACTGATGGTGATATAACTTCCCTCCTAGATTTTATAGTAGAATCTGGTTTTGATGGTCTCCAATGTCTTGAACTTCCTTATGTAGATCCCGTCTTAGTTAAAAAAAAAGTTGGAGATAAACTTTGCCTTTCTGGAAATATTGATACAAGACATGTTTTAGTAGACGGATCACAAGAAGAAGTGGAACAAGCAGTTAAAAATGCAATTCAAGCGATGGGCTATGGGGGTGGATTTATGATCTCCCCAGCTAATTTCCATCCTAGCATTTCTGTTGAAAGATTAAAATGGATGATAGAAGCAGCACATAAATATGGGATATACCCTCTAAAAAATGGATAGAAAAATGACCTGTAATCATTTATATTGAAGCCATATGCTTTTAGGTTTTCGTTCTGAATATATAATAACTCTCCATTGTTAAAAACAGAATGATTTAGTTGAATTTATAGAAATAGGATATAGAGCACATGAAATCATTGAGACTGCTTATCAGTCTTCAAGAGAAAGTAAAGTAATATCTTTCAATTAAATATCTGAATTAAATTAAACACTTACTTGTTTTGTATTTTTATTCTATCCAAAACATCATCAAGATATTTTATATTTTCTTGTCCAACTTCTTCCTTTAGAGCATTAGCTAATGAGTATTTAAACGCCCAAACCTCAACTTTTTTTTCTAATTCTTGTAATTTTTTAACAACAGGTACAAAATCACCGTCCCCAGAAACTAATGCCGCTATTTCATATAAATTCTCATAAGCCAATGAGATAATATCAATTGCAATCTTGATATCGATCTTTTTTTCTATTCTATCATTTACCGCTATTTTATCAAAACTAGTTTTAATTATATATCCACTTTTATTAGTTAAATCCTTATACCACTTCTTTTTCGCTGTACTCATTGGAAAAACTACTCCTTCATATAAAAAGATCCCTTGCAAAATTCGTTTCTCTGTGATCAAAATTTTTAGTTTTTCATAGTCAGCCTTGATGTTATGTTTTCTAAAGCCCTGAAAAATGTTGCTATTGTCAATAAAGATTGCTATTCGTTCCAAGTTATACGCCTTGTTTCAATTTATAATTTAAAAATAAGAGTTATCATTATTGACTTATTAATTCTTGTTATTAAGATTTATTACAAAGAAAATTAGTTTACCATTACATGCTCTCTAAAACTTCTTCAATAACAGTTTGGAAAGTCTCGTAAGGTTGAGCTCCAACAACTACTCTATCACCAATTATAAATGTAGGTACTCCAGTAATTCTAACATTTCCTAACTCCAAACTGGTCTTTTTTAACATGTTTTGTGGTTCATCACTTTCAATATAGTCAAGCAATTCCTTCTTTTCTAATCCTAAAGATTCTGCAAGATCCAATAATATCGTCAAATCTCCTATGTCTTTTCCTTCTTTCCAATACGTATCGAATATTAATTCATGAAATTCGTTGAACTTCCCCTTTTTTCTTGCAAATTCTGAGACATATAATGCTAAACGTGAATTAGGAAGTTTCCCTGAAAAAGTGAACTTAATACCTACTTCATCAGCAAGTCGTTTTACGTTAATCATTACCATCTCTAAATACTCCTTTGCGAAGGGTAAACTATCTATTAAAACTCCACGCTTAGGGGTTTCAGGATGGAGTTCAAATGATCGCCACTCAACATCAAAATCAAATTCTTCTTTAAGTTTTTTAATACGATAAAAACCGACATAACAAAATGGGCAAATGTAATCGGAATAGACGATTATTTTTAACTTATTTTGTATCATAATATACTATTTAGAAGAGAAGAGAAATTTTTATATTTTACTGCACTGATTTATAGGAAAAAGGATGATAAGGCTTATAAGCTTTAAATAAAGCCTTAATAACTCTAATCTTATTTTATTCGTTTATAATTTATTTTGACAATAGTTAAATACAAAATTATCTCAAAATTATCCAATACAGCATTTTATTATAAAATTAAAGTAATTGAATTAAAAATGTCGAAAAAAAGTATACTTTATGGTATAACGATATCCTTTATAGGAATTTTATGTTTGGGCACACTCAGTGTAAAAGCGAACAATCCAACGGGTCTAGATTTGACGTACGACTCAACTACAGGGTTAAGAGCAACAATAACGCACGGTCAAGTTTCTTCCGGTCATTTCATCGAGTTTGTTAATATTGAGATTAACGGAAGCTTAGTCTTAAATACAACCTATACTAGTCAGGCAACAAACACAATTTCCTATGATTATGTTATTACAGCTAGTCAGGGAGACGTAATTAGAGTAACTGCAATTTGTAGTATTTCTGGAAGTATTACAAGAACTCTCACAATAGGTTCTGGACAAGGCGATCCGGTGGTAGATGATACAATCCCGGGATATCTGGGGATGATGATATTTATTAGTGCCTTCATATTTGTAACATCACTTATTATTCATAAAAAGATTAAGAAAAAGTGATTTGGTTAGATGGCATTAGATGCTCTGTTAGGCTTAATTCACTTTCCTATTATGGTAAGTGCCCTAATTTTTTTAGGTATTTCAATCGTGGTTATAATCATACATAAACCAAAAATGTGGTTTCGACTCCATATTCTAACCTCTGCAGTGGGAATTATATTAGCAATAATAGGTGTACTTACTCTGAACGCTTTATTATTGGATATTCCTCATGGAGTAATAGGATTAATTATTCTAATTCTTTTAATTATTGAGCTTGCTGTGGGTTTTTTTGCCAGAAAAACAAAAGATAAAAGAATTCGCTTATTACATATATGGGTAAGTCGAACAATCTACATAGTAGCATTGATTACTGCTATTCTCGGACTAATTAACTTCTTATAATTTTCTTCATTTTTTTTACTAAGGATTTAATAAATCTTTCTTCTCTAATCTTTAATTAACTTAGCTGCTGATCTTAAAATAAAATAGCCTATTAACCCTCCAATTAAAAATGGAATAAGAATTTGGAGCCAGAATAATTCTATAGGTAATAAATAGATTGGAGGTGGGTGTTGCAGGTTTGAAGGAAGTGTTCTTAAGTAATAAGAAGTTGCAGAAGAAATCCAATTATATGCCCAGGCGATAAATGTAGCAGGTCCCAACCACTTACATTTTTTATAAATAAATGGTTTTTTGAAATAGGATGCATAAGTTTTGGTTATTATAATACCGAATACTATAAAACTTGGCCAAACGTGAAAATTATAGCTAAAGTTGGTTATTTCAAATGGAGGTTCATTAAAAAATATCCCTCCCAAAAATCCAACGGTGCCTGCAAACAATCCAAGAAAATATAATAATGTTGCAAATGCTCCAAAAGTTCGATGAGATCTAAATAATACAACATTTGTTTTTAATAATGAAATTTTTTTCTTTTTATAAGCAGCGTATGCTCCTGTTACTGATTGAATAGTAGCAAATAAACATCCAAGCATAGTTATAATAGTGTTAAATTCAGCTGTAGTATATGTAAGTCCTGCCATAATTTCATCAAATTCAAAAATATAAGTGAAATAAAATAATGATTTCTGAAATATATTGATTAACTTTTTTATTGGGCTAAACATATGATAACAGAGTTCAAATTTTATTTTCATAGGCTCTTTATTATTCTACTCTCGAAGATTTGAAAAAAACTGTTTTAGAATAAAATGAGAAAGGAAAGGAGATTTTTTGCTAGATAGTGATGAAAAATCTAAGGAAACTTTTAGCATTACGTTTGCAGATTATTTTAGAACTCGATTTAATGGAATAACCGAAATGGTAAGAGCATTAGCACCAATTATGGACGAAATTAATGCCCTAAATAGAATCAAAGAACTATATAAAAAGAAGAGTATAGATTTAATTGAGAGACTTCTGAAAGATAAGAAACCCATCACAAACTTTGAAGAATTTAAAGAAATATATAATGAACAGATGAGCACCGAATTCATGCAACATTGTCTTGAATTTAAAATTGTTCAAGATACACCCTCAAAGTTATCATTGGAATTTAATAAGTGTCTTTGGGCGAAAACTTTCTTAGAAATTAATGAACCTGGTCTTGGATTTGCTATGTGCTGTAATCCTGATTATTCAATGGCTAAAGCATTCCACCCGAAAATTAAGCTAATACGTAATAAAACCTTAATGCAAGGTAATGATTGCTGCGATTCTACTTATATTTGGGAAGATTAATTGAAAGAACTAACGATTTCCACAAATTTAAACTTAAAAAAAAATTATTTTGCTTCAGGATCCTCTTGCATAATTCCTGAAACAATGCCTTCAGCATCTTTAAAATATGCCAACCAGCCGACACCCGGTACGGCATGTTTTGGTCGTACTATTTCACCACCGTTGCTTTCAATCCTTTTAACAACGGCATCAACATTTTCAACATCTATTGTGTTTACTACTTTAGGAAAGCCTTCTTCTTCCTGCCCTAACCCTCCATCAATTCCAGGTTTGCTTTCATCACCAGTTATAATGAGCCAATAATCAACAGGACCATCCCATTTCTCGATTTTCCAACCGAATACGTTTTCATAAAATTTTTTGGTTTTATCAACATCTTTCACATTCAATTCAAAATGAACTAATCTTGGCATTTAATACACCTCTATTTATAATCATGTTATAACACTCAAATATAAAAAACTTCTTCTTATTGTAAAATTCCTTCAATAAAATTATGCTATATTTTGCATATGAAATAATAATAAACAAATGAAAATAAAAATTAAGCTAAATTTCAAATTAAGTCGTAAATTTTTGTACCAATAACATGCTATGGTGTATGTAATTAGCACCTGATTCCCCTCTTATAACTACAGTAACATTATGAACACCTGGAGTTAAATCCTCCCTTACATCTTGTAAGTTTAACATAAAGTTTACTGGAAAAGCTCCATTATAAGTACCTACTTCAGCCCTTGGATCCGTTCCAAAAATATCATCCACTCTGAAAAAGACCATTATCCGTGACCACCCTGCAATTGGTTCTGTGTGTGCTCTAGCTGAAAAACTAAAATATACTGATTCATTTAATCCTAGTTCAAATTCAACTGTTAAACCAGAAAATGTTAGATATGTGTTAGTTGGATTACATGCGAAATTTGTTATATTGTATTTATACCATATATTCTGTTCTTGTATTAAAACTACTTGGCTTTCTAATCTTGAAACGGACAACCACGCAAAACCACCTAATCCTAATCCACATGCACCCAGAATTAATCCAACAAGACCTAAAGCCTTACCACCTTTACCCATAATTAGTTAGCTCCCTTAATTATTAAATCTTGTTTTTATTTTTGTAGAATAATTTAAAAACAATAAAATATTCGTTTTTTACTTCTATGTTAACTCATTGATTTTATTTAAACTAATCTATTACAATTAACTATATTTAATAACTAGAACAAAAAAAAAGACATAAATTCTTTTTTAAATAGCTATTGGATGATAGAATGCTAAAGAAAAGATGTTATAGACATCAAAATTATTTCTTCTGGCTAATAATCTGTTTAAGTTTTATTTCAGGATGGTGATATCTTCCTGTTTTTAGAGTTTGTGTTCCAATTTGAATTGATTTCTCGGGACAAAAATTTATACACGCTAAGCATTGCTGGCATTTATGTTGCCATTCTGGTTTGCCTTCAATAAGTATTATATTATTAACGGGACACACTTGTTCACAGATACCACAACTACTGCAATTATCATCAACAGTAAACGATTTATCACTTTCATAAACATTCTCTCGAAATTTTTTATTAAACTTCTCACTCCTGCTAACATCTTTTTCAAAAATTTTATTATCCAGATTTTCGCTCTTGTCCTTTATAATCTCAGAGAATGATTCTATTTGAGTAATTGCCCTTTCGAAAAACTGCCTTTGACGTTCTTTTGAGTGAATGTTATACCCAATTATATAGTTATTAGGCATAGTTATATAAATCCCGGCATTAAGTTTTTTATCTTTCTGCTTTAGGATCAACTGTAATTGTTGCAGGGGAAGCTCGGTGATATCTCCAGCACTCGTTATAACTGTAAAGAAATAATTGGTCTCCTTTAAATCAATCTTATTAACAAAATCATATACAATTTTAGGCAATCCAGACCAATACAAAGGAAAAATAAAACCTACTTCTTCATTTGTGGACATCAGGTGATTTTCTTCCCATATTTTTGCGATCGGTACGAGTTCACAGTCTTCTAACTTCTCAGAAAGTAGTTTCGCAACACTAAGAGAATTACCCGTACCAGTAAAATAGTAGATTGTAGTTGCCATGTTAATTTTATTTACGCATATCTTTAACTTCTAATAGTATGAAATTTTTATCGAAAATAAACTTATCCTTATATTGTTCAGTATACAACTCATCCAAATCTGGAGAATGAAGGAATTCCGTTTAGGTATAAATGTCATATAAACAAATTACCTCATAAGCCGGAGAATCTTGATCCTTTAACTCTTTTATTTTACTAAGTTTAAATTGGATTTAGGATCTAAAATAAAGATGATCACTACCCGCGCGTTCACGCTCTCCTAAGTTACGGAGTATATCTATTTCTTTTTTTATGATTTCTTCTAATTGTTTAGAATTTATCATATTACAAATGTGAGAATGAAAAGTGTGGGAGTGTTAAGTTTTACTTTATATCAATTTTTTTATTTGTTTTTAACTCCTTCTCAAGCATTTTAATATTTCGGTCAATTATTTTCGTTTTAGTTTTCTTTTCTTTAGAAATTGCTTTCATTTCTGTATTTAAAGCTTTTTTCTTACTTTTTTTGAGAGCAGTATGTTCATTCTTTAAATTCTTTACGATAACCATTAAATTTTTCTTTTTAGCTATCAAACCATCAATTTTAATACTAAGTTCATCAATTATTTTTTGTTGAGTCTGTATTTTTGGTTCGATTTCAATAATCTTCGAGCTAAATTCTTCATTGATTCGATTTATGATATAATTTTCTTTTTGTTTTGCACTCACTTCAAGATTTTCGATTTCAACTGCGATTTTATTGATTTTTTCCTTTAGTTCTTCATCTGACATTTTGATTTCAGCACAAAAGAATTTTTTTTTCTAATTCTAAATACTTTCATATAGTATATATATTTTTCAATTATTACACTTCAGAAAGGAAAATAATCACTGATATTGAAAGTATGACTACGTTATAAAAATCAGCTGAATTGGATATCTTCCTCAAATAAAAGATCTTTGTATTTATTCAATTTTAATTGATTAAAAACTGCTTCCTTTAATCTTGGTTTTAAAAGCTTCTTATCAATATTTTTACCTAAAATTAGTGCACCTACTAAATATCCGTCTTTCAAAATAAATTTCCTACATAATTCTTTTTCAAATGAAACCCATGATATTTCATCATAGTTTTTCTTAGAGTGAGTAATTCCCACCGCAATGGCAGTAAATCCAAATATTTTAATAGACTGAATTGATATCGTTCCTTTATATTTAACATCCCCTCCTGTCATGTTTACTGCAGCAATCTTCCCTTGTTTTTTGGCGTTACCCCATGTAGGATGTAGTTTCGGGCAATCATAGAGAGGATCATAAATTTGTGCAACATCTCCCGCAGCAAAAATATTGGGATTGTTTGTTTTCATATTCATATCAACAAGAACTCCTTTATCCACTTTAATACTACTATCGAGAAGAAATTCAATATTAGGTCGCATGCCAATTGTTATAACAGCTATATCAGCGGGTAGTTCTTTTCCACTCTTCAAACGTACAGAAGTTAACTTTTTTTCCTCACCTTTAAACTCAACAATCTCTTCATTTAAATAAATATGAACTCCGTTTTCCTTAATCTTTTTTTCAACAATTCTGGCAACTTTTCTATCAAACCCAATGGGCCATAAATGAGAAGATTTTTCAATAATCGAAATATCTAAGCCAATTTTCTTAAAATTACTTACAGCTTTCATCGCAATAGATCCACCACCTATGATCACAACATGTTTAGCATTAGAAACTTGCTCCCCAACTTTTTTAGCATCATCAAGCTGATACAATGTATTTACTCCTTCTAGATCCACCCCTTTCCATGGAATCATAATAGGACTCCCTCCAGAGGCAATTAAAAGATAATCATAGTTCAAATTTGATCCGCTCTTCAATAAAATTTGTTTTTTTCCAGGATTAACCTTTAAAACATGATCATAAATGAATTTTAAACTATTGTCATCATAGACCTTTTTATTTTTTAGAAAAAGATCATCTTCCGAACAACTGGCGGAGATTAAATTGATTATTTTGCTTCTTTTATAGAAGTGGTAATCTTCATTTGAAATAATTGAAATTTCTCCTGAGGAATCCAACTTTCTAATTTCTAAAGCAGCAATAGTCCCTGCAGGACCTCCTCCAATAATTAGATATTGACTTATTTTATCACCTACTCCCTTTAAAATTTTAAATCTAATTTAGATTCTTAATGTGAATACTTACTATTTCTCAGAATTAAAATCTTAGGGTTAAAAAATATTAAAAACTCTTAGAATTCAATTTCATTATTAAATTAATTCATTTTGAAAAAAATAACAAAAAATTATCATTTGTATTGATACCTAATTATCATTAAAAGAAAAATGTGGAACTACAAAAGATATTAACAACAACGACGACGACGTGGGGTTTTAACAGGATCAATTTGTGTTATTGGTTCTATGTTGTTATTTGCTTTCAAATTTAATTCAAAACCACAAGATTCACAAAATTTTTGAATAATTGCGTCCTTTATTTCTGCTTCACAATTCGGGCACTTCATTCTAATATTATCACTTTATTAATTAATTTTTTTCAGAATATCACTTAGTTCTATTATTATTTAATAATAATTTGGACATTAAAAAATTGTGTATGATATCTTATAAGCAAGGTACTATCAAGACTCATGCAAAAGTATTTGAGAATGGAAATCCTCCAATTTACCGTATTTTGTGAATATAATCGCTTTCATAAGTATTCCTCAAAGGTTATTACTACATTTCCTATTTTTTGTCCTGTTTCGACATACCTGTGGGCCTCGGGAATTTGTTCCAACGGATAGCGTCTATCTATGACTGATTTTATCTTCCCCGCCTCAATAAGATCTTTGAAGAAAATTAAATCTTCAGTCTTATATGACGCTATTCCAGTTATTACTTTCTTGCTGCTTTTCATTGAAGTCCATAACCGTCGAATATATAATGACAGCTTAGGGTTGGCTAGAACATAGAAACCATTTTTATTTAGCGAGTTTATACAACCTGAATACGAACTCTTGCCTACCACGTCAAAAATAACATCATAGGTCTCACCGCTTTTGGTGAAATCTTCTTGAGAGTAATCAATGACTCGGTCTGCACCTATGGAACGTAGCATGTCCAGTTTTTCCGTGCTATCCACGCCAGTCACTTCAGCCCCAAAATACTTGGCAAGCTGTACAGCAAATGTACCTATAGTTCCACCCGCACCATTAATCAAAACTTTTTGCCCGCTCTGGATATTTCCTTTTCTAAGAAAATGCAATGCATTAAGACCCCCAACAGGAACGGCGGCTACTTCTTCATAGGTCATATTGGCCGGTTTTAGTGCCAGCATCCCTTCTTCAGGCAGACATATGTACTCGGCATGAGCACCCAATTTAGGACCGGTCATTCCAAAAACTTGGTCACCTTTCTTAAACAGCTTTACATCTTTGCCTACTGATTCAATTTCCCCAGCTAGATCACCCCCTAGTATAGTTACTCTCTTTGGTTTTCTGAGACCAAATCCTAATCGCATGAGAGCCCGCATCAAGAGAGAGAATTTGAGACTTCGAAGTTCACAGTCCCCTGCTAGTACTGTTGTCGCATATATTCTTATCAGTACTTCATTATCCTTGGGAGTAGGTTTTTCTACCTCCTTGAGCTGAAGAACATCTGGTGGTCCGTATTTTGTCCATACAATTGCTTTCATGAGTATTCCTCCGAGGGTTGCTTTATTTTGATTTTCACCAAACTGTTACACCATATCTGATACTATTCTATCCGGAAATATTATCCGAAATAGAACTAATATTATAATATCTATTAGTTATTTAATTATATAAAAATTCGCTATTGCTCATTGATTTAAGGTCTCAGATGCAACTAGATTATTCTAATCGATAGCGAACAGTCTAAAAAGGAACTCCAGACTTTCCATAGGTTCTTGGATTACAATTCATCATTAATATTTTGAATTGAATTTCAAAGACACTTTGAATAATCCATATATATTTATACAAAATTAGGCTTAGGTTTAAGTTTCAGAATTCTTAAATAAAAACTATGGAGCTACAAAAAGCAATTTTTGCCGCAGGCTGTTTCTGGGGTGTAGAAGCTAATTTCCGAAAAGTAAAAGGAGTAATATCTACTCGAGTGGGGTATATTGGTGGAGAATTTAATAATCCTACCTATAAAGATGTATGCTCCCATAAAACTGGTCATGCAGAGGCTATAGAGATACGGTTTGATCCGTCTAAAGTATCGTATGATGCTCTATTAGATATATTCTGGTCAAGCCATGATCCAACTACATTGAATCGTCAAGGGCCTGATGTCGGTACTCAATATCGATCTGCGATTTTTTATCTTAATTTTAAACAAAAAGAGACAGCTATGAAATCTAAAGTTAATCAAGAAGAATCTAAGCGTTTTGAGAAAGGTATTGTTACCCTAATTGTTCCAGCGTTAAAATTCTGGGAAGCAGAGGAATACCATCAAGAATATTTAGAAAAAAAACAAAAAAGAGTTCCTTCAAACTTTTAATAAGTATCACTTTCTGCCATTTACAAATTAAGTCAGTTAAATTTATAAAAGAACAATATCCATAAAATAAATGAGGTTGAAAGGATGAAAAAAACAAAAATTATCGAACAAGAAATTGTAATTAAAACCACCCCCCATGAAATTTATGAGGCTTTTATGGATTCTAAAATTCATTCTAAATTTACTGAAGGCAAAACAAAAATTAGTCGCGAAATTGGGGGGAGTTTTTCGGTTTTTGAGGGAGATATAAATGGAAAAAATGTAGAGTTAATACCCGATAAAAAAATCGTACAAACCTGGCGAAGCGAGAGTGAAAATTGGCCAAAAGGGTATTATTCCACAATTACTATAATTCTTGAACCAGTTGATTCAGGAACTCTTATAAAATTCACACATATTGATATTCCTGAAGGAGCTTATGAATCTGTAAAAGAAGGATGGGATTCTTATTACTGGGAACCCTTGAAGGAATTATTAGAATAAAATTATATTAATACTTTTTAACACAATCTATTTTCTAAAGTCTCAATAAATGTTCAAAAATATTTATTAACTAAAGAAAATATTTCTCCTTTAATTCTATATTAAAGGTCTAAAATAATCAAGAAAAAAGACCGAAATGGTGAAATATTTAATGTCTAATAATATAGTTAAAGACTACTATATCAAACAAAAAGCAAAATTGATGAAAGATTTTAATAAATACACAAATGACAGACGAAAATTACTTGCTGAAAAGTTTGATAATGCTAAATTAGACAAAATTCGTAAACAAATGAATGAGGAATTTGAGAACCTAATTCCAAAAATACCTTATATTGGAGGAGCCAAAAATCCTTATACTGAAACCCTAATCAATTATATATATTATCTCGCAATTTTTTGGAGCTTAGAAAAAGATGGTTTCTCCTATCAGGAAATCGGGGAACTTTTTTATAAACTAATTGATGGCGAAATTAAACTCGAGAAAGAAATCCTGGAAAAAAATGGGAAGGATCCTGCTCAATACCCTTTTGAAATAGAAGTTATAAATCAAACGAAATCTTTCTCTGAGTATTCCCAAAAAAGAACGTTTCCATATGATATGGTACAAGATTTTGTAGAGAGTGATGGTGTGTCATTCGAATATGGTATCAATATTTCTGAATGTATGATTCATAAATTATTCAAGGAGTTAGGTGCTGAAAGATTTATTCCATTGTTATGCATGAGACCGATGCGCACATCATTCATTTTTGGATTTGGATTATTCCGCACTCAAACTCTTATGATTGGAGCTCCTACATGTGACTATAGATTCATAAAAAAGCTTAAAACACCGCAAAAGATTACAGAAGAAGAAATAACATATTATAAAGAAAAAAAGATTTGTTTAGTATGTAAAGGTAATATAGAAGGCTTTAATAACTATATATGCCCAAAATGCGAGGTTTTATATTGCGAAAATTGTGCTCGGGCTTTAATTGATTTAGAAAATACATGTTGGATATGTGATGCTCCTATGGATGAGTCTAAACCATCAAAACCTTACAAAAGAAAGGAAGATGAAATTCCAATTAAGAAAAACTCCCAGAAAAAAAAGTGAAACGTAATTGACTTTTAGATTTTATTATTTATTTTAGAAAATGAAAAAGAAAGACGATATACAGAAGAAAGCTGAATCTTACAAAAATCCCTAAAAAGTATACTTTTTTGTAGCGTCTAAATAATTCATATCCTTACTGATATCAAAAGAGAAATTTTAGTAGTAAAAATTAGTTAAAATTTATTTTCTAAAGTCTCAATAAAAGTTCTATATCTTTCAGGTGCATCTCCGTATTCTATGTCAATTTCATTAAATTTTAAGAATAATTGCCCTACTTGACTCGTTGATAAGTTTCTATCCATCCATGGATATAAAATCTCGTCCTCTTTCTTAATATGCTCAGGCAAAATCTCACTGTAAGCTTTTAAATGTTCTGCTAGAACTTTTTTGTCTTTATCTTCGATAGCTTGTAACATAGCTCTCACATGGCCACGAACTTTAGCATGGTCATTGAGGATAACTTTTATGATATCTAGGTTTTCATTAAAGTATTTAAATGTCTCATCTTCTTCTTTGGCATGATGATATTTATCAGCATAATTCCGAATGAAATCAATCCCATTGTTAATAAGCTTTAAACCATCTTCGCTTTCAAGATCTAAATTTTCAATTACTTTTGGTATAAGGGCTAACCATCTCTTAATTAATCCATGCTCTTCAACCATTTTCTTCATAGGAGGTGAGTATTTTATTTCTATTTGACCTTGGTTCTTCCTTTTCCTTTTTGGAAATTTAATTTTCTTATTAGGATATATCACATTTGAAATTCTTCCCATGAGTTCAGCTTCTACATCTTCATCTACATTATGGATCTCTACGACATCTTTCAATAGGCATAATCCTTCACCGCAGGACCCGCACCCTATTCCATATTCATTTAAAATTTGCTCTATTTCAGGAAATTCTATAATAACATATTTAATTCCTTTATTAAGATACACTTCGATACTCACTTTCTTTTCACCTTAAAATGTAAATTGAACTTTAAGTAAGTCAAAAGAAAATCTTCATTTAACTTTAGGTACGAACATGTTCCAGATGTATTTTCATAAGAAAAAGAATAATATAGATTGTAAATCCAAGCAAAATAAAAAAAATTAGTATTGTACTTATGAACTTTTTAAATTATATTTTTATGGTTATTCCCAGCCACACTATTTTTTTTCTCTATCTATAACTAATTCTCCCCCAACCCCTACATTATTAGGGGAGTCTTCTTTTATTAAAACAATATAAGTATGTCTTGGTAATTTGTAAGCTTTTTCGAGGGCATCAGTAATTTCCTTTACTAATACTCTTTTAACATCAAGATTTTCAATAATGGGACCATTTAAGGTTGCAACTGGTATATTTCTTCACCTTTTTTTTTCTATTTTTTAGTTTATTAAATATTCAGTTTAAAATAAAAATCTCTTTTCTTCAAAATTCCAATCAAGAAATTAAATTCTCTACTGATCCGTAATTACGGGTTCCCCATAAGTTTCTTTCCTATAGCACCTACATATATACATGTCTCATTAATACCATCAATTCCTAATAAATCATTAATCTCGTCATAATATATTGCACCTATCGTACATGCTCCTAATCCTAGGGCTTCAGCAATTAAATAAAAATTCTGACCAATATGACCCGCATCTAAATATATATATCGATAACATCTTTGAAGATATTTCCACCTGGACCTTTCAAAATAGCTTTTTTCATCCTTGGGTTTATTTCTTGGTGGAACTGCTTTTTGGTACAATTTAACACACTCCTCCTTAATTTTAGTTTTAAATTTAAAATCTAATATCTGGTTAAGTTAGTTGATTTGTGTATTTATCTCTTCCTCTGATAACTTAAAACACTTCTAATGGTTTCTTTTTTATTATTTAATGTAAGTTTTAAAACATATTCTAAAAATTTAAATACTTTCAATCGATTAGATATAGTATAATTATGACTTCAAATCATGCTGCAATAAGGTCATTTGTAAAGGTAATAGGATCTTTAATTGGTATTATTTTAGCAGTATTGATTATTTAAGCGAATCAAATCCGCTTTTTCCTTTTTTTTAAATTTTTCTCGGATTTGTTCGCTCAGAGCAAATATGATTTTTTAAAAAGGTTATTGGTGGGTTTTTTTTCGCTTCAAGGAATTCAGATTAATAGGATAAATAAAGGTGTAGATAAAGATGGAGAAAGAAAAGAGAGAAGTGAGAAATTACTTGCAATCCCATTTTATTGGGAAAGGATTTCAAGATCTCAACGACGATGTAATAGATAAAAATAATTGTGTTTTATGTGGTACATGCACAACATTGTGTCCTCGCATTGAAATAGAGGGAAAAGAACCAGTTCTATTAGAAAATGATCCAGAATGTTCTACTTGCTTCAGATATTGCCCAAAGACATATTTTCCAGAAGAAATGTTTGAAAAAGAATTATTTAATGGTAATACAAATAGAAGTCATTCTTTAGGTTTCTATCAGGAATTACTTGCCGCAAAAAGCACAGATGTTGATGTATTGAAGAGAGCTCAAAATGGAGGAGTTGTCTCTTCTTTATTAATCCATGCACTTGATACGGAATTAATAGATGGCGTTCTCCTTGTTGATAAGGATGAAAATTGGGCCCCTAAACCCGTAATCGCGAGAAATGCTAAAGAGATATTATCATGTATGGGTTCTAAATATACTATTGCCCCTACTTTAAACACGTATAAAGACGCTGTTTATGATTTTAAACTAAAAAATCTGGCACTTGTTGGAATGCCCTGTCAGGTTCAAGCTGCGAGAAAATTACAATTATATTCTCCTTTATCAGAAGAATTAGGGGAATTTAAATTAATAATAGGTCTTTATTGTTTCTCGAATTATTCGTATGATTTAATTCAAGAATTAGTTCAAGAAGAATTAGAGATTTCTCTAACCAATGTGAAGAAATTCGACGTTTCAAATAACAAATTCTATATTTATTTGAACGATGGAACGGTAAAAGCAGTCCCTATAGGAAGAACCAAGAAGTATACTTGGTTAAGCTGTCTGCATTGTAAAGATTTCAGCTCTGAAATTGCTGATATTTCTATTGGTAGTTCGGGAGCTTTAAGAAATGATTGGAATAGTGTGTTATTACGCACAGATTTCGGTTATAAATTCTTTTATGAGGCTATAAAGGCTAGGAAAATTATTTCATCTAAAGAAGTTGATTTTGTAAAACTTGAAAAAACAGCACTTAAGAAGAAAATGCGAACCCGGAAAATAGATCAAAAGATATTATACTCATTACAAATGCTAGATATGCCTGATTTTGATATTAAGACTTATACTACTCTAATGTCATTAGGAAATGTTAATGAATTACTATTAGCTAAAGTTATGAAAAAAGAGACGAATTTGATTCTCGAAGCACTTAATAAGTTAAAACAACGAGGGTGGGTTATGAACACTAATGGATCATACAGTTCGGTTAACCCAAAAGTGGTTATTAATAATGAAATAAATAACCTCAGAAAGAACTTAAATAATAAAATTGAAACATTAAAATTCGAAGTACTCCCTAATTTAGAAACTCTCTATGTACAGAATAATGTTAATCGAGTGCGCCACCGTGAGGAATTAGATTCAAACTAAAAATCTTTTGGAAACACTTTAACCCGATGCGCTTTTTCTTCTTTTTCTTCTTTTAAAGTTCTCTCGCCTTAAATATCGTTCTTTCTTTTATTTATTGGAATTTCAACTTAAGTAAAGTAAAATAAGAAATTTTAGAATTCAAATACATTGTCAATGTCTTTTTCTTTAAATACGATGGTGTATATTATAATCCAAGATACTACTGGGAGTGATCAAATCTGAGTAATATTATTATTGTTTTTATACTAGGTGGAATTTTATTTGTCGTCGGCTTCATTCTTATCTATTGGGCAATTAATAGAATTCGGAAATTTTTTGCGAAGAAATATAAACATCAAGTAGCCACGTCTTTTAAATGTCTAGATGGACATATTGTAAGATCTAAAGGAGAATTAGTGATCGATAATCACCTCCACAGACTTGGTTTTGAGCATGAATATGAGAACACGATCAGAATAAGAGGACATCCACTCAAATATGATTGGTACCTCCCAAAATATAAAACATATATTGAATATTGGGGTTTTTACGGAAAAAAATATATGAAAAGAAAAGCAGAAAAACTACAACTGTATCGAAAAGGAAATTTGAAATTGATTTCAATTGAAGATATTATGTTGAAGGATATCTATACAAACCTCGAAAAAGAATTAAATAAAACGATTAAAATAAAAAACCTCAATATTGAAAAAAAACACTGTCCTAATTGTGGTGTAGAACTAGACAAGAGGTTTTAGGAGTAAAGAAATAATACTTAATAAAAAAATGAAAACACCTCTTTTATAATAGGCTTAATTTCAGAAGTATTTGTGTCACTTGGATTTGTCGAGTTCGTAATTTTAGAGGAAACTACTTCTTTTAGTCGATCAAATTTTTTCTCGAGATTCCTGTTTAGACTAAGGGTTTGTAATGCATAGACTTTTGATTTATAATGTGAAACTATGAAAAATAGGTTATGCGTTCTGAGGGTGAGTGAAGAACCCGCGTTTAAAACTTCTCCAGAAAAACTACTAATCGCAGTTATAAACCCAGAAGCAAGCACAGCTCGAACCCCTTCGGAAGAATCAAAGGAGAGAAAAGAATCAGTAGGAAAATTATATACCATCAAAGGAATTCCTCCTTTATCAATAATAATGAGCCTTTGCAAACCTATTTTATTCACGAAAATAAAGAAAATAGGTACTACAATAAAAAGTCCTAGACTAATTGCCCTTAAAGCTACAAAAATACCTGCTTCCCAACTAAATCCTTCAAAAAAGGCATAAATTCCTAAAAGCAGAATAGCAATAGTGGAAGTTTGAGTTAATTTCGAATCGGGAGTTATTAATCCTTTTCTTGATTGGACTATTAAATAGAGATATGTAAACAAAATGGCCAAAATTGCTAAAATTGTTAAAAATATGCCTTGCATAAACCTGATAGGATTTGACTCAAAAATCCCAACTGTTATAATTATGTGCTCGATACCCTCAAGTAATTCCTCAAGGAGGCCGAAAACAAAATAACAATCGCTAATTAATCCTATTAATCCAGCTAATTTTCCTATAGGTTTTTGTAAAACTCCATTATAGCAATTCTTCTTAATTTTTATATCTCATTAGAAGTACATTTAAAATATTTGTTGTATCGTATTTTTATTAAGATTATAAGCTAATTTAAAACTTTCAAAAAATGATATTTTAAGGGTAAAAAATAAAATGATGCCTATTGTACCTTTAATTGAAGAACATATAGTAATTGAAAAAATGAATCAACTCATGGAAAATGAGATTAAAAAAATGAAGAAATTTAATAAAGCAAATCCTCTATTTATTGACACTGCAGTTGATTTTATCAAGTTTTATGCTCATAAAACTCATCACGGAAAAGAAGAACATATCCTTTTTAGATATCTTGAGAAGAAGGAACTCTCTCCAAATCATTCTAAGATATTGGAAGAGTTAAAACAAGAGCATGACTGGGAGAGAATTACTGTAGATAAACTAGTAGAAGCTAAAAATCAATATGTAAAAGGAAATAAGGACATATTAAATGAGATTGTTATCATAATAGGTGAGCTAGTAAAATTTTACCCCGATCATATAAAAAAAGAGGATAAACACTTTTTTCTTCCCGTAATGGGTTATTTTACCATAGAAGAACAAGATAAAATGCTCCAAGAATTTTGGGATTATGATAAAACCTTAATTCATGAGAGATATAAACAGGTGATTGAAAATCTTCAAAATAAATAAAGAATAGAAGAAAGTTCTGAAAAAATTAGTTTCTTTGTTTGCTTTTAGAGCTTAGTTCTCTCACAGAGATCGGGTTTTCAAACATTAAATCATAAATCTTATTTGCCCTACGCTGAATGCGTTCTCTTATCCGAGAGTCATCCCTCTTATACTTATTGTATCTCTTCTCAGCAATCTTTCGCCATTTCTTTTTCCAGGATGGAAACCCTGTTTTAACGAAACGTTCGCGATTTGGAAAATCTTGGCATATCCAACTAAATTGAATAAAATAACGTTGGATTCCTGAATCTTTCGTGAGATTTTTAGAAGTTATTCCAAGCTTTCTAAGGTGTTGAATGTACCTACCTTCTACAGCACCTTGGAGTTCTCCTTCGACTATTGCCGGCTCATAATAGATATTCTTCTTGTCAAAATATTCTCTAACGAGATCAAAACAATTACCTCTACACAGAAGTATTCTATCACTTTTATTATGATTGAGAGCCTTAAGGCCTTTGATAACTAACTTTACTATCTCTTTATTTTGTCTATTATCATTCTTATTATCTTCATTATAGAGACCTACATGAACGGCTTGGAATATTATCTTTCCTGTTTCCGTGTCTCGAAAGCCAATAAAGGCATCTCCCACGAGATCTCCCGTCCCCGCGTCATCAATTTCAATTGTTCTTCCCTCCCACTCGCGAGGATTTTTAGTGGATTGGCACGACTCTTGGTCGTCTTTGTCTTTTTTTGGACTCATTACTAGTGGAAAGAGTTAAAATCATAAATACTTATGCTTTTCCCCCATATTTCCCCCTATGTTAAAATTTTGCTTTCCATTTATAATAAAAAGAATTCATGAACAAGTAAACCTTAATTAAAAAAAAAATAGAAATAAATTTTATTAAAATGGTAATTACTAGGGCATCTGAAGGTTTATTAAACCGAATGCTTCAGGTCCATTCATATAAGTTCTGATTTGATACCTCATCCCCTCAATCCCCGAAAACTCAAGCATATTTCGTTGAGTATCTTTCATTGCTTGCTCTAACTTACCTTTTTTAACGTTTGTAACAGTAATTGAGTGAATACCTTCAGGAGTTGAATTTACAGCAATTGGAATTGTAGCTTCGCCTACAGAAGGATCAGGGGGATATTTTTTCATGACTTCAAGATATTTATTCGCCGCTTTGGATTCTTGCCCAGGGGGATACCATACATCTACAATTATATATACCATAATTTTAGCCTTTATTTAATTTCAGTTTTTATATATATTAGATTTCGTAGTATAGAATTATTTGATTCTCATAAATTTAAATTTTTACATTTTTATCAACAAATTTAAGGCCCAAAATACTGACCTAATCATAAAATCATAAAATAAAAATATATAGAGATGCTAGATATAAATATTATCTAATATAATCATCAAAAACTATAGTTTTCACTATAATATTATGTTATGGGTAACAAGAGATTATGTACATATTGATAGAGTGGCCTCTCCTTGGGTGATTAAACGATTTGTTGATAAACGCGCTCAGTTTATTTTTCTCCCCCGAGATGAAATAACTGATTTTGTGGCGAAAACAGGCGCAACCCCATTTGATACTGCTGGAGTAGAACTTACTCATCATGTTTGTAATGATGAAAAACATTGCACTTTTGATGCTATTGTAGAAAAATATAAGTTAGAAACAGATGAAGCATTACAGCAGGTTAGAAAACTTGTTAGAGCTGCTGATACAGGGGGAATAAAAGAAGCACCTCTCGCATGGACTTTGGAAGTTATAGCAGTGGGAACTCCAATGTTAGTAGATTCGGATCATGAAGCATTGGAAAAAGAATTTCCCCTTTATGATGCTGTATATGCTTATTTCCAACAAAAAATAATTCGCGAAAAGTTTAAAGATGAAATAGAGAAACTGAAATCTCGAGGCGAGAGACAGTCGTTCATAAAGCAAAAATTACGTAAATAGAAATAGAGAGAAGAAAAAAGTATGAAATGGGTGACTCGAAGCAAGCCACATGTTGATCGCTGTGCTTCTCTATGGCTTATCAAAAAATTCATTGATTCTGAAGCGGAATTTGCTTTTGTTTCTCGAGATTATGTATGGAAAGAAAATGAGATTCCTTTGGTTCTTCCTGGGGCAGAGTTGAGCCCCAAAAAAGGGAAAACTACCTTTGAACTAATAATTCAGAAGTATGAGATTAAGGATAAAATAATTCATCAGATTGCAAAAGTGATACATGATATCGAACAAGCAGAGGAATCTGATATATATTATATTCCTGAATCGAAGGGAATTTTTCTGGTTTTACGAGGAATAGAGCCATCCTCTCCAAATGATCTCGAAACTGTAAAAATTGCATTTACAGTCATGGATGCGATTTACACGTTTTTACAAAAAGAAAGTCAAGGAGTAAAGTTTACTTAAAACAATTGGATATCTTTAGTTTTTCAATTCTTAATATTTTTTTTGTTTATAAAATTATAGAGAACAGGTTTTAACTAACTTTTTCAAGAATCATTAAAATTATATGGTGAGAATTTGAATCGAAAAGTACTATATTTTTTGATCATAAGCTTTATTGGATTTTTTGCGATTTTTAGTTCCACTATGTCCAAGAGTCCAATTTTACCTCTCTTTGCAATATCTTTAACAACATCTGAATTTGAAAGGCAATTTATTGGTTACGTCATTGCAGCTTCTACTGTCCCAGGAATTTTAGTTAGTATGTTTGCGGGGCGATTATCAGATGTATATGGACGAAAAAAACTACTACTAATTTCAACAATCATATTTGCTACTGCTCCAATTTTTTACTTTTTTGCTTTTAATATTTGGATGTTAATGATTATTCGATTCTATCATGGCTTTTCAACGGCTATTTTCGTACCCGTCGCTACTGCAGCTATTGCAGAATCGTACCCTGAAAAAAAAGGTAAATATATCTCATTATTTTCTTCAATAACGCTTGTTGGTCGTTTTCTGGCACCTCTAGCTGGTGGAGCAATTCTTTTTATCACCAATTATTACTACTATGGTGTCTATATTGGATGTGCGATTTCAGGAACGATCGCTCTCAGCCTTACATTATTTCTATATCGAAATCGCCACCATGATTCTGAAAACGTAACACACACTGATAAAAGTTCACTTACTATTAAGGAATTTCTGAAAGGATTTAAGGAAGTTTTAAGTAATAAGGGCATCTTAATAACTAGTGTCGTCCAAGCTAGCCAATACTTTGCCTATGGGATCGTTGAGGCATATGTGATTTTATACGCCGATTCTCTTAACTTCAACCCATGGATAATTGGAGTAATTCCCGCCATCTTAACATTAATGCTAGTTGTGTTTAAACCACTCATGGGATCTATTTCTGATAAGGTGGGTCGTCGTTTAATTATTATCGTTGGACTTCTCTTAGGTGGTGGAATATCATTGCTATTACCCCTTACTACTGAATATTTTTGGCTTATATTGATACTCTGCTGTTTTGGAATCGGTATGGCCATGGTCATATCTTCTACAGCCGCTTATGTTTCAGATCTTTCTAAAAGAGAGAATTATGGTGCAGCAATCGGAACTCTAAGCACTATTATGGATATCGGACAAACTATCGGTCCCATCTTAGGTGGATATATCTTAATAGCTTTTTCATTTGGAGGTGTTTTTTTGATGGTTGGTGCTGTACTCCTAGCCTCAGCTATTATTTTTTCTATTATCAAATAGGTTCTTTCTTTTAACTCTATTTTTTCTAATTTATGTCATTGAAATTTAAAACCTAAGGAGCTACTTTTAGAAATATCACTTAAGAAGGACTCTCAAAAAAAGAATAAATTGTGATAAACTTACTTAATTTTCTTAATTTTTACTTTCCAATCTTTAGGTCCCTCTTGCTCATAATTCCATTCATAAAGATCTTTATATTCCGCCTCGAATTGATAGTGCAATGGTTTCGGGTCATGATCATTAATTATTCTGAGTGTTTCATCTACCTTAAGGTCATCCCACATTTCGAATATTTTTGTATGGCGTTCAAAAGGGGGCATTTGTCTTAAATCCAAATTCTTAATAATCTCATCCATTTTTGGTCATCAGTTTTATTTCATTTATTTATGTTTTATTCAATTAGTAAACATTTAATCTTTAAGCTGAACATGTTCTAAAATTCGTATGACTAGCTAGTGTTAGCTTAATTCAATTGAGATAAGCCACTTTGTTAAGAAAGATTTTAGTTCTTAACAAATTTGAACATTTATGGTGTAAAATTATTTATTTAATGAGAGGCTTATGTAGTAAGTGTTACTGGGGTTTTTAATTAGTTAAATTTAAAAATATTTAAATTATTATCAACTATAGCTTGATGGAAAGATTTTTCAAATCCAAATTTTAGATGACCAATTTATGTAGTTTGTAAGTTCCATATGTTCTAATACCGCTCTCTAATCTCATTCAACTCAACTTTTTTTTGAATAATGACGTTGACAAGAATAAAAATAATGATGATAATGTTATTCCAATTAAAGCAGAAAAAACAATAGGATTAATACCCGGAAGGAAGAGTGAAGGTAGCATAGATAGTAATGAGAGTTGATTTCCAATGTAAATTGAAACTATAGCAGCAGCAGCAACTGAAGAGGTGACAATCCCTATGAAAATCCCTAAAGAACATGATATAGCCATTGCACCTAAACTTATTGACATAGATTCGAATATTTGTTCCATAACCGTCTCTGCTGGTAATCCGATAGTTAATACATCAATTAACACTCCAACTATTAGACTTATAACCGTTGCAATAAGTAGACAAGAATAAACAGCAAGAAATTTCGCGAAAAGGATATTACGCCTTTTTACTGGGCGGATTAAAAATAAATCATATACTTGTCTATTTTTCTCATTTACAATAGAAGTGCTGAGCATTACTGAAGATAGAGTACCTCCTATACTCGCAACAACAAGCCCAACTAGAAATGAAATTGGAAGTTCTTCTACACCTGCTTGGAGGAAATGCATTAGTAATGATAATAATGGCATTCCTAACCATAATATAGCCATAACTTTAGACTTGTAAAATCCTTTCAACTCATCTAAATATAATAATTTCAAGCTCAGACGATTTCACCTCTAATATATTTCAAATATACTTCCTCTAAACTTGGTTTTAAAATATTGAAATTTCTGATTCTACAGTTCTGTTTTAGTAGGTTATCTAAGATAATCTTGATGCATTCATCAATATTTGCTTCATTTTTAATGAATATTAATTGTTTATTATCAGATAATTGCTTTACTGAGTTTACACAGGATAACTCCTCTAAATCAATACTTAAAGAAGAACCCTCAGCAAATTCAATCTCCAAATTATTCTCAACTTGAAAATCTCGTTGAAGTTCCGCAGGAGAACCACTTTTTAAAAGCTGTCCTTTATTTAAAATACCGATATGACTGGAAAAGTCTTGAACATCACTTAAAATATGGGAAGACAGAAAAATTGTGATTCCTGTATTTACTAATTCTTTAATAATTTCTCTCATCTGAAATCTACTCGTTGGATCGAGTCCACTCATAGGCTCATCCATAACCAAAATCTCGGGTTTATGAAGCATAGCTTGAGCAAACATTAGTTTTTGCTTCATCCCTCCAGATAAATGATTTATTTTCTGATGTCGAACGTCAGTTAAGCCCACCAAATCCAAGACTTCCTTAATGCGTTCCTCTAGGTGATTTGACCTTAATCCAGATAACTTACCAAAAGTAGAAAGAGCATGGTTTACAGTTCTCCACTCTTGAAACCCCGCTTCCTGCGGTAAATACCCCTATATTTTATGATAATCTCCTTTTCTTTTTGAAATATTTATACCGTTAATTAAAACGTCTCCTTTATAATTGTGTATTAACCCTACAAGAATTTTAATTGTTGTCGTTTTACCTGCACCATTAGGACCAATATACCCAAAAACTTCTCCTTTTTTAATAATAAATGTTAACCCATCAAGAGCTTTAATCCCATTATAATGCTTTTGTACATTTCTAAATTCGATAAAATTTTCTTCCATTTTTTCCATTTTTTTCCTCACTTGCTATTCGTTATGAATATAATCTTAACCTTTTTTTTGACATTGAATTTTTTTTCAACCTATTAAATCTGAAGATTCTGGATATTAATAGTCCTGCTTTTTTTCGGAATTTTGTTAAATTTTTTCTTCTTACTTAACTCAATCGATTATTAATTTATATTAAAATTTTAGAAAATTTCTTAAAGTTTTAAAATGAATAAAAAATTATTTTTCTTAAAAGATTTTATAATATATGTAGCTGTAAAGGAATTACTATTGCAGATTATACATAATATTAACAAAAGATTTTTTTAAAATTTCAGCAGAATGTATTTGTTGACTAAAATAGAATTCAGTTTTTTAATACTAATTTTGAATTCTATAAATATAAATAAATGCTTAGAGATGCTAATTAAAAATTATTTCTTTTAGGTAATAAAATATGTCAGAAGAAGAAAAAAAAAATGATGAATCCGATTTTACACTAGATTATAAAATCGTAAATGTAGTTGCAACAGTTATTATGGAAATTACCGAAAAGATAGATCTTACTATAATCTCCCGCAAGTATGAGGATACAGAGTACAATCCCGAAAGGTTTCCAGGTCTTATTATGAAAATCAAGGAACCTAAAGCAACCTTTCTTATCTTTTCTACGGGAAAAATGGTTGTCACAGGACTTAAAAGAGCAGATGACGCAAGCCCTGGAGTAAAAAAAGTAGTAAAAAATATTAAAAAGGCCGGAATTAATGTTTCTAATCCAGAAATAACGATTCAGAATATAGTCGCAAGTGGAGATTTACACACATTTATAGATTTAAATATGGCTGCGATTATAATGGAAAATGTTATGTATGAGCCAGAAGTATTTCCAGGTGTAATTTATCGTATGGGAGATCCCAAAACTGTTTTCTTACTTTTTTCTACGGGAAAAGTAGTTTGTGTAGGAGCAAAGAATAAAGAAATTGTAAGAGATGCGTTTATAAAGTTAAATCAAGAAGTACGGGAATTGGGTCTTGATAAAAAACCTAATGTTAACATCGATAATCAAGACTTAACTTTTCTTTAATTTTTTTTTATTTATACTACTATTAGGTTTTCTAATTCCTTACAAAGTTCACCCATGTTGTTTTGCTCTCGTTTACATAGTTGTTTTTCCCTTGGTGCTTGTCAACCTATTACATCGAATAAAATCCATTCCGATCGTCTTGTCTTTACTAATTTAATATTTGGTAATCCGTATGGAGATAAAATATCTTTTCCATTTTTTATTTGTTTTACAATTGGTCTTACCTGATTTATACTCTTAATACCTTTAATGTTATGGAGGTTGATAATTTCTCTCAATAACACCGGTTTTTTAACTTCATTGATTGTCTCATTTAGTTTTGAACCAATTTTTTTTTCAAACTGAGCCCTTTCTCATTTCTGTTACGTTTAAAGACGGAATATTTGCCCCTATCGGTCAGAATGGATGATATCATAATAATAGTCATAGAACTTGTTTTGATCAGCAACCAGTGGATACAACTTCTATGGTACAAACTTTAATCGTAGCATATGAGACTATTAATGATAATAAATATAGGAAATTTGCAATAGATACATTTTATTGGTTCCTTGGAAAAAATTCTCTGAATCAAGAAGTTTACAATGATTTAACGGGAGGTTGCCATGATGGCTTTGGAGAGCACTCTCTAAATATGAATCAAGGAGCTGAATCAACAATTTCTTACTTGCTTGCTAGACTTTCAATCCATTAATACGAAATGATTTTTTTATTCGAAAATGAAATGGGAGGCCCTCCCTTAATAATGTAAGTAGATTTTACA
>CAZRBD010000041.1:0-26129 GCA_964598265.1 uncultured archaeon
AACTTTACTATCATAACTCAAAAACATGAAACAAAACAAAACAACATAAAAGACAAGATTTGATATAAAGAAAAAGAGAATCAGAACTTTTTTTCTATCAATAGAAAAAAAAAAAACACAAAAAGAAACCATAGACGAGACATCAGAGGAATTTTATCAAGACGGTATGGTTTACATACAGATGAGACTACCAGTTGAAAATATAACGCAAAAATTTGAGTTAAAATTAACAAATAGGATTGAACACAAAATTATTCAAGCTAAGATCAGGGAAGCTACTAAAAGTGATCTTGAGATCCTAAAAACAATATATAATCGTTCTTGGTTAACTAGCAATACGCCATTCAGACCGATTACAAAAACGGATTTATTAAAGATACTTGAAGATTCTAATACCAACTTTCTAATTGCGAAGGTGTATGGGATAGACGCTGCCTTTGTATTACTGGATTTTGAAGGTCCTAATAATGAATATGCAATTATAGCAGCATTAGCAGTACTTCCACGTTTTCAAAGAAAGGGGGTTGGTACAGCCCTAGGTATGGCGAGTTGGCGATTCTTAAAAAAAGATTACCCTAACGTTAAAGAACTTCGATGTGAAGTGTATATTGACAATAAGGTCTCATTTTCATTTCTTAAGGTGATAGGCTTTAAAGAATATGAGAAAAAAGTTTATAAGAAAGAAGATTTTGAAATCGAAGATAAGTAATAAACTCTTTATTAATAGGTTTCTGTTAAAGATTTCATTTTTTCTTCTAATAAATTGACATTGTCATTATCTTCCAATTCTTTAAAATAATCTCTTGCCCTTTCAAAGTTAGGTAAAGCTAAATCGGTCATCCCACTGTGAAGATAATAGTCTCCCAATTTATGTAAGAGGACTGCCACCTCTTTTATATGTCCTAAATTTTCATACATTTTCAATGCTTCCTCAAAATACTCCACTGCTGCTGACTCATTACATTGCATTTCTGAGTACAATTGCGCAATCTTGTATTTCAACTCAGCACATTTTAGATTATCCCCAAATTTAAAATATATGTCGTAAGATAATTTGTAGAATTCCACAGCTCTTTTATCCTCTCCCTCAACAGAATAGACTTTAGCAATTTCTTCTAATATTTTTCCCTCATTTATATTATCTCTGATTCCAAAAATTCGAACTGCTTCTAGACTTTGCAAAAGTAAATTTTCGGCATTATGTATGTTTTTCCATAAGAGCTGTAACTTTCCAAGAAAATATAAAACCTCCCATTCTAACTTAGCTTTTACGTAAATAGAAACAGTACTATTGCCTTTTTTTATTAGGTCTAAAGCATCTTTGAGATGTTGATAAGATAGATCATAATCTTTTCCCTGCAAAAAGTATAATTTCCCATATTTAATTTGAGTATAGACAATTCCATAAAAATCTTCATTCTCATTGAAGAATTGTGCATTTCTATCAAGAATTCTTTCGATCCGATTAAAATCTTTCAATTCAAATAACACTTCTACTAAATTACTAGCAGATTTTATCTCTTCAAACTTAAGGTTTTCTTTTTCAGATAAGTGAAGTGCCTCTTGATAATATTTATATGAATGCTCTAAATCCTTGAGTAAGTAATATACATTTCCTAAATTGTTTAAAATCATAATATTTTTATGAATATCGTTATATTCTCTTAGAATTTCAAGAGATCTATTAAAATTATAAATTGCTTGATCAAAAAATCCATTGTCCTCTTGTATCAATCCTAATTCATTATAACATATTGCAATATTGAGTTTATCATTCTCTTCTTTGAAATTTTTTAAAGCTAACTTTAGATTCTTCTCTGCATTCGCCAAATCTCTTTTCTTATAATATAAACTTGATTTCTCCAATAATAAAGACCCTGGAATTGGTTCCTTAAGAGTTTCTTTATTTTCTAAGATTTCATTAATTTTTTTTATCTTTTGATCAATTTCTTTGTCTTTAATTATTGCGACATCAAAATCTTCTTCAATATCTTCCAATGCTGATTGATTATAATTTATTCTTTCAGATAGGTAATTAAAAGATCTATCTAAATCGCTTTCTAAATTTGCGATTAAGGGCTTATTACAGCTTCTACAATAATACCAATTTTCTTCTATGTTACTTTTACAAAAAGGACATATTCTCATATTTGAAAATTTAGTAAAATAGTTATTAACAACTTTTGAAATTAAAATAATAATAATTTTATTTATAATTTATTGATATAAAGTCTTAAAATGCATAATAATAAACCTTTGGTTACTAAAATTACATCTTTTTATTATACTTGAAATAGCAAGGATTTCATGAATAATATAATCAGAATGAATAATATCTGACATTACATACATAATTTCATCAAATCAGATGGTATAAAAACCATAAAACACAAGATCTTTATTCTCCCACGCTATTAAACATCAAGAACAATGAATTACTTGGTTTTTCCGTGTTCTCTTTGTTCATGAAAGCTCGTCATTACTTAAACCAAGCGATTCTAATAGAACATTAAGCTGAATTATTGCATTATCTGCTTTTATTTTATTTGCAATACGTAGTGCTTTTAAGAATTGATCTTTAGCTTCTCGTCTTCTTCTTAAATAAAATAAAGCTTCGCCAACATAACTAAGTCCTCTAATAATAGACTCAACGTAATTGGATTCAATTGCTATGTTTGTCCCTTTCTTAAAATATCTAACTGCTTCTTCTAACTTATCTTTTTTCTTTTCAATGATTCCTAAGTTAAAATAGGAAGTTATAACACCCTTTGCATCTTTAATTTCTTTGAATACTTTTAATGTTTTCTTATATAGCTCAAAAATTATATCCCATTCTTCATTAATTTCATAAATATAGATTAGATTTCCTAAACAATCTAGTAAATTGTAAATATCGCCATTATCTGAACATAAAGTGCTACAATTTAATAAGGTATTACAAGCATCATCCCATTTATGTAATTTTATATAACTGTTTCCTATTCCTTTTAAACATGTAATCTGTTCTTGAATTTGATTCATTTTTTTATTAATGCCGAATGCTTTTTCATAGAATCCAATAGATTTAAGGAATTCATTTTTCTTATAATTAAGTGTACCTAACACTCCATAAACAGCAGCTTGACCTAATTTATCATCTAATTTTGTAAAGTATGTTAGACAAACTAAATAATTTTCTTCTGATTTAGAATATTCTTCTAATTGCAATTGAATTAGAGCAACATCACTTAATTCTTTGATATAATTAGAATCTTTTTCATTTTTATCTAAATCTTTTATATTTGCTAATTTATGTTCCAAAAGCTTTTCCAATTCTTCTCTAGTTAATTCAACATTATTTATAGTCATATTAAAAAAAGCTTTTCAATTCAAGTTTATTTTATAGAATTTTTTCTAAAATTTCTGCTGATGTTCTTACGAAATTGGGACATAAAGTGGTAAATAAATTTTTTTCGTTTGTAGAATTTAATCCTTCAAGAGTACTAATATCACAATCAAGTAAGTCATTACAGGTGATTGAACCGTTAATTTCTGTAAATTTTTTAATAAATTTTTGAACTAGCCTGTAAGTTTTTCCAGCTGCGGTATCATCCTCGATTGAAACTTTTCCATATTTTAAACCAATAACCATTAACGCTCCAGTAACTGCTCCACATGTTTTTCCTAAGCGTCCCATCCCACCTCCAAAACCAGTTGCGAGTTTTAAGGCGTTATCTCGACTTAATCCATATTCAACAGAAAAACTAGAGAAAATTGACTGGCTACAATTAAATCCATCTTTATAATAAGAAACTGCCTGTTCTACTCTTGACATTGCTTTATATTACTAAATATTTTGTGATAGATTTTTTAAATCTATAAGAAATATAAAATTTCATGTCTATTATATATTTAGAGATAATATTGGGAATTAATAATTCTCTTATACGTGATTTATTTGAAGATTAAAGCAAGATTATTTGAAAAAAGTGATAATAAAAAAGTCATATGCCATGTATGCGCTAATAAATGCAAAATCTCTCCAGGAAAGGTTGGAATCTGTAGAACGCGAAAAAATTTTGATGGCGATTTATATTCATTAATATATGGATCACTTATTTCTTCAGGTAGTTTAGATCCAATAGAAAAAAAACCCCTCTATAATTTCTGGCCTGGAGCTACTGCTTATTCAATTGCATCTATTGGATGTTCATTTCGATGTCAAAACTGTCAGAACTGGTCAATTAGCCAAGCCAACCCTACTGATGATGGAAAAAATGGATTTTTTGACCTTGACGATTATAAAGATCGTAGAATGACTTTAGTTGAAATGGAACCTGAAGAATTAATAAAAAGAGTAGTTAGAAGTGGAGCAAAAACGCTCGCATACACTTACAACGAACCTCTTATTTGGCATGAGTGGATTTTGGATACAACAAAATTACTTAAAAAAGAAGATATCAAGACTATCTTAGTAACGAATGGGTATTCAACTCCGGAGGCAACAGACGAGTTGATTGATGCGAAAATTGACGCTGCAAATATTGATATTAAGGCAATGACAGATGATTTTTATAAAAAAATTTGTGGTGTTAAATCTGTTAAGCCTGTATTAGATACTGCTAAGCGTTTTAAATCAAATGGAATTCATGTAGAAATAACCAACTTAATCATCCCAGATTTAAATGATAGTAGGAGTGATATCGAGAATCTTTGTAAATGGGTAGCAGAAAATTTAGGAGTAGATACCCCAACCCATTTTTCAGCATATCACCCTGATTTTAAAACGCCCTCATTGAAGCGTACTTCTTATGAAACACTAGATATGGCATACAAAATTGCTAAAGAAATAGGTTTATATTTCCCATATGTAGGGAATATAAGCCATGCGAAGGGAAGTAATACTTATTGTCCAAACTGTAATTACTTGTTATTAGAAAGAAAAGGATATACTTTTAAAAAAATTGATGTTACGGATGAAAAAAAATGTCCAAACTGCTCTTATGATTTAAGCAATGATATAATTGGGGATATCAATAAATCTTCCTCTCACCGATTTATTTACTAATACAGACTTTAAAAATTAAAAAAAAAAAGATTAATTTGTTAGAAATACCCTGAAATTGAAACCCCAAGTACTAATAATAAGAGTCCTTGAATAAGACAGAAAGCAGCAACTATAAATGCTAATGGAGGCCATGATAATGCTTTTGAGATTGCCATTACTCCAGACATATAGAATTTTGCTGTAAGAGCGATAATCGCAAAGATAATTATAAATATGATTACTAATAATATCTTCGGATCAATAAATACCGCGATAACTTGTACTAGTTGTGGGGGGATCGCTAAAGTTATTATAGCCACAATTAAACTAGCAACCAATAGACCAATAACACTTGCGATTGGAAGATCATTTATAGGTTTTAAAAATGTAAATACCCCAAAGACGATTAGAATAATAGCTGTAAAAATGTTCCTCTCTGTTGTGGAATTTAATAGAGCATAAGCAGTACTTGGTGGTACCTTAAGAATTAGCTCTCCAACTCCGCTCAATATGCTGAAAATTCCTACAATAAAACCGAAATAAGTTAAAATTTTTAGAAATTTAGTAATATCAAAATCCCAGGTTTCAACTTTCCGTTTTTTGAAAGATCCTCTCCTCTTTGTCTCATATATTGCATAAATTATCCAAATAACACCAAGAAGCAAAAGGAAAAATCCTCCCAATTGTGCTAATGGTTTCAAAATATTTTCTGTAAAATCAAATGCAAAAATCAATTATTTTCACTATGTAATGTAATTTTAGATTTGTTATTATATTGTTATTATTTTTTAAAAATATATTTCTAATGGAGTCCAATTATTAAATAATAGAATTTTGAAAAATTACTTAATAAAACTCATTGTTTTTTTAATGTAATCCATGTATGACTGGATCTCCTCTTCTTTTTTAGTTTCATTCCAAGAATATTCACCAGCTATTAACTCTGCAACAATTTGAGCTGCTTTAAATGATTCATTAAGAGAAATCCAAAGAGCCATTTCTGTTCGTCTGCAAAATACATCTATTAAATGAGGAGTTGGCTCGTATCTTAAACAATAGATAATTTCAGCTTTTATAAAATTATTTTCAGCGATAATTCTTTCCTTAAGGGACTCATCTTGCTTAATAATTCCGAGGATTTGTAATGCACCTCTACCATATTGCTGATACAAATGATCAGCAATATCAGAGCCTATCAATATATTCATTTTTTTTAATGCATCAATCCAATCTTCTTTTTCTAGGCTTATAGCAAATTTTTGTTTAGAGAAATCATTTTCCCTTTTTGCATTCAAAAAAAAGCCTTTTTCTATAATTTTCTTAAATAAATCTTCAGCCATTCTCCTCCATGCTGTTAATTTACCTCCAGTTATAGTCAATAATCCATCCTCAGAGAAGAAAATTATGTGCTTTCGTGATATATCACTTTCAGGCTTGCCTTTTTGCATAACTAGTGGTCTGATACCCGCATAAGCAGATAAAATATTTTTATAATCTAATTCCGCCGATGGAAAGTAATATTTCACTGATTCGATAAGATAATCAGCATCCGCCTTAATACAAGACGGATTTGCTAGATCACCATTATAATCTGTATCTGTCGTGCCTACAATTGTAAAATCTTTATCGCGAGGTATTATAAAAAAAATTCGATCATCTTTAATAGAATTGAAAAAAAGTGCCATTTTATTTTTGAGGTGTTTACGTCTAAATTGTAAATGAACACCTTTGGTTGGGCGAATAAGAGGTTTAGGGATTTCTTGAGAGTATTTTTCTAATAAGGTGTCTGTCCATATCCCTGTAGAGTTAACTATTATCTTCCCGTTTATTTCAAATTGAATATTATTTTCATTATCACTACATTTAACTCCGCAAATTAATCCATTTATTTTGATGTATCCAGTGACTTTACAATAATTAATTATATCAGCACCTCTAATTACAGCTTCCTTAAGGACTTCTATCGTTAATCTTGCATCATCAAGGTTTGTGTCATAATATACTACCCCTCCTTTATTCCCTTCCCTAATAATTTCAGGTTCCATCTCAAAAATTTCTTCTGAAGAATACCATTTATGTTTTTTGAAATTTTTAAATTCAGATTTATCATCACTTAGGAAATCATAAATTCTACAAACCGCTATAGCATCTCTCTTCTTATATTTGCCTCCTTCTAATATAGTAAATAAAAAAGGTATGGGTCGTACTAAATGTGGGATGTGAGCCCGCATCCAATTTCTTTCTGTTGCACTTTCTCGTACCAAATCCTTTTCTCCAAGTGGTATATATCTAAGTCCTCCGTGTCCTAATTTTGAACTTCTCGACGATGTTCCCGCCGCGAAATCTTGCATGTCTACACATGCTACTTTTAGTCCTCTCATCGCTGCTTCTCTGGCTACTCCTGCTCCTGTTATACCTGCCCCGATTATGATTAAATCATAGAAATTTTCTTTTAATTGTTTTAATATATTTTTTCGATTTTTAAAATTCCAGGATTGTTCAAATAATTTTTTTTCTAAGTTATCCATCTTTATCATTTTATAGAATTTTTAAAGTTAAATAATCTTTCTTGATACCTTTAACTCAATTTAATTTTAAATTTTGGTTTGTTTTTGAAAGATCTTAATTCGTACGGTTAATACAAAACTTATCGAAATGCAAACATTTTTAATTAAAATCTTAGATAATCTATAAGTATAGATACATATTTGTTCAAATATTTTAACTACATTGCCCAAATAAAAATGTCAGAGCCAGAGAAGAAAAAAGTTCTAATTGTAGATGATGCTCAATTTGTTAGATATAGGCTTAAAAAGATTGTTGCTAAAATGGATTTTGCTGAAGTAGTTGGTGAAGCTTCGAATGGTATTGAAGGAGTAAGCTTATATAAAAAATTAAAACCGGATTTGGTTACAATGGACCTGGTGATGCCAGATTCGGATGGTCTTAATGCAATTGAACAAATCATCAAGTTTGATAAGGATGCTAAAATTGTAGTTATTAGCGCTATTGGACAAGAAATGTCTGTTATTGACGCTAAGGAAAAAGGAGCGTCAGATTACATTAAAAAGCCATTTAAAGAAGAGGAAGTGTACCGTACTTTTGAACGTTATTTAAAAATGTAATCAATTTACGATCAAACTATAAATTTTTCAATAACTTTTTGAAAATCAAAGGCATAGAGTAAATATCATAATAATTATGCTCTATAACTTCCTTCATTAAGCCTGTATACCTTTCAGGATTTTCTTTATATTTTCTATAACATATTCCTACAAGATTACTAGGTAGAGAACTTTTTCTTTTCCAATTTAATAATTGTGCTTCCATATTTGTTAATGAATAATTATCATACAATCCTTTATAAAGCCGACGACAATGATGATATAAATCAATGTGATGGAACTTCGTATTGGATTTTTCATATGGTTGATCATGACCAGTGATCATTGGATTTTCATCAAAAAAGTATAAAAACCTATTAGCCAAATAAGGAATATCGAATGTTTTACCATTATAAGTAATAAAGCATTTAAAGTGAGGTAAAATTGTAGTTTTAAGATGTTCGCAAATTGCGATTTCATCTTCAAGTTTATTTGCAAAAAATAAGTGAATTTCGAACCTCGCATTCTTGAAGAATCCTATACCTATGATGATAATGGGGCTATCAATAATACCCAAAGTCTCAATATCCAAAAATAAGAAATCTTCTACATTGAAACAAAAAGTAAGATCCAAATCATTCACAGATTTATTGATTTTAAGGGCTCTATAATCTTTATTTTCAATTAATGTTAAAATTCGATGAGCTGGAGCACTAAAATTTAAATGAAAAATCAGATCTTTTAAGGTGTTTATACCTCTTTGATTTAGTTTATTCTCAGTATAATCCCCAATGTAATTAACAACTTTAAGATTACGAAGCAAGTTTTTCTTTGTTTTTAGCAGATTAAATTTCAATGACATTTCATCTTCCCAAATGAATTCGATGAATTCACCCATGATGTTCTTGGTAACCCGATAATTCTGAAATAAATCATCAAAATTCTTTCCCTTATATTGATCTATTAGCGGTGTTATATCAAAGCTTTCGAATTTAAAAAAATCCATTGCCTATAATATTATAACTAAGATTTTTAATAACATATTCTGTAAAGATTTATAATAAAACTAAAAATGAAACAATTTTTTGGGGTGAAGCAACAAAAAGATATAGCCAACTTTTAAGTAAAATTCATATGGAACTTTTTACAGATAATAGGGAATTCCAATTTGAATCATCATTGTTGGAGGAAGCTTGCAATGGTATGGAAGAACTCGGTTTATTGAAAAAATTGAAAACGATGATGAACAGGCAAAAAAATAATGGTACATAAATGTCTGTAATGTTCTCCAGTATTTGGAGTCAATATACTACGATTGTATCATTATTTAAAGTTAATATTGATAATTAGAAAAACTTATCTCTACAAAATTCTACAAATAATTAAAAATATATAAATTTCTAAACTTAATGTATTAATATTTCAGCATTTCTACAAATATCAATATTATTCTTACTAACTTTTCTTGATATAAGTATAAGTTGTTTTTTTTTCATTCAGAAACCTAAATTTATAAATCATAAATTCAAGATTCTGCGGATAAACATAACTAGAGAGCCCAAAATAATATTAAAAAAAAAATATTTAGATTTTCAAATTTTAGCAGTTAAACATCCCTTCAATAGTCGATTTTTGTGATAATGTCTTCTCTTTCTCGTTTTGTAGGCTTGTATTTGAAGTATCGACGAGATTCGCTGTCTTCCAAAACGTAATTGGATCCTCCTCCATGTTTTATGCGTTTCAGATAAATTCAAAAAACGTATCATACAATAAGGATCTAACAAACCAATTTCATTTGCATACTGTTGTGTGAATCCACGTCCACCTAAAGTTCTAAAACAATGAATAGAACTTTCAAAACCTAACTCAGTGGTACTAATTTTTAAACCCATAGCATTGGCCGCCATTAATTTTGAATCTGCCAACTCTGGATGTTCATCCATTTGTCGTGCATATTGTATTAGTGCTGAAAACATCAAGTTCAATTCACGAATCTTCTTGGAAATAGGAAATCGTATGACCTGATATTGATGTAATCTTTTATTAAATTGAGTTCGCTGTAAAGCAAAAGCATGAGAGTAAAGGATTTTTTTCATTGCATCCCCAAGGGCCTCAGCACTAATTACTAGTCGTTCTTCAGTTAATTGGTGAAAAGCAATGTCTAGTCCATGACCATGAAGTTTGTTTTCTAAAGGAATTTCTACTTTATCGAAAATCAACCTACTTACAAAAGCATCGGTCATTCCATAAGTTCTTACTCTTGTGCTTCTAAAATTTTTTAATTTTTGGTGTTCTGTATCTACGACTACTGCACCAAGCTGACCATTATCAAATCTTCCATACAAAATTATGAAATCAGCAATCATTCCATTTGTAATAAATAACTTTTTTCCCTTTGCTATAATTTTATTATCTAACTCACTTAGCCTAAGCTCCATACTAAAGATATCCGACCCCGCATTAAATTCCGTCATTGCTGAGGCACCAATCTGTCCATCTCTTGCAACAGGATCCAATAACTTACTTTTTTGAATATCGTCCATTGCATAATTTACTGGATTACAATATAGTGTTCCTCCAGCTAATCGTCCCATTTCTATACTATAATTCCCTGCAATATATCTCTCACTATATTCACTCCAACGACCACCACAAAGAGCATATGCTATGAGGGCATTTCTTACAATTCCCCCTACTTCATAATCTTCGGTATTAAGTATCGTAGAATAATATCCCTTGTTTGCTAATTTTTTCATGATTCCTATAACGATATCCTTTTTCTTATCCTGAGTAGGTTCTTCAACTAAATAATTTAGTTCTTCCAGTTTTCTTAATTCTCTATCAAGTTCTTTCTCCATAAATTCATAGAGTTCAGCCAAAAACTCTTTTTCTTTAGCATTGAGGACGGGATTACTTAGTAAATCTAACTCAGGGACATATCTTGTTATTGGAATCTTTTTAAATTCAGTTATTCTGGTATCCATAACTAATCATACCATTTTTAAACTTAGTTATAATTCTTTTAAAATGACTAATTGTATGAATAGAGTGTTAGGATTTAAAATTTTCTTATGATTAAATAGGACATTTTTCCCATTTACTTTAAGTAGGTTTAATTAGAAAGTTTTTAATCAGAATAAAACATAAAAATAAAATATTAAACCTATTAGAAATTTAAACGAGAAAAACATAAAAGATAAAAAATTCTAAAAAGTGAAAGTAATATGATTAAATTTAGCGATAAACAGTTAAAAATCCCAAAATTAATGCGTCCTGTGTATTTAGCTACAGTTGGAATGTCAAAATTTGATCGAGCTTTCCCTGAAACTCGAACTGAAGAATTGTGTATCCAAGCTTTTACAGCAGCGGCCGATTTTGTTAATATGACTCCATCAGAATTAAAACAATATATTCACACTTGCTATTATGGCCATTTTGCTGATCATTTCGGAGATCAATTGCTAGGAGAATCAGTAATTCATGATAGACTTGGATTAGATCCATTAGGGAATATTGGAGTAAAAACTGGAGGTGCTACTGGAGGTTCTACTATGTGGGAAGCTGTTAAGGCTGTAGCTTCAGGGTATAGTGATTGTACTCTTGCTCTTGGATGGGAAAGAATGGATGAAGTGCCGACAGATGAAGGAAACCATCTTATTTCATGTGCTGCGGATAAAGATTGGGAAACACCTCTTGGCCACATTTATACCGGTTATTATGCGGTTATGGCTCAAAGGTATTGGAAAGTTTTTGGAAAGGAAGAAGATTCATTTCGACGAACCATGGCAGAAATAGCTGTTAAAAATCGAGGATATGCTAGAATGAATCCTCACGCTCAAGGTCCGATGAAAATAACAGTCGAAGATGTTATTAACTCTCCTATTGTCGCATATCCTTTGCGTGCTTTAGATTGTTGTTTAATGAGTGTTGGTTCTGCTTGTGGAATAGTTTGTGAAGAAAAAACTGCTTACGAAATCACAGATAATCCGCTTAGGATTTATATTGCTGCCGGAAGTCATACCTTAAGAGTAGCAGATCGTCGTAACATGAAAATCCCTCTTCTACCTAATGAGACAAAAGGACAATATGATGATTTAGGTCAGAGATTTCCAGGTAGTGATCGTTATCCAGGATTTTCGAGCTTTTTAGCTGCTCGTATGTCTGCTTATTATGCATATAATATGTCTGGAGTAGTAGATCCAATTGAAGATCTTGACTTAGTTGAACTTCACGATGCATTTACTATTAGCGATATTCAAACTTATGAAGATATAGGAATAAAGCCTTATGGAGAAGGTCGAGCCTATATTGAGAGCGGAGATGCTTATGTAATAAATCCTAATACTAATAAACCAGGAAAGTTGCCAAGCAATCCATGTGGAGGCCTAATAGGATGTATGCATGCAGTAGGGGCTACGGGACTTATGCAAATTGCCGAGATCGGTTACCATATTTGGAATCGGTGGGACGAAATTCATGAACCTAAAGAAAAATGGGAAGCGTTTAATCGAGAAAAACCAAAAGATTGGACTAGTTTACAAGTAAAAGGAGCAAAACGCGGTTTAGCGATAAGCCACGCTGGAGTTGGTTCTCACGTGACCTGCACTATTTTAATGGATCCCAATAATTTAATAAAGGAGGATTAGAAAGATGCCTAAATCAGAAGAAGAAAAAGGATTTGTAGATGTTATCAATGGTAGATATAAGCCAAAGGGGGTATTTCACATCCCAGAAGCAAACCAGCCTATATTTAATAAGGATACAGGTAAATTAGCAGGAATTACTAACCCTCGGGATATGACTTATATGCACTCTTATGGGGGAGAAGCACCATTCTTTGAAAACTTGGGTAATGGTAAACTCATGGCTACCAGGTGTGATAATGATAAATGCGAATCGAAGGGTTCTATTTTTCTGCCATTCCGAATATACTGTCCTGATTGTCTTAGAAAAGCAGAGATAATAGACATGACAGATATTGCTAGGAAGACATCAAAAATTCATTCTTTTATCATAACTCATCGATCTGGAGCATATAATACACTTAAATTACCAATAAAATTTATAAATGTTGAATTTGATAATGTTGTTACAATATTTATGAGTTACCTATCAGTTGGTGAACCAGAATTCGGGAAGCGTGTGATTCCAATCTTTAGAACAAAAAACCCAACCTATACAATTACTGATTTGTCATTTGTACTTGAGGGCACATCAGACTCAGAGTTACCTGAAGGTTTTACTTTTTAATTAAAATATTAAATATAACTTTTTTATTTTTCTCTCTTTATCTGCTTTGGTTTTTTATGACTCAAATAAGGTAAAAATTAACAATATTGATTTCTTACTAAATCACTAAATGTATCCATCGGAATTTTGCAAATAAAAAAAAGAATTCTCATAGTCACTTTATATTGGTTAATAATTGAAAAGAAAAGAATAAATTAAAATTGTATTCTATTAATAAGATTTGCTTGTTCATCAACAAATTCTACAGTTTTGACCATTTCTCCGATGTTATGAGCTGCACATGTTAGACAGGGATCATATGCACGAATTGCCATTTCAATTTTATTCAAACCCCCTTTCGAGATCGAACCATTCTCTATCAAATTTTCAGCAACTTTTTTTATTGATTGATTCATTGCTGCGTTATTGTTCACAGTTGCGACGATCATGTTAACCTCTACTAACTTTCCTTGACTATTTGCCTTATAATGGTGAATTAATGTGCCTCGTGGAGCTTCTATTACTCCAATCCCCTCTCCTGCTATTATATCGCATTTTATTCGATACTTTTCACTTGTAAGTTTTGGATTTTCTAAAATTTGCTGTGCTCTTTCAAAAGCATATACTAATTCAACTAATCTAGCATGATGATAAGCTAATGTTTGATTTGCGGGCCTTCCATATATTGTTCTGAACTCATGAAGGGCTTCCTCGGCTTTTGGAGTCTCAATCTTCTCACATAAATTCAAACGAGCAAGTGGGCCAACACGATAAGTACCCTGAGGCCATCCTAAAGATTTTAAAAAAGGAAATTTAAGATATGTCCAGGGTTCTGAGTGTTCTGCTATGTTTTGAAAATATGTATTTGATGAAATATCTCTCAAAATTTTACAATTATTATCTACAGCCCGTATAGTCCCATCATATAGTTCAAATGAACCATTCCTCGTAAGTCCTAAAAAATTTGTTTTAATAACTGAGAAATCTTTAATAAATTCTCTGTATTCTGATAGTTTTTCCTTACAAAAACTAAATAAATTTTCAATTAGCGGGATAAGAAGTTTTATTTCTTTTAACTTGTGTTTTTGTTCTTCCTGCTTAAGTCCTTTACTCATTCCACCAGGAATCGCTGTTACTGGGTGAATTGCTTTTCCACCAATTAATTCTATAAGATCTTGACCATATTTTCTTATTTTTATGACATTTTTTACAAGTTCTGGGTCTTTTTTCAAGAGTCCAATAATATTTCTATCTTGAGGTGCTGCATCAGGTCCCAGTATGAAATCGGGTGCAGCCAAGAAGAAAAAGTGAAGCGTATGTGAATGTATAAATTGTGCCATATGCATGAGTTCTCTTAATAATTTTGCTGTTTCTGGAATTTCAATCCCTATTAGATCTTCACACGCTTTCACCGATGCAAGATGATGACTTACTGGACAAATTCCACAAATTCTAGTTGTTATCCTGGGAGCATCATAAAGTGATCTTCCTTGCATGAATTTTTCGAACCCTTTAAATTCTACAACTTGGAAATGAGCATCAGTTAATTCATTTTTCTTATCCATTACAAATATTATTTTGGCATGACCTTCTACTCTTGTTACTACTTCAATATTTTTAAAATTATCACTCACTTTAATCCTCCTCCTTTTGTAATTTGTTTATTCGCTGAAGAATTGAATAAGGTAAAGAGTATCGATATACTGTTCCAGATAAATCTTCTTGTTGCATTAACTGTCCTATAGGGAAAATAGAAGCTAGTCCACTGATTGAGGCACATCCTTGATCAATTTCTTTTTCAAGAGGACCCATACAACCCCTGCAAGGTAAATTTGCCTTAACACAGCGTCCTCCACACCCTTCCCGAGTAGCAAAACCAATACATAGAATTCCTTGTTCTAAAAAACAGAGATCTTCTTTATAATCTACTTGATGAGGTGCTACAACTTGAAATGTTAAAAATTCTTTTGTAGGGATTAGCATATTTTCATGACCCTTTTCACATTCGGAGCATAGATTTTTAGTAGGTTGTTCTGGTTCTCGGCCTTCTAATAAATCAGTTAAAACTTTTTTAATCATTGAAGGTACTGGTGGACATCCAGGAATACTATAATCCACTTTAATTCTATTTTGTAAGACTTCTACATAATCTGTAAGTTCAGGTACCTCAGTAGGAATAACTTTAGAATAATTAGTTAGAATTGATTTATATGCATACTCAAGAGTTTCTTCTTTAGTAAAAAAATTCCTTAAACCAGAAATCCCTCCAAAACAAGCACATGAACCTAATGCAACAATTTTTTCTGCTTTTTCCTCAACTTCTTTGGCAACCTCAATATCAAGTTCGTTCCCTATAGTACCATTTATAACAGCTATATCACATTTTGGTATTTCTTTTACATCTATGATTGTAGTACAATAGGCTAAATTTACTTTATTTAACAATTCCAATATTTCTTCGTGCATATCTAAAATAGAAATAACACATCCAGTACATCCTGTTAAGTTAGCAATAATTAATGTAGGTTTATCAGTCATATTCTTATCTCCAAACTGTTTAAATTTTGTATATAACTTTTGATTTCTTTTACGAATTTGTCACTTTCTAAGTATGATATAAATAATAGGTGAACACGCTTTTCATCAATACCTCTAGATTTCAACAATTCTTTAAGCAAATCTACTCGCTTCTCAAGATCATAATTTCCCCCAATATATTGGCAATTTTCAGGGTAACACGCACCAAGAATAATCCCATCAAAACCTTTTTCTAAAGCATAAAGCACAAATCGTGGATCAATTCTTCCTGAACAAGGAACTCGAATTATAGAAAGGTTTAAGGGAAATGTTTTTCCAGTTAAACCTACTTGATCTGCTGCAGGATAAGCACATCCATCGCACAATAGTCCAAGTAATCTTGGTCCCTCAGGAGGTTTGTATTCAGAAAGAATTTCAATTTCTCGATAATATGAGGTTGATGGATATATCAACAAATCTCGAGCACCCGTCGGGCACGCTGCAACGCAATTGCCACATCCTCTACATAAAGTTGGATCTACGACACTTATTTTCTTTTCTTGATCAATAGAGCATGCATGAAAGTAACATGTTTTCACACAGATTCCTTCTCCCCCACAAATTGATTCATCAACATCAGAAATGGTTACAAATTGTGTAATTTCATTCCCACTGAGAACTCGAGAAATTCCTGTAGCAGCAGCATATCCATCAATGATTGATTCATTAATTGTACGGGGCCCAATACACGTGCCAGCTAAATATTTTCCATCATCATATGTACTAACGGGCGCGAGCATCAAATCTGCTTCCTTGAAGAATCCTTCAGGAGTTTTTGAAAGCCCTAAGATTTCTCGAATTTTCTCAGTATCTTTATTAGGTATCATAGGTGTGGCAAGGACAATCATATCAAATGTAATATCTAATTTTCCTCCAGAAACATTTATTTTTAGTGTTAAAACATCAAGCTCATCTTCGATTTCCTTAGATTTTAGACCAAAATGTTCTGGAACTGTTCTAATCCATTCAACATTCGGAAAGTTTTGCGTTTCCTTGATATACTCATCTCCTACTTTCCCTAAGGCATAAATATCTCGGTAAAATACATAAATTTTAGCATCTGGTAATTTTTCTACTGTTTGCTTTATTGCAGATGCCGTTGCCATACAACAATAACGAGAGCAATAAGGAATTTTATTTGGTTGTCTTGCTCCAACACATAAGATAAATGCGATATTTTTAGGGGGTTTACGGTTTGATGGTCTCAAGATATCTCCATTAAACACTCCAGTTGATACTAAAATTCGTTCATATTCTTCAAGTGTTAAGATGTCTTTTGATTTACCATACCCATATTCAGTTGATTGATAAATATCATAACCAATTGATATAATTATCCCTCCAGCATTTATTTCAATTTCTTTTGGCTCCTCATCTAAATCAATAGCTTTAGCATCACACACTTTGGTACATAATTTTGCCTTACATTCATCTCTACAATAAGAAATATCATTTATACTTATGAATGGGAGCTTTGGGAAGGTATCAAAACGCGGTAAAGTAATAACTTTCCTTTCTAAGAAATTAAAATTATATTCATCTGGTACATTGTTCTTACAAACATTAATACATTCATGACAATTTGTACATATTTCTTTAACAAATCGAGGATTTTGTTTGATAGTCACAACATAGTTACCTGTTCGACCTCTAACACGTATTACTTCAGATAAAGTAAATATATCAATATTAGGGGTTCTGAATAAGGTATTTATAATAGGCGTAATAGCGCAGGCACTACATTCATCTCGGGGAAATGTTTTGCTCATTTGCAGTTGAACCCCCCCTAAATAAGGAGACTTCTCAATTAAGTAAACATGATGCCCTTGATTTGCAAGTGCCAAGGATGCATGAATTCCGCTAATCCCTCCTCCAATAACTAAAGCGGATTTTAAGTTTGGGATTTTTTCAGTATGAATAGGTTTAGCATTCTTTATATCTTCAAGTGCTGCTTTTAGGACGAATTTAGCTTTTTCAACAATTTTTTTCTCTTCTTGATCTCGATGAGCCCAACGTAACTGTTCTCGAAAATTAACAAATTTGATTAATCCAGGATTAATAGAAGTTTTCTTTAAAAAAATGTCTTGAAATAGTTTTTCATAATATTTAGGTGAACACCCAATAAAAAGTAGAGCGTTAATTTTATTTTCATTAATTTCTTTAAACATATCCTCTTGATCGTTAATCGAGCAAGAAGCATGATATACTTTTGTGAATTTTACATCATCTTGCTTTTCAAGGTATTCTCTTATATCCTCCAAATTAAAATTCTTATCTATTTCTCCTCTACAAGAACAAAATATTCCTCCAATATTCATATATTATCGCCTATTCTAATTTTTTATACATTTAAACTAACTAATTTTAATTTTTATTGAGAGAATGTTTCTCTTAATTGTTGTGTAATCATTGACGCCTGAGAACGACTAATTTTTTTTCCCAACATCTCCTCAATGTTAGATACTAATTGGTCTATATTTTCTTTCTTAAAATTAGCTCTGAGTTTGTGTATTTTTGAGAGGGAGTCTTCAATAATTGTTTTTCCCATTGAACCAAACAAACTAATCAAATAAGTTTCAATTGTATCAACAATTTTAAGAGGAGTTTTGAAATATTCCTCCATAATTGCATCATTAACGAATTTATCTATTTGTGAGTTAAAATTGATTGTTTTTAACTCTTCAGCTAATTCATTTAAATCTGATTTAACTTTCTCATTTAAACCATCATAAATCTCTTCAAAATATTTCATTGCTTTTGTTAGGATTAACTTACCAAATTGGACTGATACATCTTTATTAACATTGAGTATCAAAAGATAAGGTGGTACATTCTCATAAATGAACTTGATATCCTGCATGTCCATAGTTTGGATTTGATCAATAGATAACTCCTTAGAAATAGCAAAAATCGCAGTTAAAAAACCTGAAAGTAAAGAATCATCTACTTTTGACCTAACATAAACACGGTGACATAAGGTTCGACCATCCCAATGCATTAAATAGAAGTCTCGAATCTTTTCAGCTCGAATCTTTTCTATATTAAAATTACTCAAAAATTTCACAAGGGCTATATTTTGGTAAAATAGAATAAGATAGTTGTTTTAAAATTACGTTATACAATAAATTTATATTTGTTTTATAAAAATTAAAATAAGGCTGAAGAAAAATAAAAATTAATCAAATTATTCTTTATAATTCTACATGTCCTTGTTTTAGATGAAAAATTTTTCTTGCTTCCGCCCCTTGAGCTACTTCCCGCCCTGCAATTTCAGCAACTTTTTTTGCCCATGCAACCTGCTCCCAACTACCCTTTGCCAATTCACCTGTTATAGTACGAATATTATCCTCTAAACCAACGCGAATATGACCTCCCAAAGTTGCAATAGATAACCCTGCTTGGAATTGCTGTTTAGCAACACCACATACACTCCAAGTAGCTTCTGGAGGTTTCAAATTAAGAATGAGTGCAAGGTTTTGGGGATTAAATGGAATTCCCCCGAGCACACCCCATACAAACTGGTAGTGGAGAGGGTGTACCATAAAGTCCTCTTTCTTATTAAGGAAGAGCATATTATACATTCCTCCTAAGTCATATATTTCCATTTCTGGTTTAGTCTCTGTTTTTTTCATTTCTTTCGCAAATTTTTGAATCATTTTAAATGTGTTCTGAAAGATCATATTTCCACCCATGACAACTTTTCCTTTTTTATAGTCACCTATTGCGAAATTCATGGAAGCGGTATTTAAAGAAGCTAGAGGAGGTTTAAAGGTTTGAACGGGCGCAATTCTTTGTTTATCAGTAGCAATTGAACTAATAGCAGTGCTTAGATTGATTATTATATCGGGGGCTTTGGATTTTATATTTTCCAAAATAGCTCTAATTAGATCTAAATCATGAGTTGGATTACCCTTTTCTGGGTTGCGTGCATGAATATGGACAATTGCGGCTCCCTCTTCATAACATCTTTTCGCTTCATCTCCAAATTCATCAGCTGTATATGGAACATTCGGATTTTGAGCTTTTGTTGTAGCAGCCCCGGCAAGAGCGGCACTAATCACTAATTTATTTTCTGGATTTGATTTTGACATTTTTTCTCAATATTTGGATTTTTTTCTTTTATTATTATTTGTTGAGTAAAATATTAAGTACCTTGGTATTTAAATTTTAAATAAAAAAATTAGTATCTTTAAGATCTTCGTTATCTGTTTTAACTACACTAATTTCTAAGTATATTATTGTTCAAAACCAATGTGAAAATCTAAATGATTTTTTTTTCTCAAAAATAGTTCTGATTACTTTAGGTTTCTTTTCGTTACATGTTCAAAGTCAAATCATTTGGCAAAAATTGTATCCCAAATAGTAGAAATTAAGGAGTAAAAAATCGTTATTTAAATTTGAAAGGAATTTAGATGATTTTAAAATTTTAAATACTAATAACCACAAACATTAATCATTATATAATTATAATTACAAAAACAATAAAAAAAATGACTGAGAAAATAATTGTTGCCAATAAGGGGCTCGTGAGAGCTGAATATGCGTTTTGGGTTGGCAGATATATGGATAAATTTTTTGATGCTTTTGAAAACAAAAAAATTCTTGCAAATAAATGTCCTAAATGCGAAGATGTTTTCGTACCCCCAAGAAAAATATGTGGAAAATGTAATATAACAATTCCTTTTGATCAAAATTGGGTAGAAATACCAGAAACAGGGGTCTTAAAGAATTTTACGATAACTCATTATAAAATAAATGATAGAGCGAGCCGAAAAGTTAAAAAACCTCAAATAATTGGTATGATGCAATTAGATGGAAGTAATACTGCCATTGTATATAGACTTTTAGACATAAAACCAGAAGAATTAAATATAGGAATGAAATTGAAAGTCGAGTGGGAGGAAAAACCAAAAGGAAATCCATCAGATATAAAGGGTTTCGTGAAAGTGTGAGAGGTGTAAAAAAAATGCAAAGAGTCGGTATTGTTGGATATTATCAAGTTAAATTATATTCAGAGGCGAATTATGGGCGTTATGAAATGATTTTTGAGGCAGTAAGGGGTGCTATCGATAACGCAGGTTTGAAGAAAAAAGATGTAACAACGGTTATATCATGTACAAATGATTATTATGAAGGACGTACAATTTCTAATGCATTTACAGTTGAAGTTGGCGGGGGATATTTAGCGGATGAAAGTAAGGTTGAAATGGACGGAGCTCACGCAGTATTATACGGCTTAATGCGTATATTATCTGGAAATCATAAATTAGCGTTAGTATGGGGGGGAAGTATGGCATCGTGTTTTCCATACCATTCAACTCGATTATTCGAAACAGATCCTACTTGGGAAAGACCAGTTGCTTACGTTAATGATATTACATCTTCAGGATTTCAAATGAGAGCGTATATGGAAGAATTTGGTATAAGTGCAGAAGATATCGCTAAAGTGGCTGTTAAAAACCGGAAAAATGCGGCAAAAAATCCAATGGCTTTAGCTGAAGCTCAAAATTCAAATTTAAGCATTAAAGATGTACTTGAATCTGATATCTATGCCGATCCAGTTACTGAATTAATGGTTGCCCAACCATGTGATGGAATGGCAGCATTACTTTTAGCTCCAGAACAACAAGCTCTAAAAATAACGGATAACCCTGTTTGGATTACTGGAGTTGGTTATAGCCAAGATACTTATTATCTTGGAGATAGAGACTTATCAAGTAGCAAATCAATGGAATACGCGGGTAAAATGGCATTTGATGCGGCAGGGGTTAAAGATCCAATAAATGAGATCGATGTTGCTGAACTTTTTGAAGCTTATGCTCATGAAGAATTACTATTTACAGAAGCATTAGGGTTTACTGAAAAAGGAAAAGGTGGAAATTTGAATTCCAATATTGATGGAGAACTGCCCATAAACCCCTCTGGAGGAGCAATTGGGGGTAATCCGCCTTGTGGGACGGGATTGATTAGAATTATTGAAGCAGCAAAACAACTCAAGGGTGAAGCGAATGGATATCAAGTGAAAGGTGCTAAAAAGGCTATTGCTTCTGGACAAATTGGAATGTGTTCTCAAAATAATATATTATATGTATTAGAGGGAGATAATTAAAAATGGGAAGACAAGTCGCAATAGTTTCAGCAGGATTTAGCGAACATGCCTCAAAACGTTCAGATGTAAATATGGCAGAGTTAGTTAGTGAGGCTGTTGAAAATTGCCTGAAAAACGCTCCAGGAGTAGGATTTAACGATATTGATGCTTTTGTAAATGGAAATATGCCAGCATTTGAAGGTTCTAACCTTCCTGAATTGTGGATGACAGATTGGATGGGAGCAAGAAATAAACCACTTTTGAGAGTAACTACAGGTGGGACAACTGGAGGATCAGTTGCAATTGCTGGATATTATACTGTTACCGCAGGATTACCTGGAATTGATACTGTTCTAGCAATCGCTTTTGAACAACAATCTCAGGGTGATACAAGTACTGGTCTAGCAAGTGTAGCCTATGGAGAAATTTCTGTTTTGAACACTTTAGGTATTTCCTATGATAAACTAACTCGTTTACTATCTGCTGGAGCAGCGATTGGTGTTGCATCATATCAAGCATCAACTTACATGCGAAAATCTAAAATTACTGAAGAAGATCTAGCAAGAGTGGTTGTTCAAAATAGGCACAACGCAGCAAAAACTTGGTGGGCTCATCTAAAAATGCCTGATCTGACAATTGAAGAAGTTCTAGATACACCTTATATTTCTTATCCCCTAAGATATGGTATGGTTTGTCCTGCCAGTGACGGAGCTTGTGCCATGCTTTTTACGACTGAGGAAAAGGCAAAGGATATGTGTGAGATACCTGTTTATGTAAATGGAGTAGCTAGTGTTGCTCATGAAACCGCAGTGATTGGTTATAATGGCAGTGGGGCAGGTCAAGTTGATCCTTCAGAACAATTAGGAGCAATAAAATCTTCAGAATTAGCTTTCAGCCAAGCAGGAATTTCAATGCCTAGAAAGGAAATCGATTATGCTGAGGTGTATTCTCCATTCCCTAACCAAGAGCTTATGTGGGTTGAAAAACTTGGTTTATTCGAAGAAACTACAGCTCCACAGATGTATGAGACAGGTGTAACTTCCTTAAAAGGAGAATTACCAATTTGTTGTTCAGGAGGTGTAAATTCTACAAACGCTATTGGAGCATCGGCAATGGAGAGACCTGCAGTAGCAGCACTCCAAATCATGGGAAAAGCTAGTAATCAAGTCCCTAAAACAGTACACACTGCTCTTGGACATGGATGGGGAGGTATTCTTAACTTTTGTACATTAATGGTAATGTCGGATGAACCACAAAGGAAGTGGAGGTGAAAAAAATGTCAAAAATGACCCAAAGAAAATCTCTTGCTTATGTTAAAAAAGATTATCCTAGAACAAGAACTATGCCTGGAAGCTGGTATTTATCTAGCTATAAATTTAAATTCAATATAACTCATTTTCAACGATTCCAAGAAAAACTAAAAGATAGAAAATTAGTTGGATTACAATGCTCGAGTTGTAATAGAGTTTTTTTTCCACCAAGATTTGTATGTGGAAAGTGTCTTGTGAAACCTGATCGATGGGTAGATTTACGTGAAACCGGTAGAGTCGCTTCATTTACTGTTGCTTATTTAAAAGATCCTGAAACAGGAGAAATTATTGAGAAACCTGTTATTTTATTCCAACATGATGGAGCTGATACTGTAATAATGACACAATTAAATCCTGATGTTAATTTTAAAGATACATACATAGGGATGCCAGCAAAAGTGCACTGGTCAGAAAATCCATCAGGAAGTCTTATGGATATTGAGTATTATGATCCTGTAGACGACGATGCTGAAGATTTAGATTTACGTAAAGACTAACCATATTTTTTTATTTTTTATTAAATTTTATTCTAATTAAGTCCTATCGGGTAAATGAAACTCATACAAAACATCTTCTTCTATATTTAATAAAAATTCTGGGGCAACTTCATTAAGATTTATCCTTTGAATTTCTTTTAAAGTAATTTTTTCGTCTTTAAATCCTCCTCCATACCAATGTTTTAAAATTCCGATATAATTAGAGGTGGAGCTATTAAGAATTTTCTGTATAAAAAGATTCCATCTTTTTAACTCTTCTTTTGTTTCAAAAGTAGTTAAATGTCCTCCGGATTTTTTTTTTTTATTTTGTAATTTCTGTTTTATCCACTTATCTATTTCTTTATCTGTCCATTTCTTTTTTCTTAATGTTTTAACTTTTTTTGAGTTGAGTAAGGTTTGATATTCATTTTGGCGATTTAAAGAACCTAAAATTGTATCGCAATCACAATAGCTTTTTGTTGCTCTTAAATATAAATCTCCAGCCTTTAACTGAGACAATACTATATCGTTATGAATAGGAATAAAAGACATTTCAAATTCATCAAGAATTGTGCTTATTTTATCAAGATCTGTGTTTTTTGGTAGTGTTGCCGTTATATAAAAGCACATTTTAAACACTTTAAAATCTTTTAATTATTTAGAAGAATTTCTGTAAGACTTTTTTAATTGTTTCTATACTATATTGAATATCATCCTCATTTATCCCATAATGTGTGACGAACCGAATCTTATGATCGAAACTAAATACTTTAATCCCATTTTCATAAAGTTCAGCCATAATTTTCTCCATAGGGGCTTCTTTCGGGAAATCCACAAAAAAGATATTTGTCTCAGGTATTTGTACTTTAATAGGTAGATTATAAGCTCTCATGCCCTCTGTAAGAATTTTTGCATTTTTATGATCTTCTTTAAGCCGATTTATCCAGTTTGATTCTAATGCTGCAACACCAAAACAAGCTATTATTCCCGCTTGACGCATCCCTCCTCCCAGCATTTTACGAAATTTTCTGGCTCTTTTGATAAATTCAGTAGAACCTGCAACTATTGAACCAACAGGACATGAAAGTCCTTTAGATAAACAAAACATGATACTATCCCCATATTGTGTTAATTCAGTCACAGGTATATTTAAGGCTACTGCTGCATTGAATATTCTAGCACCATCAATGTGAAGCTTCATATTTTTTTTTTCCGAAAATATTTTCATTTTTTGTAAATCACCTGGTTCAATTATAGCACCCCCATGAAAATTATGTGTATTTTCTGCACATAATAACGTGGTTGCGGATTCATGAACATCTTCTGGATCTCCAATCATTTCCTCAACATTATCTAAATCAGGAACCCCCTTATTAGAAGGATATGCTTAAACCATTAATCCCCCAATCCTAGCAGCACTCCCGACTTCATGTCCAAATATATGACTAAGCTTTTCAACCAATATCTGATCTCCGGGTTTAGTTTGAGAAAGTAAAGAAACTAGGTTGCCTTGGGTTCCAGAGGAAACATATAAAGCTGATTCCTTCCCTATTAATTTCGCTGCTTTTTGCTCAAGTTCATTTACAGTGGGGTCTTCTTGTTCAACATCATCACCAAGCTTAGAATCATCCATAGATTTTACTATCTCCCACATTTCTGGAGAAGGTTTTGTTACAGTATCAGAACGAAAATCAATAATTTTCAATTTAATCAAGTCTCATTTAATAAATAATTAAATTTCAATAAGATTCATAAAAATAAAAAAGTATAACAAAATAAATTTAGTAAAGATAAAAGATTATCAATTCTCTTTTTTTGGGTGTCTACCACGCGAAGTGTTTTAAAATTGCGTTATTAGGACATGCATCTTGGCAAGCCAGACATTGGATGCATTCACCAATGTTTTCGGCTATAACTTTTCCATCTATGAGGTCATAAACTTCTGCAGGGCACACATTTATACACTCTGCTACTCCAGTGCATAGATCCATATCAATTTCAACCCAATTCTCATTCTCTTCCCATTTTCTGATATTTGTCATTAATTAGCCTCTCTATTTCAATAGTCATTTTAATGAAATTTTAATATCAAGAAAAAATTAGAATTTTTTCATAAATCTTGGTTAAATGGTATATTTATGTGTTTAATTTATTCTAATTTTACTTTTATATAAATAAAGTTGATATAGTATTATTGGAAAAAATAAAAAAAAGTAAATATTTAATGAGTAATACCAAGTTCACTTGCTCTCTGAATGAAATACTAAAAACCTGGAATTTATGTCATTATAAATAATTTGTTTTGGTAAGATTATAATC
>CAZRBD010000042.1:0-25805 GCA_964598265.1 uncultured archaeon
CGCCATTATCATTTCTACTCTCGTCCGGTATTCGGACAAAATACTGCTTGTCGCACTTTTTCATTTAAATATTGTGAAGCGATCTTTTTTAAAAGTAAAGATAAAACAGATTGGCAAATTATTATGAATCAGAAAAACAGATTTTTATTAATCAATCAATTACCTCCTGAATTTACACCTGATTATATGCTTGTCAAGGGATTAAGAAATTATCGCATTCAACTCCTTAATGATTATCCTGAGATGGCTCAATGGTTGCCTGAACATATATTTGATTTAGATCCAATATGGCCTGAGAGGATGCAAGTGAAGTTTCGAGGGTATGGAGTAAGTACTCCTGGGAGATTCCTTGCGGATAACTTGAAGACACCGACTGATGTTATGTATGGAGATATCTCTTCAGACCAAGCAATTGCTAAGTTACAAGAAGCTAAAGAAGAAGAATTTCCATATACTCATGTAGGATTCAGTATTTTTGTTACGGGATACACTAATTTTATGAGGACATCCCAAGCAGTTAAAGCTTATGATCCAAGTATTACAACAATTGCTGGTAATGTGGGATCTCTTTTCCCCGGAACAGAAGACTATGTAGATCTCATTTGTCGTGGTGATGGAGTTCCTTACTTAAGAAAATTATTTGGAGAATCTTGTACTCAAGATTATTCCTTAGAAATTATTCCAGCAAAGAGTAAAGTCATAATAAATGGAATTTCACTGGAATCAGATTTAGCTCAATTAGTGACGAAATTGGGATGTATAAACAATTGTGATTTTTGTATTACACGACAACTCTTTGATAATCATTTTAGTGGGTCTTTATTTACTCCACAACAGGTTCATGATAAATTGGTTGAATATCGACGAAAAATCAAAAAGGTTTTTCATATAATGTTCTGTGAACCACAAGGAATAGTAAATAAAAACTGGTGGTATGAATTATTTGATCTTTTTAATGATGAGCCTGAAGATTATCCTGTAATTGTTCCAACTTCGCTTGTATCAATAAAAAATTTTGATCTGGATCGAATATCACGGTCGTCATTACGGTTTCTGGGCTTAAATGTAGGAATTGAAAGCTTTACTCAAGATTATGCTAAGAATTTAAAACATTCAGAAACAAAGCAAATTATGAAACGGCTTACAGACCACGGAATTGGCGTCTATGGTACATTCATTATCGGATTCGATCATCAAACTCGGAAATCTATTTGGAAAGAAATAAAGAGAGTTGTTGACTTGGATATTTATGCTATTACAGTCCACAATCTTAAAATATTACCTCAGACTCCATTATGGTATGAATTCGATCGAACGGGAAGACTGCTTAATGTACCTTATGATTTTTATTATGTTGAGGGATTTCAAGCATTTACCCATCCACACTTCAAACCGGGATTTAAAGATATGCTTCCTCTTACGTATGAAATATATGAATATATCGAGAAAGAAAGAGGCCCACAAGTATTAAGTCTAATGGAAATATTATCAAATGTTCCCAATCAGCGCAAAATTTTTAAAAGACAGATAAAGCAATATAAAATTATGTCAAAGCAGCTGTTCCCATCATGGAAAAAGTATTTAGATCCTTCACCAGAACAGGTTGAAAAATACTTGAGTAGAATGGGAGTAAAAAGATTAGAATCATATCCCTTGATAACTGATGTGTATTAAGAGTTTTATTTTTTATCAAAATAACATTTAAATAAAATTGGAATCTAATAGAATCTTGACAAAAATCAAAAATGTGATTAATAATTGACGGCTCAAAAATTTCTATCACAAAAGAAAACGGTATGTCAAACCTTTTCTCTGACCCCTGCTCTTAAAGAATGGGTAAGGAGGTATGTCCGTGTGAACAATAAAAAAGCTCCCGACAAGGATCAGTTTAAGAGTGTATCAGCTTTCATTTCTACCTTACTAGTGAAAGAAATGTCAGAGAAAGCAAATAAAATTTAAATTACACATTTCCTTTTTTTATTTTTTCTTCTATTTTGATATTTTTTCTTTATATAAAGATAACGGATTCTTTTCATAACAATTCTACAACTGTAGAGGATGATTTATTATGGGACAAATTATACAAAAAATAGAAAGGAAAGAATATAAATCTGTATCAGTGAGATGTGTAACTAATCTCCATGAGATAGAAAATGCTTTAGATGCCACATTATATCTTCCGACAGAAGAATTAAAATCTAGAATTATCAAAAGGCACTTAGAATATCTGAAATCAAAATTTAGTATTCCAAACTATAAAATTAAGGTCTTCGTTGCTTATTCAGCTGGAAGACCGTGCGGCTACATTGTATCTGATCTAAATCCTGAATATAAAAGTTATGGAAGAAAATGTGGAACTTTTGGGTGGTTAAAAGCTAACAGTTTTGAAACTTGTAGAGAGTTAATAAAACAATGTGAATCATTTGTAAAAGTAAACAAAATCAGGAAAATTCGGGGACCAATTAACTTTCCTAAAAATGAGATGGGCTTCGGATTACAGACTGAAGGAATAGATGAACAATTCCTTTATGGAGTATCACAACCCAGTCCAAATTCCAGCTTATTCAATTATTTACAGGATTTAAATTATGAAGTAGAATCGGAATATACTTGTTTACGTGTAGATAAAGTGTCTTGGAAAAAAGGAAATGAATTGGATAAAAACTTAAAGTTACGCTGCCTACCTGAGGAGGAATTGAGAGGACGGCTAGAAGAAATTGTTGATCTTGCTAAAGATTCATTTAGTGCCATTCTTCCAGATACATCAGGAGGAGGAAAAAAAAACATTGAAAATCTCATAGAACTAGCGACTAGTTTACCAAAATCAAATTTCGGGTTTCAAGAAGAACCAGATCTTTATGCTCATTATAAACATATTCCAGAGTTTATAGAGGCATGGAAAGAAGGAGATCTTGAGAATATGGTAACTATGTTTCCAATGGTGTTTGAACGATCCACCAATAAATTAATCGGAATGCTAATTGGTGTCCTCGATTATTATCAATATTGGAATGGTGATTATGTTTCCCGAGTCAACGTCCATACAGCAATGGTAAGAAGAGGGTATAATGGAAAAGGAGTCTTCTCTTCATTGAATAATTTCGGACAAGCTACCAATAGATCAATGAGAGGAACCACCTATTTTGAAGGAACAGCAGTGTGGACTAAGAATTCAAGAGGCGTTAATAACGAGGGTGCTGTAAGTTCAATCTTTCCCCATTGTACTTCTATCCGAAAACATGTAGTATTTGAAAAAAGAGTAAAATAAATTCTTCTTTTTTTTTTTATTAAACATTTTTGTTTCTTCTGCCTAGTAGCTTAAAGTGAGAATATTGTCATCGTACCTCTCCAGATTTATAAAGACTGATCTAAAGTGAGATTTCTTATTGGTTTTTTTAGATTTCGTTTTAGGGATAAAGGATTTATACTAGCTCTCAACATCCCAAAATACTCACGAATTCTCAAATCTCAATTGAGGTAAAACGAGAAAGTCTTGGATACGGGTTTAGTTTGAATAACAGAGATCAAAAAAAAGTTTATAGCTTCTAAACAATTTATATCTGTATTTTACATTAATGTATAAAATTATAAGTCTTCATAGAATATAAGTAGTGTAGTCCCGAAATATTACTAATCGTTCAGTTTGTTGATGAATAATATTAGGAATAATAGTAAAAGTAAGATTAAATTTTTAAAGAATTTTATTTCTTTAATAAATAATAATAAATAAATAATTAGTATTTGGTGTTAACAAACATGTACCATTTAGATGATGAAGATTATGTAAATGAACCTTATTATCGAAAAACTCAAAGTATCTGTCCTGAATGCTTACAACCAATTGGAGCGGAAGTTTATGAAGACGACGAGCAAATATATATGAGAAAAACATGTGAGGAGCATGGAGACTTCAAAGATTTAATTAGTAGCTCTGCTAAATATTATAAATGGACTCATTATGCTATAAAAGATAAAAATGGAAATATTAAGTGGCAATTTGATAAAGATGGTGAATCCAATCCCCCAGATTTTCAGGGAGATGACCCAAGAGGGTGTCCTTATAATTGTGGTCTTTGTGAACAACATATATCAACTTGTTCTTTAGCTTTAATCGATCTAACTAATCGATGTAACTTTAACTGTAACTTTTGCTACGCAAATATTTTACAAAGTGGCTATTTAGTTCAACCCACCTTAGAGGAAATTGATAGAATAATGAAACACTTTAGAAGTAAACCAATACCTGCAGTTGCGATTATGTTTACTGGTGGAGAGCCAACTGTTCGAAAAGATTTCCCTGAGATTTGTAAGATGGCAAAGGATAATGGATTTAAAGAAGTCATTGTCGCGACAAACGGTTATGGATTCCAGAGGAAAAAAGGTGGCTTAGAATTTACAAAGAAATGCAAAGAAATGGGTTTAGACACATTATATTTCCAATTTGATGGAATCAACGATGCTACATATGAAAAAACTCGTGGAATAAAGAACCTTATGTCCTATAAGCAAAGAGTTGTAGATAATCTTCGAAAAGCAAGACTTGATTCAACTGTATTAGTTGCCACAATTGCTAAAGGAGTTACCGATGTTGAGGTTGGGAACATTATACAATATGCAATTGATAATATTGATGTCATACGCGGTATCACCTTTCAGCCAGTATCTCTATGCGGTCGAATAGCTTTTGAAGAACGATCAGAACTTCGAATAACAAATGCAGATATTCTCAAAGAAATAGAAAAACAAACAGGCGGAAAGGTTAGCATGGAAAACGCATGGTATCCTCTTTCGACTATCGTGGAGTTCGGCAGAGTAATAGCTTATTTAGCTGACGTTGAACCAATCGAGTTTACCTGCCACCCCGACTGCGGATTTGCAAGCTACATGGTTGTCGATCCCGATAGTGGTGAAATGATGCCTATAATGGATTATTTTGATCCACTCAAAGTCATCGATTTCGCAAACAGATTCTGGGCTAAAATTAAAAACAAGGAAAAAGAACCAATAAAGCTTTTCGAGGGTTTATTAGGAGATTTTGGTAAAACTTTAGATAAAGGTCTTAATTATTTAGACAAAACCCAGCTTAAAGCCCGCTTTTTACTTGGTATTTTACAATACATGAAAAAACCTGGTAAACTAATGGAGTTATTCTCAAGACTTTTGATGCGTGGAGATTGGGAAAGTATTAGTTCATTCAGTTACGGAGCATTATTACTTTCAAGCATGCACTTTCAAGATGCATATAACATGGACTTAGAAAGAACTAAAAGATGTATTGTTCATTTTGGCGTCGCGATGCCGGATGGCACAGTCAAAGAAATCTCATTTTGTACAATGAACACTATTCATAGACCGGAGATTGAAAAACAAATCGCTAAACAAATCAGTTCAAAAGTAAGAAATGAGTTTGATACTACAACAGGTCAAGAGGTCTCAGTCACAGAAATAACCCCTGAAGTAGCTCGTAATGGCGGCATAAAAAAAGAGGAGGAGTTATAGATGCCTGAGGAATCTGTTGAAGATAAGGAAGGAATGAAAATCAGAAAGCTAGTGGAGCTAAGAACTGATACTGCTAAAGAGTACGAGGCCGCAATGCTCAGCAGGGTTAATGAATTCAAGGTCAAAAATGCTGGTGAAAGTCAATTTAACGACGTTGTACAAAATACCATTGTCAAAGCTTTTAGCACAATTTTGGATCTAAAATTGCAAGTTGATAAAGCTCTGGGAGAAGAAAACAAAAAAAAAGTAAATGATGTTATCGATAAGCTCCTATTATTAGGACTTTAAGAATTTTTTTATTCTATATTATATTTTTTTTAATCTTTTTTACTATTTTAAATTTAATTTATTTTATTTTTTATTTATCGTTTACCTTTTGAATTTGTGAACTCATCAAATTAAAATGTTTTAGGCTGTTATATTAACTATATGGCTAATTACCTTCTTCAAAACAATACAACTTTAGGAAATTGGAAAGTTATATCAGATCATCCTTTTAAAGAAGGGGGATAATCTGAATTATATGAGGTTATTAAAGTAGATGATAACTCTAGTGAAGAATATGTCTTAAAGGTATATAAAGAACAAAAAGATCATTGAGGATTTATCTTTACTCCTGCATTTAATTTTAACTGAAACGATTGGAGGAATGGATGCATGAAAAAGTTAAAAATTCCTCTATTCTCAAATATATCTGCGTTATTTACAATTCCCTTATATCCTACTAAATAAAATTGCTTAAACTTGTCAAGATCAATATAATCTGGTAACGGAAAACTACATACATCGTCAAATTGGTGAAATTCAAATTCAATCTTTGATCAAACACAAACACTAATGTCGTTAATCATAAATAATCTGTTATAACAGATATATTTATGGAACATGAGTTAATTAGTAAACAAATAAAAAGAAAGAAAAAACAACAAATTGCTGAATTAGCGTTAGCTGCGAAAAATGCTAAGGAGAGAAATGGTAAGCCATTTATATTTCACTTTCTTACAACTTTAAAATGTAATTGCGATTGTGAAACTTGTCTTTGGAAAAATAATACGAAAAAAGATGAATTAACACTTGAGGAAATCAAGCGTATATATTTGGAAGCAAAGGAAGCAGGATTTTTAGTAACTATTCTATGGGGTGGAGAACCTCTCATTAGAAAAGATATTACTGAAATTATTAAATATGTTAAAAGAGAGCTAAAGTTTACAATTGTTGGGATAGTGACGAATGGCTGGTTCCTTCCAGATAAAATCAAAGAATTTGGAAATGATATAGATTTTATTCTTATATCTCTGGACTCCCCTAGACCTGAAGAACATGATCAGATTAGAGGGTTGCCTGGATTGTATAATAAAATAATGGATTCTGTTACTACTATTAAAGAAAGCTATCCATTGATTTCATTACAATTTAGCTTTTCAATTAGTAAATATAATATTAATCGTGTTGAGGAAATGATAATTTTATCTGATAAAATTGGAATTCCCGTAGCTTTTAATGTAATAAATACTGTCCGCCATTATTCACATGGTGATGTAGATGAGAAAGGCATACATTCTGCGAATGATAACGATATTAATAAAGCATTTGAAATAATTTTAGACGCTAAGAAGAATGGTTCGAAAATATTAAATTCAGAAATGTATCTAAACCATTTTATTGGTGGTAAAAAACAATACTTATGCCACGCAAAAAAGGTTTTTATGTTTGTAAACTACAATGGAGAGATTGAAAATTGTCTTCAGATTGATAAACCTATAGCTAATTTACGACAAATATCTGTTAGTGATGTGTTAAAACTTCCTCAATTTGTTAAATTCATTAAAGAGAGCGAGAAATGTTATAGCTGTAATTCTCCCACAATGATCGACACAAGTTATTTATGGGATGATCTGAGATTGTTAACAAAATCAGGGGGTATTTCATTTGGTTAGATTTTTATTATCGCACCTTAATAGTATTTCTCTATCAAAAGATCAATTTCCTCCTCAACTAAATCAAACAGTGTTCTGTGGATTCGAATATTTTATTTAATAACTTCCTATTCTTGTCATTAGAAATAAACAAATTTAATGGCATAACTTCCAGTTATTGAATTTGTACTACTTGCAGTACTCAAGACCCAACTGAAACTCAAAAAGATTTACTAAGAACTCGTATAAAGGATATAAAAAATCATGAAAAATAAATAAAATAAGAAACACTTTTTTATCACCTCACAAGAACGGGCGCTGAATTATTTCAATATGTTAGGAAAAAAATTAGAACTACTATTGCTAAAGAGTACGAGGGCGCTATGCTCAGCAGGGTTGAAGAATTCAAGGACAAAAATGCTGGCTTCAGTCAATTCAACAACGTTTTTCAAAATACAATCATCCAAGTTTTTAGCACAATTTTGGATTTAAAATTGCATGTTGATAAAGCTATTGGAGAAGAGAATTTAAAGAAAGTCCGTAAGGTAATTGATGACATTTTACTAACTGGACTATAATTTTATTTTAATTTTTATTTTTCTTAATTTTTAACATTACTTATCAAACTCATTTTTGTAAGTTGTTTCTATTAAAAATTAAAGTTTTTATTAAGTAAGATAGAAATATGGTATAACTTAATTTTATTAAAGCATCAAATGAAATAATAAAAAATGTCTGGAGTAATTTAGTATGTCAAAAAATAAATCTGGAAACGGTTCTTATATCAGATATTTATTCTTAATTCTGATGTTAACACAGATTCTCGACACTTACGCGACACTTTTTAATGGAGCGATTCCTTCCGTAATTGCGGGTGAATTTCTAGGTGATTTATCATCAAGCGTCCAAGATGCGATAATGTCTTTTGCGAACGGTTTAGTATCGGTTGGTATGGTATTTCTTTTTTTTAGTCAATATTTAGCAGATAAACTTGGAAGAAAAAAGATGCTGGGCTTTACGGTGGGTGGAATTGCATTGGCATCTTTTGGAATATTTATCGCTGTAAACTATATCATGTACATGTTTTTTGTTTTCTGCTTATACTTTTTCTTTTCATCAGATATCTGGTTGATTTATATTAATGAAGAAGTAGAAGGGAACAGGCGAGCTTATTATTCTAATGTCATCATGATGGTGGGTTTAATTGGGGCTGTCATTATGGTGATGTTTCGCTTATATTTCATAACTGAGACTGATCCATTTTGGCGCGGGATGGCAATATTTCCTATGGTTTTAGGGTTTCCACTGTGCTTGGCGATCTTCTTTACTTTAAAGGAACCTAAAAAGTATCGGGAAATGAAGGAGAGCGATTCGTTTAAAACGAGATCTTTTAAGGAAGACATCAAATCAATTTTTCAAATAGAAAATCGCAAACCATATATGTTTCTCTTGCTCGCAGTCTTTCTACGAGGTGGTTCTTCAATTTATTTAGGTCTTTTCGAGAAATATATTGATAATGTAGGTACTTTGACTCAACAGCAGGTAACAACTATTTTCCTTATAACAATTTTCATGGTTATTATTGCTTATGGGGCAAATGGATTACTAGCTGATCGTATTGGGAGAAAACCCTTATTATATCTCTGGTCCGCTTTAGCGCCAGTTTCAGTAGTTATCTGGGTGTTTGGAGCTAATAATACTGAAAATGCATTTTTATTTGTCTTATTAGGTTTTGCTTTCAGTCACATTTCATATTGGGGTTCAATTGGGATTCTCCGTTTGATGACTATCGAAATGCTTCCAACAGATCGTAGAGGAATAGGTGTTGGTTTCAGAAGTTTAATAGGGGCAATAGGTGGGACAATTGGGCTCTTAACAAGCAGCGTTGTAATTTTATCTTTAGATTTAGGACCGACCTTCATAATATTTGTAATGGGAAATTTTGCTGTTATACCAATTGCGTATTTCTTCCTTAAAGAAACTAAGGGTGTTGAACTTTCAGAAATAAAATAGTTCTTTTTTTTTTTTATTTTTTTTATGACAGGTAAATTTTCAAAAGATATTTTTAAAATACCATTTTACTTAATTTCATTATGGTATATAATATCATAACCTTACCAGTCACTATGCTTTTTATCACTTGTGGGGTAAGTTTGTTATTTTATGCTATTAAATTACGGAGTAAATATCCTGAGGAACATAACTTCCAAAATAGTTTTTTAACTGTTATTTTGTGGATAGTAGCGGGTTTGATTTATCCCTTTTTTTTTGGACTAATATGGGGAATATCATGTGGTTTTTAGCACTCTCATTATTTTTCATTTGTATTTTCACGTCTTGCTTGATTCTTCTCATAATCTTTTACCAATATAGATTTGTCTTGAGGAATAATCCAGACTTACGATTAGAGAGAAATATTGAGACTTTCATTAAAGGTTTTGATGAAAAGCAAAACAGAATAAAAGGTGGAAGGTCAAATGATCTAAAAACGGATATACATCGCAAAGGGTTACATTTATTTCCAGCAGGAATAATCATTTTACTTTGGATTTTTGCTATCTATGTTTGGGAAGGTATGTGGAAGGCTAATGATATCTGGGGGGTAAGTGGGTTATATCTTGGAAAGTTTTTAATTTTAACTGCAGGATACTCGGGGATTCTGATATTTGGGGCATTAGATCTGGTGAGATTATCGTTTATTTTTGAAAATAGAAGTATTTATCATTTAATTCCCGGAAATGTGTTAAATTTGTTAAGTAAATTTATGAAGAGAAGGGAAAATTTTGAATTCATCAAACCAGCAACTTTAACTCTGTCTTTTGCTCTAATATTCTCATTCCCATTTTGCATATTCGCATCAGCGGCTTTAATATCAACCATTGGTGATGGGGCAGCATCCATTATAGGGCTTCGATATGGGAAAAAAAATTTCCCTAAATCATCAGATAAAACTATTATTGGCTATATTGCTGGATTTCTTGCTTCTTTTGGAATAAGTGTTTTTGCGCTTTGGTTATTTGAGTCAGTTTTAGGGTTTTACAAAATTCTAATTATTGCTATAGGTGGGGCTGTTATGTTTGTTTGTATTGATTTATTAAATCTTAAGATTGATGACAATATCCTAAATCCTATATTATGTGCGGGAGTTATGGGATTCCTTTTTTTCTTTTTATAGAATTTATTAAAAAAACGCATCCATCTTCTTAATGCCTCTAATTTCTTCAAAGGAGATTCCAAGGGCATCTAACACTTGTTCTAATGCGGACGTTAAGAGCTCTTTATATTTCTTGGTATCAATATCTTGGAGTTTAGCTAATTCGAGTGCTTTTGCTCCAATAGCTCCTTTACTTTTAATGAAACTTATTGTTTCACCCTTCTGAAATTCCCTTTTAGTAATTCTTTTCAATTCGAGAGCAGCTCGGACATGTTGTGGTATAACCTTTGTATAATTTTTAAGAGCCTTTTGAAGACTCATATTTATGGCGTAATCCTCCAAGCTAAATGTATTAGGTTTTCCAATTTTTTTGAGATTTTCTTTTACGATTCCAATTATTTTATCTTTAGCATTAACAAATTCTTCATTATTTGTAATGTTCTTTAATATTTCAATTAGCTCGTTAAATGCCGTTCTAATGAATTCAGGTGTGTTCTTTTTCTTGGCGACTAAACCTTTTTTATCAACAAATTTAGTGCCTTTATAAATACCGAGATAATTTTTCTTTCTGTCTGAAAGTGCTAAAAATTGGTATGTTTTTTCTTCTTCTAAATCTAAATCAAGCTCTTTTTTACTCCATTCAGAGATTTCTTCCATAAACTCCTTTGATGGATTTAAGAGAAAAACAGAGTCTGTATCTCCGTAAAGAACTTTTACTCCAAGAGATTCTGCTTTTTGGATAGTTTGTTTTATAGCATATTGTCCAATACCCGTTGTACTCTCAGCAACAGGTAAGCAGAATAATGGAAAATTTTTAGAGCCGAAAACTCCGTAACTACCGTTAATAAATACTTTAAGCGCCTGTTGAATAGTTTGATTATAACTTCTTTGTTTTTCTGTTGAACTTTTATCCTCTGATTTAGGTTTAAAATATTTAACTCTTATATCCCGGAAAAATCCAACAACATAGGCAAAGATCCCCATTTTTTTAGAGCATATATGGTATGGAGTTCCTTTTACTAAATTGTCTCGATCTTCTTTATGAGGACAGATGACAGTTTCGTAGGAAAGATTATATTCCTTTATTATAGAGGGATATAGGCTTGAAAAATCCATAACAACAACATCAAAATGAATTCCCGGAACAGGTTTTATTACATATGCTCCTTGGAATTTCTGGTTATTTGCAGTTGACATCAACTTCCCCCCTCTCTTTAACTCTGATATCTCAGATCGCCGAGGGATTAGATAATTTTTCCTACGGTGTTCAAAATAAAAGATATTCTGAATCCATGTAGAAATCTGCCTTCGAATCATATCATGAATCGGAAATTTCGTAATTCTACATAAAAGAATAATTAGATTCCAGACCAAAGAATTATTAAATTTGGTTAGTTCTAAAGTTAATAAGGAATCTTTCAAGTTATACCATGAAAGGATATTGTAGTTCATTTCTTGAATTTCTTCCTCATGCTCATATTTCGATTCACCCAGCAATGCAGTACTAATAGAATTAAGAGAGGCAGTCTCATATGCACCTCCAAATGCATAACCAGATATACTTCTGTTAAAAAAGAGATTAAAGAGATCAATATGAATCCCTCTTCTTAAATCACATTCTGACTTTGCCATTATACCAAACCCTCTCTTCACATGAATAGGATTAAGATCACTATCAACTCTTAATTTATTTGCTCGATGGAATAAATAATTTAAGTCAAAATTATCACCATTAAAGGTAAGAATTACAGGATATTCCCACATCAGGCGAAATGTCTCTATCAAGAGATTTTTTTCAGATTTGAAGAACATTATTTTACCATCTGAAGGAAAGTCTGGATGAGATTTTCCATATAATAATCCTTCCCGTTTAAGCACATAGACTAATTTTAAACCGTCTGTGGCATAAAATGAGACACTTATTACTTTTTGTTTTGCGAGACGAGGATCTGGAATCCCAACATCATGTTCTCCTATTTCAACTTCAATGTCCAATGCTAATCGCTTAACCTCAGGAATTGGCGTGATAAAAATATCTAAAAATTCCTCAGAAAATTCTTTGATTTCCTCGGCTTCATTCTTAAAGAGGTCTCGAAGTTCAGTGGCTACCCGTGCTGAATTATCATCTATTTTTTCAAAATTCAATTTTTCAAGTTTTCCCCCTTGAATACTATAAATTAAGCCGGGAATTAATTGTCTGTCAAAAATATAATTCAAGTGATAGCGAATATCAGCTTCCCAGGCTTTTATTTCATTCATACCTAAAATATTTCGGACATTAATCCCCGAACCGCCTATGCTTATAGGAGTTTTGCCATAGATCTGAGTCATATCTATTTCTTTATCTAATAATAGGTCATATTTTCTTATTTCTTCAAACCGCTTAAATCCGTTATAATCTGTGAGTTTTTTTGTTTGTTTTATAGTTCCTATTGATTCAGAGTATTCTACTGTTCTCAGTTCCGCGATTGATTTCTTGCTTAAACAATAAGGTTCATGATCAGTATTATCGATCCAAATCCTTATTTTATCAGTTTTAAAATCATAAAATTTACAAAATGCTTTATTAAATCCACCATCATAATCAACATCAAGAAGTAAGCCTTGGTCCATATCTTCAACAATATCCCCTTTTTCAACTAAGTAACGGATATATTTTGATGTAACACTTTCTCGCAAAACCTTATTCAATATGAAATTCCCCTCTTTTAAACCAAAGGGAGTATTATTTCCTTTAAAAAATAATGATAATGGGATTTCCTTTATACTTTCTTCATCTTTAACTTCTAGTTTTTCGGAAACGACTTTTTTAGTTATTTTCTTTTTCTCTTGTATTACTTCTTCTGCTTTATCAATCTTGTCTTCTTTCTTACTCTTTGGAGAAATATCTTTTTTTATATTTTTCTCATCAACAAAAGAAAATAACGACTTTTGTTTTTTAGTATCTATTTTTTTCTTTTTTGGACTCGGCATTTGTAATCATGTAGAGATATTACAATTAATTCTTATGTAAATAATTATTGTATTTATTATAATACCCACTATTCCTTCTTTAATATATTACTATATATTTAAGGATGGAGAATTTTATAAAGAAGCAGGATTGTTAATATTCTAACAAAAGATTTGAATTTCAATTATTTTTTGCAATTATTTTTTTAATTTCTTCTAGAAGAAGATATTTTTCCGCGATATACCAATCAATTTGGCTCCTACTTGGATTCTCAGAGCGGATGACTTCAGCAACTTCTTTTATCTCATCTTCAGGGGGGAGAATTAATTCCCCATTAACATCATCTCTTATAAGAAGAATTAAATTATCAGTCTCAAGTGGTTTAATGTCAAACCCATCTTTTATATTACTGTTAATTATTGTACAAGATTTGGCAAGTTCATATATAGATTTTTCCAAACTTTGATTCTCTTTATAGATTTTGAAGGCAAGTCTAGTAACTTCGTCTTTAGTAAACATTTCGTTTATTGTTCCTAAGCCAAATCAGTGTGATTAGATATTATTTTATTTAATAAAACAGTTGATTAAGAAAAAGATAGATAAACTTTTAATTATTTGTGTTGAATTTTTTAAATGTTTAAAACCACAAAATTAAAAATTTATGATAATTTCATATAATATATAAAATGCCTCTGTGGCTTAGCGGTATAGCAGCAGATTTGTAATCTAAATGAACTAGTATCCAGTTCTTTGTTAACGCAGGTCGTGGGTTCAATTCCCACCGGAGGCTTTATATTTATTTCTCTATATGCTTAAATTAAATCGCACATTTTTAATTAATATTTAGAAGTGTAGATTTATATGAACAAGATTAATCACTTTATTTACTGTATCATAGATAACGTTAGATCAGAGCATTTATTTAACTTTGCTGAAAAGGGTTTGCTTCCAAATATTAAAAAACTGATAGATAATGGGATATACTCTAAAAATTGTATAACTGATTTCCCTTCTATCACTTATCCAACTCAAGCCTCTATGATTACAGGAACCTATACTGGAGATTACCGTAAAGAAATGTGTCATGGAATTCCATTAATGGATTGGATGGATCGAGAGAGGAGCCCTCCACGTATAAGGTCCTATGCTGGTAAAGGAATGCATATTTATAAATTAAACGAAGATTTAGGCAATAATTGTAAAACAATTCTTGAAATGGTAGAAGACGGAAACACAACGAGTATAACTCAGTTTATTAATAGAGGGAGAAATTATTTTTTTCCTGAAAGAAAATCAAAACTTGCATTGCTATATCTCCTCCTTTATTATTCTCGAAATGTAAAAAAAACGATAACAAGAGCTAATTCAGTTGTAGTCCAAAAATTATTAGAAACCTTTACACATCCAGGAAAATTTTTTGAAGATAATGAGGCACCAATAGGATCATTATTATGGTTTGTAACTCCGGATATTTTACTACATCAATATGGCTTCAATTCACATATTTATAAATTAAACTTATTACATATCGATAAAGTTTTAGGATTTTTACTTGACTCTTTAGATAAATTAGGATATTTAGAAGATACTGCAATAGTAATTACTTCAGATCACGGGAATTATAAAGCAGAGAGTGTTGGAAATTTACAAAATTTCATTCAACGACAAAGTCTTACTCATTATCATCACCGAAAAAACAGAAAGGGAAATGTTGATATATCTAAATTCGATGGTGTTGGGTTCTTTAATTTTAAAGGAATTGAGAACTCAGACGACAAACGAAGCTGGTCTCATCCTACTCTGAGAGAACTTCAAAATTATGGTCCAAAAAAAATTAATCTCTTAAATGAGTTATTTGGGATTGAAGGAAGTAGGTTAATGTTTTATAGAGATGATAATAATACAGTAAATAAAGGTATTATTCATTTGAAGAAAAAGGAGAAAAACACAAACAAAATTATAAAAGGGCAAATTGAATACCGCGGAGTTGGTCTAGATTATAAGACGCGTTATATTACCGATAATCCAGAAAATGATGTTTTTGATTATTTAGAGGACGAAAATGCAAGTCAGCTTCTAGATGGAAAATATCATTCAAATAATGAATGGTTAGGTGCTACTTATCATCTTGACTACCCTCTTATCACCGATCTAATACCGCGGCATTTTAAAAATCCACGAAGTTCTGATATTATACTTAGTACTGACGGTAGTATTGTCTATAACTTTGAAAATAGAAAATTATCAAACAGGAACCTTTTTAACCATGATCTCGGATTAAAAATATGTATGAAAGTTCCTTTAATTATTGGAGGTTCTTCTGAAATCCCGCATAAAGAAATTTCTTTTTGTAAAGTAACAGATGTTGTACCTACTCTAATGGCTTTAATTGGGAAAAAACCTCATAAAAGCGTTGCTGGTATAAACCTTATATAGCGTCGTTAAGCAAAGCGTGATTTATAACTTGACGGTACTGAGGAACTTGCGAATTATATAATAAGATAAATGTTTATTAAGAGAATTTAGACATTCTATAATTTTTTTTGTTTTTTCATATTTTCTTTTAAAAGAATAATCGATTCCTCCCTTGCTTTTAAAAGAGATCTTTCTGATATTCCTTCCATTTCTTTTGAAGGAAGAATTATTTCTTTTAATACTTTTTTAAACAGTAAATATTCCTTTTTTCTGCTAATAAATGGATTTACTTCTACTTCATACAAGAATTCTTCGATAGTTGTATTTTTTCCGTTACAATTACCTTCTGTGAGATCAAATTGGAACTCTTTATATTTTAAAAAACAGTGGACCATTGGGACATAAGGGATTTTATATTTTTCTAAAATTTCATTTACCCCTGTAGAAATTTCTTCTGTGAATTTATAAATAGCAACATGTTTAAATAGTGGAAGATTAAGTTCTCCAGCTAATCCTGCTATAATAGCATGCTTAGAAGTACATGAACCCTTATTTTCTTTAAAAAGAATCATTTTATCGTCATAATTTGTGTTGTATCCATATTCCATATTATGAACATAGTCACAAGCTTCCTTAAATGACTTAATTCCAAGCTCTAAAATCTTTTTAGATATTTCTCCTGTAAGGGTTATTTCAATATCGGGTAAATTGTTAAAAGAGTCCATGATGACTTCTCTAAAATATTTGTAATATTATGTAGAGGAAATGTATCTACTCTACTTTGATTTTTTTAGGTTGGAGAAAGACATCTCGTGGTCCAGTCCTCTTGAGGTGAATTGCCCCTTCAGGACAATGATGAGTGCATACTCCACATCCAATACATTTTTCTTGTTGAACAAGTGCAACAGAGTTCTCTAACTCTATAGTTTCCATCGGACACCTATTTACACAAGTTCCACAACCAGTGCAAATTTCTTCATCTACTTTTGCTAAATAGGATGAAATGGTATGCAATGGTAAAGCCCCGCGATTATAAAAATTTAAGATTCCACAACAACATTTACAACAATTACAAATTGCTTCTATTCCTCTCTTCAAATCTGAATGGACGTGAAAAACTTTATGTATTAATCCATAATCCTCGGCCTCTTTTAATATTTCAATCGCTTCTTCCTTAGAAACACGTCTTCCAAAATTTTGTTCTATAGCAAATTTCGCACTCTTATCTAATAGAAAACAGTTATTTTTTGGAGCTCCCAATTTACAAGGATCATCTAATAAATCTTTTGAATGACGACAATAACAATGAGCTACGGCAATATCTTCATATTCTTCAATATATTTCTTAACATCTTCAAATGGTATTACTGCTTCTGTCCCAACCTCTACTTCTTTTTCAACAGGGAGAGTTCTATCTGTTGGAGGTAGACCCTTAAAAACATTTATGATGTTATCGTAGTTTTTTTGAGTTCCTTCACTTATTTCTTGAAATGCTTTTTCAAATAACTTAGCTAATTTTTTATCTCTTTCTGTTTTAGTGCCTCTTAAGAAAGTATATTCAAAAATTCCAGGATATAATCCCATTAAACGATAAACCATTATTCCAGTAGTTCTACTTTTCACACCGATAATAATCCCATTATACATCAGTGTATTAAGTATTTTAAGTAAAGCAACTTCATCCATATCAATTCTTTGTTTAATTTGCTTTAATGTCATGGAAGCTTTTTTAAAAATTAAAACAAATCTAGCTTGTTCTTCGGTTAAAAGATTTTGTAAAAGTTCTATTAAAGAGTTATTAATAGGGACGGGGAATACTCCCGATTTTGCAATTGTTCTTGCTACTTTATACCAGAATTTATCAATCATTGTAATTTGCTTTATTAATAATTTTTAAGTGATGTAAAAATTCATAGCTTAATTAAATTTCGAGATTCAATGAGAAGGAATCTAATAAGATTCTTCAATGATTTGAAGATAAAATCTATAAAATCAGACCACTCACACAATATTTAAATTACCTTATCTTAAAATCATCTTGAATATAAATTTAGGGTTGAGGGTTTAAAGTATGACAAATAAAATCCATACAAGAGTTAGCAAATTGGAGCTAACTATAGGGCTTTTGGAAGAACATTTACGAATATTCGGACATTTAATAACACCTAATCCATTAAAATTTATTAAAAACCAAATTAACGCCTATAAACGTGAACTTCAAATCAGGAAAGATTATCAAACTTAGCAATAAAATTTCCATTTTTTTTTCCTATTTTGACCTCGTTGTGGGGATGGTCAGATTTATTAATAGAAATGTAAATATAATTTATTAGATATTAGTTTTTAAAACCGTTATAAAGTATAAAGGTTCTTTTCGAAATTTTAATATTTAAATTATGATTATTTTCACATATTTCTAAACCAAATTTTAAAAAGATGTGTCTTAAATTAAATTCGAATATTCTGATAGGGTAAAACGGCTCCCTACATATATTTTTGTAGAAATAGAGCAGTTAATTTCAGAGAAGAGAAAGGAAAATATTGATTTTATTCCTCTGGGTATTGGTGATCCTGATCTACCTACTCCTGATGTGATTATTAATGAGTTGGTTAAACTTGTTAAAATTCCTGAGAACCAAAATTACCCTTCAAGCATGGGAGAAGATAGTTTTAGAGAAGCAATAGCAAGATGGTATAAAACTAGACATAACCTGAATCTTGATGCTAATTCTGAGATTACAAATGTTATTGGAGGAAAAGAAGGAGTTGCGAATATATGTAGAGTTTTTATAAATCCTGGAGATTTGATTCTTTGTCCAAATCCAGGATATCCTGTTTATGAAAATGGAGCAGCGAAATTATGTGATGCTGAAGCGTATTCAATGCCTCTTTTAAGAGAAAACAATTTTCTCCCTGATTTGGATGCAATTGAGGCTAATATCCTTAAAAAAGCCAAGTTAATGTATATAAATTATCCTAACAACCCCACTGGAGCAATTGTTACAAAAGATTTTTTAAAAAAAGTCTCAGATTACGCTGAAGATTATAATTTTTTAATTATTCATGATAATCCCTATTCAGAATTTACATATGATGATTATATTGCCCCTACTATACTACAAGTAAGTCCAAACCATGTAGAAGTTAATAGTGTTTCAAAAATGTTCAATATGACAGGATTTAGATGTGGATGGGTTGCTGGTAATAGAGATGTTATAAAAGGTTTAAGAAAGGTTAAATCACAAATCGATTCGGGGTGTCCTAAATTTATACAAAAAGCAGTTATCAAAGGTTTAGATGAATATAAGTCAGAAAAAAGACCAGAAATTGTCGAAAAAATAGTAAAAACATACGAAAAACGAAGAGATATTCTTGTTAAGGGGTTGAATGAAATTGGATGGAATACGGATAAACCTCAAGCGACATTTTATGTGTGGACTCAAATCCCCGAGCAATATTGTAACCTAAATTGTATGGAGTTTGTAAAAAAACTGATAGATATTGGCGTAATTATCACACCTGGAATAGGTTTTGGTCAATACGGAGAAGGTTTTGTAAGGTTCGCTTTGACTCAACCCGAAACACGGATTAGAGAGGCTATTGAAAGAATTAGGAAGATTTTATAATTAAAAATAAAAAATTTTAAAAAAAAATATAATTTATATATTTAGCCAAATAAAGATTGTTATTATTTGAAAGATTTTGTATATTTTCTTCTCAGATTATCCAATTTTTTACTTTCTTCAGCCTCAAGACTTTCTGAAAACTCATTTGGGGCGTCCATCAACATAATTGGAGCACTGGAAGAATCCCAATCTTTATAATAATCTATTACTAGATCACTCTTACTTGATTCTTTTCCCAGAATTTTTCACCTCATTTTATTTTTGTTGTTTTCACAGGGAAAAAGAAAATCTAAACTTGACCCAATTCAAATAAATTTTTGTGAGATGTAATAGCAAAAGAGAACAAATCAAGAAAAGTTAAAAGAAAAGAGTCAGAAATTTTGATTTATTCTCTCTTAATACTACGAATTAAGGGTAATACAGTAGTATGTATTTTACACCAATAATCCATAGTATTCTGTGAAAACATTAATAATAAGAGGGGATAAGTTCTATTTAAACTTTACCCATTGATTTCCCACGTTTTTGGTTTTGTTGAAATAAGTTGACAAGTTAGTACATGAGGAATGAAACGATTCATCATTGATAACCTATTAAATCGATTATAATTTACAATAAAATAATTAATCTTTACTTATTTTAGGAATCAGATTAAAATGAAAAAGAAAATAGTTTTAGTCGGGGCAGGAAGCACAAGTTTTGGACCAAAAATATTTAGTGACATCTTCTTAAGTAAAGATTTGGTAGGATCTACGATTATTCTTCATGATATTAATAAGAAGAAGTAAGAAATTATTTACGAACTTCTTAACATTGAGAATGAGAGGTTAGAGAACAGATTTGATATTGAACAAACTACAAATAGGGCAAATGCATTCCAAAATGCGGATTTTATAATTAATTCGATAGAAGTTGGGGATCGAATGAAACTATGGCGTCAAGATTATGAAATACCAAGAAAATATGGATCAACACAAATTTTAGGAGAATGTGGGGGTCCTGGAGGCTCGTTTCATGCATGGAGAATTATCCCTCCTATCATTGAGATAGTTAAAGATGCTGAAAAAATCTGCCCAAATGCTTTCTTTATCAATTTTTCAAACCCAATGTCACGAGTATGTTTAGCCATTAAAAGAAGCGTAAAGAAATTAAAATTTATAGGCCTGTGCCATCAAATTGAATTCATGAAAAGGCATTTACCTCTAATATTTAATAGACCAATAAAAGATCTTAAGATGAAAGTGGCAGGACTTAATCATTTTGCTTTCTTACTGGATTTAGAAGATTCAATAACTGGCAAAAATTTAATGGGTGATTTTAATAAAAATGCGATGAATTATTTTAAGGAGAATGAAAATCGATTTGAATTTTCGACATTGACCTTTGAAGTATTTAAGAGATTTGGTTATTTTCCTTATGTTGGAGATAACCATCTAGGTGAATATTTACAAATCGGGTATGAATTCACAAAAACGCAAGATATGATAGATTGGATAGATTTTATAGATAAAGGGGGAGCTTTCATATATTATAGCTTTCTCAGATATTATGAGAGGTATAAAAAGGGAAAATACCCCAAAAGAGGGATCTTGGCTAAAAATCCTTCGGGTGAAAGAGCTATACCAATAATAGAAGCTATATTAAATAATAAAAATTCCTATGAATTTGCTGTGAATATTCCCAATGCGGGGATAGTAAAGAACTTGCCGCAGGATTTAATTCTGGAATGTTCAGCTACCGTTGATAAGGAGGGGGTAAAAGGTCTTAAAATAGGAGATTTACCAAAAAATATCGCGACTATGCTTCGTATCGAAGCCTCAATCCAAGATTTATGTGTTGACGCGGTCCTAAAAAAATCTAAAGAAAGTGCCATTGCTTGTTTAGCTATTGACCCTAACGTAGGAAGTTTTGAAATAGCTGATAATATCTTCAATGAAATGATGGAGAAGCAAAAGGAGTACTTACCTAAATTCACTTAAATCTCTATTTCTTTATTTTATTTTATTTTATTTTAACATCTTCGTGAACCCAGTTTGGTGGCAAAAACTCCAATTTGGTGGCAAAAACTTTGATTTAATTTTGATATATTTATTAACATGTGTTTATTCTTTTATTCCTAATAAATCCTTAATATAATTCAAGAATGAAATCTAATAATATCAATGATCAAGAGGAAAAGTTTAAAAAAGCCACAGAATTACTTCAAAAAAGTTGGTGGTTTACTTGGTTTCTAGTTATAGCACCATTAATAACAGGGTTAGCTATTTTTTTTATTTTTAACTTTTTGAGAGTAGGTCTATACATTTCTTTATCCTTCTCAGTTATTATTTCCATGTTCGCCTTACTTTTTTTCTATAAAGCCTATGACAAATATAGGAAAAAGCCTTTCTTTCTTAATAAATATAATAATTTTACAGCAAGAATTCATATAATATATTTAATATCTATATTATCTTTCATAGTTCCTCCAATATTTATTATAATATCGCCAAGCGGTATTTCATTTACTCTACTTCCACTAATTAGTTACGCAGTTCTTTATAACATTGTTTACTATTATTTTAATTTCCAACCTATTGATTTTTTTGATATAGAGGAACAAGAGTTCAAACATTCTGTTAAATTTCGAGAGTTAATTAAACAACCATATAATTTTATTATTGTAATCAATTATATTGGGCACCTAATTTTCTTAAGCTTTACATATGCCACAAATTTAGCATGGTTATTTGGAATAATATCAAATACTATTTTTTATATCGTTACACTAACAAGCACAAAAAGCCATTCACGTAAAATTAGGGATAATATGAAGGAAAAGAAACCAATCCTAAAAGAAATAACACTTTTTAAACAAAAATATGTGGTTTCTATGGTGAGTTTGATTTTTATATTGTTGATTCAAATGCCAATTATTATAATTATCACCTATAGTCTTCTTGGTGTTCAATATTCAGCTATAGAATACATTAGCGGCTCTTTCTTAGCGATATTATTTGTTATTCTTTACCTGAAAATAAGAATCTACATTTTTTTTCATTACAACTCTATTCCGATAATATTTAATAGCGGTATTGCAAAACCGAGTAAAATTGACGATAAGAAATTGAACCAGAGTTCGAATATTAAATATCAAAAACAAAATGCCGTATTATCATTCATCTTAATCAGTTTGATGATTACTCTAGCATTTTTAATTAATATACCCTATCTAATCCTAATAATTTCTCCCTTCCTTCACTTGTTTTTTCGTTATGAACAAAAAGCTAATTTTAGTCCCAAGAAATACAGTAAATATATTTTTCTATTAAACTCAGTCGTCATTTTAATTTCATTTTCCTTTGGAATTTTCAATTTTTTCCCATTAAATGTACAATTGATAATATTCTTACTCTCATTTTATTTTTTAATTCAAGTTTTTGTTAAATTTGAGTATTTTAGTAAAGAAAGTGCAATTTTATTTCAGAATTTACTCGCAGTTATAACCTTTTTTACTATAGCTTATTCTTTCTACCCGGCAATTATTAAAGAATACATCATCGTTTTTACAGATAATTTAGCTATCATAAATATTTCAATAATTCTAATTGGATGGCTTTTATTACCTTCTATTGTATTATTGATTACACTTTATATCTCATATGCTCGGTTTTTTTACGCAAAACATTCTAAATCTTTTAGAAGATTTGTTTTAATTGACATCTTCTTAATAGAATTATTATTCTATATTCTAATTAATTTAAGAATCTATTTTTTGGTTGAAACTCTAAACTTTTTACAAATATTAATTATTTCATCGATAATATTTCCGTTAATATTTATTGTATTCATAACAGCAAATCTGATATTAGGAATATTTACTATAAGAAATCTCCTAATATCCTATTATTATTCTTTTTGGGTTCTAATTTCAACAGTTTTTCTTTCTATTTTTTCAACAAATTTTAATAATTTCCCTATTTTAGCTTTCGATTTTCTGCTATTGTCTGTTTCCCTTTACTATAATTTAAAATTTGGACTAAAAATAGAGAAGATAAAATACACTTTATTTAAGAAATTCAATACAATCAATTCTTATTTTATTTTATTTGAACTTTTCTTTCTGTTTTACTCGTTATTCTTTTATGCATTTCAGGCTTGGTTGTTGTTTGATAAAATAATTTACTCTGTTTATTTATCTATAGTTATTATATGCGTAATATTCAATATATTTGCTCATAAAGATATATTTGCTGAAACACTCTATATCAAAATAAATGTTTTAATATTAGTCTACAGCTCACTAATAGCCTTCTATTATTTCTTGTTTGTTACCATTAATACTTTTTATGTTTTTGTGATTCCTTTGATGGTTTCAAGCATAATCCTCTTCATTCCAATCTTTTATTTGAAGAGAAAGAAATTGTTTTCCAGAATAACAGCAAAAGCATTAGTAATAAATAGCATATTGTTATCTGTCATAATAACGCTGATTCCAACTGTAGTAGGTTTGGAAATTTTCTATTTAGGATTAATTTTTGATTTACATTTTCTAATACTTACTGTGGTTAATTTTACACTATGTTTATTATTTTTAATTCTTACAGTTATCAATCTTCTCTCAACAAATGCAAAAATTAGGGAGAGGAGAGTAAAACTTATTCAAAAAGCAAGAATTTTAATTATTATATGTCTTAGCTTTACAATACTTTTTTATTATCCATTTTTCTTATTGATAGATACTATTTATTGTATCACATTTCCAGTAACCTTTGTTTCTTGCTTTTTATTTGTCCCTCTTTACCTGTCATATAAGAATGCTATATTCGATGTAAATAAAATTAAAAGATATATATTAATTAATGGTCTCATATTAACAGGACTTTTAACTTCAATTCCCGTCTTAGTTGGTTTAGATTTAATAAGTTCGGGAATTTATTTTGATTTTAATATTGTCGTTCTAACTATTTTGGATCTTTCTTTTTTAATTTTTTTTATCTGTTCAGTAACTTTCTCGTATTTTACTTTAGATTTTAAACTGAAAGGAAATTATGTTCTCTTTTTATATCGGCTTCAAATTATAACTCTATCATTTATTTGTTTTATTACTATTTTTGGATATCCTTTCTTATTCTTAACTGGTACCTTGTTTAACATTATTTTGTCCTTAATTTTTTCATTTTGTTTTGTGTACATTCTTCTTTATTATTCGTATAAGAAAGGTTTTTTCAATCTTAACCAGATAAAGAGGTACTTTATTTTCAATACTCTGATCTTGACAGGGTTGTTAACTTCTATTCCAATTTTTGTTGGTTTAAATCTTATTGATATCGAAATTGTACCAGATAGCTTTTTTATCTTAAATGTTTTAAATAGCGCTTTATTTGTCTTTTTTAGTTGTTTAATGATTTTATTCTATTTAACAAAATATTTCAAATTAAATGAAAAAAACATCTTATTACAACGCAGAGTTCACGTAATTACTTCACTCTTCATTTGCTTCACTTCTTTTTTCTGTTATTCTTTCTTTTTATTATCTAAAACCATCTTTTCCATTGTTTTACCACTGATTACATTACTGAGCACATGGTTCTTAATCTTCTATTATACATGTAAGAAAAATTATTTTAATGAAGATGTAATGAAAAAATTAACCATCTTTGACTTTCTTATTTTGTCGTGTTTAATTATATCTGTTCCAACATTTATTGGATTAGATTTAATTAGAATCGGATTAAGATCCGAATTAATTCTTATAATAACTATTTCAGTTTTATTACTCTTCAGCTTTCTAAAAATCTCAGAGGTAATTAGCGGTAAAATAAAATTAAGGGATAAATTTATAAGGAATTTTAGATTGTTTGAAATCTTTTCTTGGTTTTTTTTCACGATTTTTCTTTCAGTATATTTATTTACGCTTACTTTCATTGGATTTGGAACTATAAATCTAGCAATTCTTAGTTTCAGTTCAGTATTTTTTGTATTTTTTATCTTAAACATGTATACTTTAAAATTAATGTTTAATTATCTACCTGATTTACGGTATCTAAAATATCTTCATGATTTTATTGTGTATGGTATAATTACGTCAATATCCTTAATTATATCTTCAGTGGATCTATTTAGACTTGTTTTCGCCGAGCAACCTCTTCTCAATTTATCTTTATATTTTGGTTTATTTTTTATAGTTTTTAGTCTATTTCTAAAATTATGCGATAATTTAACTGAATTAAGATTCTCTCAATTTAAAGTTATCGTAGAAC
>CAZRBD010000043.1:0-15700 GCA_964598265.1 uncultured archaeon
ATTTTTATTTATTTCTGATTTTACAAATTTTTCCCAATTTTAATGATTCTATCATCCTTAGGAGGGATTATGATACCCACAGCGAAAATTATATTCTTGTTCCATATTACCTAAAAATTAAAGGATTGAAAATTTTTCCCCAAAAATTTATTTGATATAGTCTCAAACTTATCCAACAAGGGCATATTTCTTCAGGAAAGGAGATTTCTCGCGAAATTTCAATTAATCCTCAAGTAAGGGTGCATTTGGGTACATATAAATTTGGAGGAAAACAATTAAAATCTTTAATTTCAGATATGGGGTTGTCTTTAGGAGCTTCTACGTCATTTTGCAAATTTACCTGTTTCTTTTTCGTATATTTTCATTTCCGCAGCTTTTTCTTGATCCTTAAAAACCATATATTCATCCAACAAAATAAGATTAATATCTTGATTTATATTTAAGGACTTATCCTTTGAGCAGATTAATATTTCATTAGATTATATAAATAGAATCAAGAGAGGGAGTTTAATTAATTTAGATTCAATCATTAAATTTGAATTCTATGTCGTTTCATTTTCCACAATAATAGGAGTAAGTGCGCTTTTTTCAAGTTTTCATTTGCATAAGAGTTAATTTTTTTCAATTTTAGTAAGTTTATTTTTTGTACACAAATTGTGAGTGTAAAAAAAAAATTTTCCGAAAAATAATTCACTATCAATATTATCATCATCTTTATAACAAATTCTAATTCACATTTTCTCTCATTATTAAAGTTGACATTTTTACGAAATTACCCTAAAATTTGTTGTAAAAAAGAATACTCTGTGTAGAACAGAAAATTGTTAATATTAAGACACTAATACTTTTTGCTCACAAATAATTTTGCCTAGATAATTTTTTATACAAATAAATGATGTTCAAATTTATTTTTTTACAACAAAACATTTAAATACAAGATAGTAATTTATTATTATAACTAAAAAAAATATTTTACCACAAAAAATAAATTGACACAAAATAAATAGTGTTGAGTGGTTTATGTGTGTAAAATTTTTTAAATAAAAAAAAAAATTAAAATCTAACAGTGGTTAAGAGTAATGGTTGTTGAAATATTACCTCAAACTGACTTTTGTCCTGAATGCGGTGGCAGTACGATCTCTGTTCTCCAAAGGGGTGAGATAGTTTGCCAACATTGTGGTTTAGTCGTATCGGAAAAAGAAGTTGATGTATCTCATAGTGGGATTAGGGCCTATTCAAAGCAAGAAAAAGATAAAAAGGAGAGAACGGGGTGTCCAATTTCGATCTTAATGCCTGACATTGGCTTAAGTACAATTATTGATAGGACAAAAATAAAGAATCCCGACCTAAGGCGAGCTGCGAAATGGAATACACATTTGTCTTGGGAAAAGAGAAATATGCTTATTGCGATTACAGAATTAAAGAGGATTGGAGGCAATTTAAACTTTCCTGAACGAGTAAAAAAAGCAGCTGTACGTCTTTATAAAGAAGTGTTTAAAAAGAACCTTTTACGTGGTAGGTCTATTAATGGCATGATTGCCGCTTGTGCATATTATGTATGTAAGAAAGAAAAAGTTCCAATTACACTACAAGAAATCTTGAATGAGGCATCGATCAATGATAATATCGTAAAGAAGTGCTATAAGATCCTAGTAAGAGAGTTGAACCTAAAATCACCACATATCGACCCGGTATCACTTATTCCGAGATATTGTGCGGATTTAGGATTAAATACAAGCGTAGAGAAGGAGGCAATTAAAGTATTAACGAGTTTTATAAAGAATACTTCTATTTGCGGGAAAGATCCAAAGGGGTTATGTGCTGGATCGATTTATTTAGTTGCGAAGCTAAAAAATCATAAAGTGAGTCAGAAAGATATTTCGAAGGTTATTGGGGTCACTGAGGTGACCCTTCGCTCTCGATATAAAGAATTTCTACAAAATATTAGCTTTAATTTTCAAGTGCAATAAAGTTTTTTCTTTTCCATAAGAAATACTAAGAGTTAGGAGGGCTCATTCTCCTAATCTCTTAAAATTTTTATTTTTAGTTTTTATTTTTAATCCTAAAATCATGAATTTAAGTGTTAAAGACTCTAAAAATAACTGAGATATTTAACAAAATTAAAAGGAACACCATTTAGATAGAACCAAATTAGTTTTGGTGTCCAGTTCTTCTTGCGGCAATTTGTCCTACTTTTCGACCGGGCGGCGCATTTCTACTAGTTGTAGTTGATTTATGTGGGGATTGTTTAGCACCTCCTCCATAAGGGTGAGATGCGGCAACCATAGCAACACCACGTACTACAGGCCATTTTTTAGCTTTAGATTTCACATAATGAAACTTATTACCTGCTTTTAGGAAGGGTTTCGTATTTCTCAAACCTCCTGCAACGACTCCAACTGTCGTAAGGCATTTTTCATTTATCCATTTAGTTTTTTTTGATCGGAATAATACTTGTACTTGATTTCCAGATTTATTTTTGACTACTGCTGCAACTCCAGATGCTCTGGCAAATTTCCCTCCATCTTGAGGAGTTGATTCTAAATTGAAAACAAGGGTTCCCAAAGGTATTTCTTTTAATGGTAAGATATTTCCAACTTTTATCTCAACTCTCTTTTTAGATTGGTAGAATTCCTGTCCTTCATATATCCCTTCTGGGGGGAGCCACAAATCTTTTTCTTTAGTATCAAAATATTGAATTACTGCTACTGGGGCACCCCTCCCAGGAGAATGAATTAATTCTATTACTTTAAATTTGAATTGATATTCTCCTTCTTTAAAAGAGCGGTATTTTACCCGACCAACGTGTCGATGACTAGGAGATCTAAAACCAAGAACGCCCCGTCCTTTTCTCTGTGCTAAAATTCGTTTTCCCATATACGTCACGATATATTATGGATATTAATTTAAATTCTTCAGACTTTAAATTTTTTTTCATTTTCGTTGTAATTTTATTGAAATATGATAAATAGGAGCAATTTATATAATGAAAGTTTAATACTCGATTTAGAGTTTGTCATTATTTAGTAATTCATCGATATTATAATTAAAAGCAATAGGAATCTCCCTGTCTATAAATTCACCTGCAATATTCTTCAATAATAATTTCTTAATTTCAGCTGGATTATTTGTTTGTCCTAAAACCCATCCTAGCTTTACGAATGCTACTTCTGGGAGGAGATTCTTTCCGGGGATAACTCCTAAATTTTGTAATTCTCGGCCTGTTGAATATACATTCATACCGACAAATCCGTGTAGTGCTTGTGAGGTCATGAGAATTGTTATACCCTCTTGAATAGCTCTTTCTAAAGATTTATAGAGAGTAGTTGGTACATGTCCTAATCCAGTTCCAGCGAACACAATCCCATAATATCCTTTATCTATGTAGAAATCTATTAATTCAGTATCAATTTCAGGATAAGTATATATTAGAGCTATTTTCTTTTCGAATTTAATTAAAGCTTGTGTCTCAATTTTTGATCTTTTTCGATATCCATCGGTGAACATTTTGACTTTTCGGTTTTGGATCATACCAAGAGGGATACTATTGATTGTTCTAAATGTATTTCTAGTTGAAGTGTGCATTTTTCTTACGATAGTTCCTCTATGTATTAATCCATAATCATGTGATGACGATCCCAACATAGTTAAAACTACTTCAGCTATATCTGAGCTAGCTACAACTGCTGCATTAATTAGATTTAATGCAGCATCTGAAGAAGGTCTATCTGAACTTCTTTGACTACCAACTAAAACTACCGGAATCGCCAAGTCCTTTAACATGAATGATAGAGCGGCACTTGTAAATGACATAGTATCGGTTCCATGTCCTATCATAATACCATCAATGCCAGAGTTAGCAGCTTCTTTTACTTTCTCAGCTAACTTCTGCCAGTGTTTAAGTTCCATATTTTCTGATAAAATTTCGAAAACAATTTCACAATTAATCTTACACACTACTGTTAAATCTAGAACAGACCTAAATTATTCTACTTGAGTAAATGATGTAATTACCGCACCAGTAGTATAAGCCGATCGTGATGCAACTGTTCCGCAAGTTACAAAGAGTTTTGAACGCGGGAGATTTGCTTTATGTGGTAATGTTTTTTCTGTAATTTTGTAAGTGTCTGCCTGTTTTCCTATTTTTTTTAACTCAATAATATTGGAAGCTTTGATACCTATATTATAATTATTTTTTAACTTAATTTCTATGTATTGAGGTGCGGAATATTCACTTCTTGGTAAGATAATCCCTTCATACTCTCCTTTTTCAGTTTTTATGTGAACAATATCCCAAATTCCGATATTGTTTTTCTCTAAGATCTTTTTTCCTTCTCCCTTATATCCTTTTAAGTTTTGACTCATTTATTTTAGCTCCTCAAGTTTTTTTTTTAGAATTGTATCTAACTCTTTGGAAACAATACTACCATCGATCTTTCCTCTAACTAGTTTCATAATTTCTCCCATTAATGGTCCTTTAGCTCTTATCTCTTTCTCTTTTATCATTTCAAGATTCTCGTTAACGACCTTTAATGTTAACCTCTGTAGGTCTTCCTTTGAAATCGTCTCAATTTTTAATTTCTTTTTTATTTCATTTATAGAGAGCTGAGAAGAATCAGCCTTTTGACTCATAAGCTCATCGATTGCTTCTTTACTGATCTCACCTTTTTTAAGAAGTCTAAAAATATCAATAAAATCCTTATCCGTTATATTTTCAACATTTTTCCCATCTCTCCTAAGTGCTTTTGTAGTCTCAAGAAGAGTAGTAAAAATTAATGAAGAATTTTGAGTATAAATTGTAACTAGCTTATTAAATAAATCGAGTTTACCTGTAAATATTAGGTCTTTAATCATTCTCTCTTCTGTTTTATATTGTTCAGAATATTTTTTTATAAGCATCCAGGGATATTCAGGAAGGTTTTTCTTAATATTTTCAATTTCTTCTGGTGAATTAATTATTGCTGGTGAATCTGTATCGGGATATAATCTTGCTCCTCCATGCAGTTCTCTTAAAAATTCAGTATTCCCATTTTCAATAGCTCTTCTGGTCTCTGGAGGAACTCCTTTAAATGCAAATTTCACACGATTAATGAGAACTTCAAAAGCTTTTTCTATTTCTTTTTTAAATCCTAAAATCAATATAAAACAATCAGCCTCTTTTGAATGCAATTTATCGCGAAGAATTTCGATGTCATCCTTATTAAGTTTATATTTTTCTAAATTTTCATCTGAATGAATAATACCTCTTAATCCAGAAATGACCTTCACTTTACTACTAACTTCTGTACCAAATCTATAATCATCCATTAGTTCTGCACCAAAAATCCCTTTAAATCCACTAAAATTGATCCCGAATAGTTTTTTATTCGATTTAACACCTTTGGTGATAAAGTCTGAATTAATTTTCATTGCAACCTCAGTTAAATCGATTGGACTTTGGGAGACATCGCTTTCATCTAGATCCCTTTTTTCTAATTCTGTTTTAATTTCGAGTAGTTTTAATTGCCGTGAAATTTCATGATTAATTAAAAGTGGTATCCAACCTAGTTTCTGAACTCCTTTTATTTCAATTCTTGTCCCGGCTTTTATACTAACATTAATATCTTGTCTAATTGAGCCGATAACTTTCTTAACATTTGTTGACCAGAGCAATAAACCTATTCTTTCGGCACATTCTCGACATTCATGAGGATTGTGAATGTCTGGTTTAGTTGTTACTTCAACAAGTGGAATTCCTAATCGATCTATCCGAAAAAAATTAGTTTTATTTTCTGTTTTAATTTTTCTTGCCGCTTCTTCTTCTAAACTTAAAATATCAATTCTAATTTTTTTACCGTTTTCCAATGTTATGTGCCCGTCTGTACCTAAAATCATCGTGCGTTGAAATCCGCTAGGTACACTCCCATCAAGATAGTTTTTTCTACATACATGCATCTCTTCAATAATATTAGCGTTGAGAAGCAGGCCAATTTCTAGAGCTATTCTCCGAGCCTCATTATTACAAGAAAAAGGCGGAGTTTCATCAAGTTCATAAGTACAAACAACATCGTTGTAACCTTCGTATACAATCCCCATTCCTTTTCCATATTCTGTTAACATAGCTTCATCATATGTGCCCATTTCTCCTAGCACAGGTCTCATTCTTCTTGTAATAGTGAAGTCTGGCTCTCGAGTCCCCTGAAGTTTGGATGGGCACCTACAAAATAATTTTTGTTTGGTATCAAGTTGTTGATGGATCTCTAACCCACATTTAAGACCTAATGCTTTATAATCATATTTTTTCATCTTCAATCAATTTATTCCTTTTACTTAGTTGACTTTTTGGAATATTTCTGAGTTCGATAGTTATATACATTTACAGAAATAATCAAATAATAAATTTTATGATTATTCCAATGTTAAATTTTTGACTTTAAGTTTTCTTAAATGATTATTTTAGATAATAAACCCCGTCGACCTCTGAGATCTCTGAATGTTTTGAGAGATAATCCAGTAGATATTGCTTATGTTTCTTATTGTTTTCGATATATTGCTCAATTTGAAACGACAAATCCTTGATATATTCAATTCTAATCCAGTGTAATTTATTAAAGAATTGGAGTATTTTAAGAAGAAAATCTGATTTCTTTCCGAATTTCTGCAAATGATCCTCAATAGATTTAACCCACTTATTAAAAATATTTTGATTTTTAAAAGTAATAATAACTCCGTTATCCTCTGCTAATCTCATCCAAAGATACATATCTTTATCATCTAACATACGATTAAAATTTATAACAAAATCGACATTCTCTTCCAAGAGCTTTAACCTTTCATTTTTCGCTAATTCTTTCCTAAATAATAAATCAGTTGCTAGTATATCCAATCTACAGTAATAATTATTAGATGAATAGATAAAATCAGTGACTTTTACTCCTAAAACTCCAAAGATCGCAGCCACAAATTTAATATTTTCAAAATGGAGATTTTTATATCTCCCAATAAATTCAAAAATCCCCTTTGCATAACCTCCGTCTTTATCAAGGATTAATTCAATCTTCATATCTTTTGAAACGTTATTAGTACCAAAGCGACTGCGGATTTTTTCAAAGAAAATTAGCAGATCTTCATAAGTTAATGATTCAGACTGGCTTCTTAATATACGTAAATACATTAAAAGAAAGCGGGTATTAAAGTCAAATGAAAAGGGTGTATATCTATTAGTTTCTATTACCATTTCATATAGAGGTATCGTGGCTTTAAAAGTAAATTTATCAAAGAAATCTTTTATTTGCTTATCTTCAACTCTTTTAAAATCGTCAAAAGTCATCCCTTTTTTAAAAAGAATTAAAATATTTTCTAATATATAATTATAAAAAGCAGAAATACTTTTATACCTCTCATCATCAAGATTCTCCCTATGTTTTACACTAACGTATCTTTTTAACCAATCCTTAAGAGCAGGTGATATGGAAATTGTTTGTTGCGCTGTTTTCTTATTAGAAAGAAATTTTTTTGAGCTCATAAATTCATAAAATACTTTGTTATTTTTAAATTTATATTAGATATAATTTTTAAAAAAAATACAAGATTAACATATAAAATTAAAAGTTCTTAATTATTTAGCTTTTTTAATGATACAATTTCTCCATTTAAATAATTTAATTCTATAATTCTTCAAAAATTTATGTAGTATTAATATTTTACATGATTAGGAAAATGAAATTTTAATATATTCGTTTATATACAATTTTTCTGAAATATATTTGGGTTGTTTCAATAGATAAAAATCAGGGGTTCAGGCAGTCCCAAAAAAAGGCAAAAAAAGGGAGAAGAAAAAGGTTCGAGGAGGTCGAAATTCATATCCTTTTTTTTTTTATTTCAATTCTTTCAATTGGAAAACTTCATTATCTTCTGAAATTTGACAATACTTTGAGAGTGTTTCCAATAGAAATTCCCTTTCGATTGAATTTTTTAATTTTGATAGTGTAAATACAAATGTCAAGTCATCACCATCTTCTATTTCAATCCAATGTAATTTTTCAAAGAATTTAAGGAGATTCAGAAACTCTTTTTCATTATCTCCAAATTTTTTTATATCATCATAAACTAAAGCAAACCATTCTTCATGATCTTTCTTATTTTTAAATGAGATGAATGTTTCTTTATCCTCTGCCATTCGTATCCATAAATAAAAATCAAGATCGTTTATGATCCTCATATAATTTATTAAGTATGAAAGATTATAATCCATTAGTTTTATTCTGTCCTTTCTTGCAGGTTCATCTCTAAAAAATAATTCAGTAGCTTCTAAATCAAGGCGATAATAAAGATCCTTTTCAGAATACAGAAAGTCGCTAACTTTAGTACCTAATAACCCAAAGAATGCTGCAGTATATTTACAAAATTCATTAAAAAGATTTTTATAAATACCCACATATTCAAATACAGCTTTCATATCCTCATTTCTTTTCCCTGTAAATATATCTATATTATATTCTTTAGTTAAATTATTCGAAAGTAAATATTTCCGTATTCTATCAAATACATTTTTAATGCTTTTCGGATCTCGAGGATCCATCATACCCATATACAATTTCCTTAGTGCTAAAAAGAATTGAGGAGTATTATCAAGTGTAAGATTCGAGTATCGATTTGTTTTTACAGCATTCTCATAGTATGGAATCATCCCTTTAAAAGAAATTTTATCAAAAAATCCTTGAATTTCAGAATCTACAAATATATCAAAATCATCTAGGGTTTTTCCTTTTGAAAAAATCTCCATGGTTCGTTCCATTACATAATTATGAAAAGCGGAAACACTTCTAAACCGTTTATCCTTTGGATTCTTTTTATTGGATTCTGAAACATAATTCTCTATTTTATTTTTAAGAGCTGGTGAGATTGATATAGTTTGTTGAGTTATTTTTTTTCTTGATAAAGATTTTTCTGAGGTCATTTTTATTTTAAAAATTAGGGATTTTGATTCATATAAGTTACATTCTTTTTACTAATTATATTAAAATTAACTTTTTTTAATAGAAGATTTAAAAAAAATATTATAAAAATTTATAAAAAAGTAAGAAAAATGAATGATCTTATTATGACTGACACAAGTTTACAAAGACCATCTTATGAATTTCATCAGACATTTCCTTTTGTTAGTAGACATTTTATAATTCCTCATTGTTATATTGAAACAATTTCAATAGAAGATAAATTACCTTTAAAAGATGTACTTAAATATAGTATATTATTAAGAACTTATGATAAACCTAAAGACGTACTTAAATATACTAAAGGTGAGACTGGAAAAATTTTATATGGTATTGCTAAAAAAAGTACAGCAGCACAAATATGTGGAGCTTCATTAAATGCTGGGTGGGGAACATTAAACGCAACTGGATGGTTAATAGACGCAACTGGCTGGAAAATTGGTTCTGCTACAAACGAAGGTGTATTAGATACTTATTATGATGTAGACATAATGATTATTTTTGTTATTTTTTTCAAACATTTTTTATTTTCTTAACTTTATTTCTAATTATAAAATCCTCCTAAATGCAGATTTATTGAGTTAATTTCTTAGAAACGTATATACTATCTAAATTATATCCCAATTCATAAAACCAGCTTCGTACACCTATACCACTAATTACAGCCAATTTTCTTGCATCATATTCTTCAAACGAGATTTTTTCAGCATTTTCCATTAACATTTTTCCAAATCCTCGATGCTGGATTTGAATATAGCGTTCTGGTTTCAAATTTCTTGGGACTAATTCACCAACAACTTTGATTTCCCGTACGATCATTGTCTTACCGTCATTTAATTCAGGTCTGTGAGCTAATTCAGAAGGTTTTCTTAAGCGAAGATACCCAACTATATATCCTTCTTTCTTATTTTCATAAGATAAAAATATTTCTTCACCTTTCGATGCTTCATAATCTAGACGATATAGTTGGATATCATCAAAGGCGATCTCCTCAATTGTTTTTGTTTTTTTATTGATGCCATATTCTCGACACCTTATACAGTTACATTTACGATCTAAATATTTCAATCTTTCTTGAATAATTTGCCTTAAATTACTCTTTCTGCATCCTGCTTCTATTAAATTTGCTGGTATATCTCTCATAATTCGTTGGATCCTGACGTAAGAAGGCAAATTGAGTTTTAAATTCGTTATTAAATCTATTAACTCATCATCAGAATATGGAACGAATTTTCCGTTGTTCCACCAATTATACAATTCTGTTCCTTTTATTACTATTGTTGGGTAAATTTTTAACATATCTGGACGGTATCCTGGATTTGAAAACAAAGAATCAAACATTTCTTTATCTTTAGAAAGATCTGAACCCGGTAAATTTGGCATTATATGAGTATTCACTTTTAGACCCGCATCTTTTGATATTCTAATTGCATCTATGCTATCTTTTGTAGAATGCCCTCTCTTCACTAATTCATAGATCTCATCATTCAAAGTTTGAATTCCTAGTTCAACGCGAGTTGTTCCAAAATTTAACATTTGATCTACATGGTTTTCTTTGCAGTAATCTGGTCTTGTTTCTATTGTTATTCCAATAAGTCTTCTTGTAGATATTTCAGCCTTTTTTTTCGCTTCATCCAAACTACTTACTTTTTGTTCTATAATCCCCTCTAAAGCTCCTTTAATGAATTCTGCTTGATAAATTGGATCAGTTGATAGGAATGTACCTCCTTGAATTATTAAGGAAATTTTGTCTACATTATGACCGATGGCTTCTAAATCTCGTATTCGGCTTCGTACTTGTTTGTAAGGATCATAATTGTTTTGGATGGAGCGCATAGCTGAAGGTTCTCTCCCAGTATATGATTGAGCTACTTTTTCTCCTGGTTGAGAGTTTTGACCAGGACAATATATACATACTCCCGGACAAGGAAGCGGTTTAGTCATAATAGCAATTACTGATACTCCCGATAACGTTCTTGTAGTTCTTCTTTTAAGAATCGGAGTTATTATCTTTTTTTCATCTTTTGTAGCAAATTCCAATATTTTAGCATTCTTAATAACTTTAAAATACTTATATTTTTTTCCGATTCGCCCTTTAATGTTTGTAATTTTATGACGTGGTGTTTGTGGGTTTTTTATTAAATAAGTTATTACTTCTCGCGAGATTTTTCTTTCAGTTTCATTATTTATTGAATCACTCATTATATATGATGAATTATTGAGGCATCTGAATAAAATTTTTTCAATTTCCTTCCAATATGAGTGGAAATTAATTTATCAAGATTTTTTTACCTGTAAAATTTCGTCGATATTTTCCAAAATCTTCCATCCTTCTCAAATCTTTTGAGCTAAAAACAGGACCGTCCTTACACACCAATAATCCTAATGGATCAATGGAACATAAACCGCATAAACCGCAGCCGCATCTCATTATTCGCTCAAGACTAGCCTGTAGTTCAATATTATATCTTTCACATATCTGGAATACCTTATAAATCATTTTTTCAGGACCACATGCATATACTATAATGTCGGAAATTCCTTTTTTTAAGTATTCATTAATTAGGCTTTCTAATCTCTTGTGAGGACGTTCATTAAATTTAGATTTATAATATTTCTCAATTGTAGAATCTTCAACATTTTCATCATCAAAATCTATACATAAATTAATATCTGAATTATTAAGATCAAATTTCAGAAAATCTTTTACAAAGATAGCATCTTTTTCATATACCAAACCGTAAATTAAATGAAATTTAATATTAGTATTATTCAATTTAGTAGCCAGGAATTTAATAGCAGCAGTTCCAAGTCTTCCACCTATTAATATAATCTTTTTTGACTTGTCCGCTGGAAGTTTAAAATGATTACCTAATGGACCCCTAACACCAATATAGGCCCCGACTTTTAAATCATGAAGAGCCTTTGTACATTCGCCCACATTTTTGACTGTAATAGCCCAATTACCCTTATCATCGAAGTCAGATAATGACATTGGAACTTCATCAACTCCGGGTACCCAAATCATGACAAATTGTCCAGGTTTTGGAGTTTTTGCGTTAATGTTATTAAAAGTAAAAGTCTTTACTCCAAGACATTCAGCAACTATATTTTGGATTTTCACAGTTCTAATGGTATTTTCAGTCAATATCAGGCACCTCTTGAGTTTTAAACTGATGAGCTAATCCTCTGATATCATAAATGGATTGATAACCATTATCTTTAAGATATCGAATTATTCCTTTGTTAATTTCTGTAATAACCTCTACTTGCTTATATAGTCCTGTCCCAATTTGCACTGCTGAAGCCCCAGCAAGAAAGAATTCTACTACATCCGACCATGAATCTATTCCTCCACATCCTATTATAGGTATCTTTAAAACTTTATATAAATCATACACTTTTTTTACAGCAATTGGATGAATTGCTTTTCCGGAAAGTCCTCCACTTCCATGTGATAAAATTGGCCTTTTAGTATTCACATCAATTTTCAGTGCTGCTACTGTATTTATCGCTACTACTCCATCAGCCCCTCCTTTTTCCGCTGCTAAAGCTATTTCTTCTAAATTGGTTACATTCGGGTTTAGTTTTACAAAAAGAGGAATAGAAATTGAATCTTTTATAAATTTTACACTTTCATAAGTTAAGTTTTTATCAATTCCTATGGAAGATACTTCGGCATGTGGGCAAGAAATATTAATTTCAATAGCATCAGCTCCAGCATTTGCAGCTTTGGTTGCCACATCAAGATAAACTTCATTTGTGTCTCCAAAAACACTCACGATTAACGTAATGTTATGGCTTTTAATTTCATTTATTTCAGTGATGAAATCATCAATTCCGGGATTGCCTAAACCAACAGCATTGATAAAAGTACCTGGATAGATCTCGATAATCGAAGGATTTCTATAGCCTTTTCTAGGTCTTGGTCCAATAGATTTAGTAGTGACTGCACCTGCTCCGGCATTGATGACTCTATTCATAGAAGAATAAGAAACTCCCAGAATGCCAGATGCTAAAATTATAGGAGTGGATAATTTTAAACCAGAAAGATTTATTTCTAGCATTTATTAAAAGAAAATAATGATTATAATTTTATAAATAATTATTAATGAAGAAAAAATAACCAAGTATAGTTATGAAGGCTTATGTTGCAGATACATTGATTGGAATTTTTGCTTTAGATGAAACAGGAAACATTTTAAATTTCATTGATTTCGATGGAGAAGATGAAAAAATTATTGAATTTTATAAGGATGTCGAACAAGATACAATTCAAGAAGTTTATAGGAAATTCTTATCTGAACTTAAAACTGCTGGTTATAGTGAGTTTATATTTGATAATGTGAAATTAGGAAACTTAACTCGACAAAAATCAGAATATATAACCGAATACAAGAAATTATCAATAGAACTTAAAGAGTTTCGATTAAATTTAGAATCTCACCTAAAAGAAATCGGAATTAATATGACTCCTGAGGAAATACTTATAAAGTATAAGAAAGTCAGTGAAGAATTAACTAAAACACAAATTAGTGAAGTTAGTGGACATGTAGATAACATAATAATCCAAGTTATTACAAGTCTAGATATGGTTAAAAAATCAATTAGCCTATTTTCTAGTCACTTAAGAGAGTGGTATGGTTTACACTTTCCAGAGTTAACAGATAAAATAATTGAAGATAATATTTTATTATCGAGATTAATTTCAATTTTAGGGGCAAGAGGTAACTTCACTTATGATAACATAAAAATTAGTTTTGATATAAAGGATAAAAAAATTAATGAATTGGAACATTTTGCTTTAGATTCGATGGGAGCTGATATAGATCTTAAACTTTTACAAAATTATGCTGATCAAGTTATATCTTTAGAATCATTTCGTCAGAAGTTAGAAAATTATTTAGCAGAATTAATGGAAAAAACTGCCCCAAATGTTAATGCTCTAATTGGTTCATTAATTGGCGCTAAATTAATATCTAAAGCAGGAAGCTTACAAAAACTAGCTTATATGCCAGCTTCCAGGGTTCAGTTGCTTGGCGCTGAAAAAGCTCTTTATCGTTTCCTTAAAACAGGTGAGAAAAGACCGAAGCATGGCATAATCTTTCAGTGGAATCAAATCAGGTCAGCTAAACCGTGGATAAGAGGTAAGATAGCGAGGGTAGTGGCTGGTAAAATCGGCCTTTCAGCTAAAGTAGATTATTTTTTAGGAGAGTTTATTGGTGCTAAATTATCAACTGATATAGCCCAAAAAATCAAAGAACTAGAAAAAAAATATCCAAATCCACCTAAAAGAACAGATGCAGTAAAAACTAGAAAAAAAAGGAAAAAAAAATAACGCAAAAAAATGGCAAGAATCGAGATTAGAAACCATCCTAAATATCAGAATGTGTTTATTTCTGGACCACCTGGAAAGCTAAAACTTTATACAAAAAATTTAATTTCTGGAAAACGAGTTTATGGGGAGAGATTAATAAATGTTAATGGAGTAGAGTATAGAGAATGGGATCCATATAGAAGTAAGTTGGCAGCTATAATCTTAGAAAATCCAATCAGCAGTTTTTTCACTGAAAATTTAAAATGCCTGTATTTAGGAGCATCATCCGGAACAACTATATCGCATCTCTCTGATGTGATACAAAATGGAATAATTTTCGGTGTAGAGTTCTCAGAGAGGAGTCTAAGACAAATGATTCAAAATACTTCAGAAAGACAAAATGTCATTCCGATACTAGGTGATGCTCGATTCCCAGAAAGTTTTGCTAAATTTATCTTCAGTGAAATAGATTTAATATATCAAGATGTAGCCCAGCCACGACAAGCCGAAATTGCTCTCGCAAATTGTAATTATTATTTAAAAGAAAATGGCTTATTAATCTTAGCTATAAAATCTCAGTCAATTGATAGTGTAAAGAGTTCAGAATATATTTACACTCAAGAAAGAACTATTCTTGAAAAAGCACATTATTCAATTCTAGAAAGGATCAACATCCATAAGTACGCTGCTAATCACATTATATTCATAGTAAGGAAAAGCACCTAATCAAGAAAATCAGTTATTTTTCGAGATAATACTTCTTCGTTAATCATTCTTTTAATAGTATCCCATGTTCTCCTCGCAATTTTAGGTGCTCTTTTATGTTTTTTTAAAAACTCTTTTAAAAATTTTATCGTTCTTGGATCAGATGGATATCCCGAGCCAAAATTTCCATATGTATCTTTAAGTTCTTCAATTAATGTATCTCTCCTAAATTTAGCAATTATTGAGCCCGCTGAAACAATAGGATAAATATCATCAGCTTTATGTTTAGATATGATTTTTTTAGGTCTATAGTTTAACAAATTTTTAATTGAATTTCCAAACCTCTCTTCTTTAACATCAACAGCATCTAAGTATATTATATCGGGTTTTAATTTATTAATAATTTCTGCCATCTTTAGTTCTTCAAGTCGGTTTAACGTGATTCTTTTAGTTTCTCTTTGATCAATCTCCTGAGAATTAACTACGATAATCTTATAGGAGTAACAACTTTCTTTCAAAATTTCAGATAATTCACTCCTTTTTTTAGGGCTTAGCTTTTTAGAGTCTTTAACCCCAATTTCAGATAATGAGGCTAATTTAGATTTAAAATAACAGATTCCTCATATAACAATCGTAACTAAAACAGAGCTTTGTAACATATATATCAGTTTCTATATACGAGTTCATTACTGTAATTATATAT
>CAZRBD010000043.1:15710-23407 GCA_964598265.1 uncultured archaeon
AGAGCCTTTTAACATATAATTCGGTTTGAATTATATTCTGCCAGCCTCATCTATCCCACAAATTATCTCAAGTCCATCATCATGATTCTTGGATGAGTTCAATAAATTCTTCCTCATCATCAACTCTTTCTAAATTTTTAATTTTTACAATTGGAATTTTCTCTCTTCTAAAGATCTCAGGAACCTGGATATTATTATTGACGATGAGTAGCGATCTCTTTTGAAACAATTTAGTAAACATCCTTAGGCATTTGAAGCTATATTCATTAAACTTATTTTGTTTTTCAGATATACCAGAAAAGAGAGGATAAAAGTCTTTTAAATTTAGACTGCTAAAATTTGAATATATAGACAATTTAAATGGCATAGAGCCCTTTTTATACCAATAGGATGAGATTCCTATATCATTTATTATATTTTGAACGTGAGCTTCGAAATCACTTAATTCCTTCTCTTCGAAATTTATATTTTTTTCAAAGTGTTCTTTGATTGGCCATTGAATAACATTAATTTTTTTAAATACATCACTATCTTCCAAGATTTCTAATAATTTTTCAGCAATTTTTTCAGATGGTCGCATTGACTCATTTTCATAAGCGCTCACAGTCCTTATCGTTACCCCTAATTGTTCTGAGAGTTCCTTTCTAGTTAATGAATGTTTTTCTCGTAGTATTTTCATCAATGAACCATTTAAAAATACCACTCCTCTACCCCTTCTTGCTAAAATATAAGGGTATTTTTTATTAATAAGATTTTCTAATGTGTTAAAAGTTATAAAGGGTAAGTCTTCTCTTATATAAATAGTATTATTTTCTAATTTTTGATAACGATTCTTAATTCCAATCAAAATCGGCTTAGATTTAAGTATCAAAGATAGGGATTTAATATCATGAATAATATCAGGATTTAAATTATCTATGTTGTTAAAAATTTTTATACTAAAAATAGTATCATCCTTTTTTACAAGCAAATCAAAGCAGAATTTGTTCTTCTTAGTTGCAAAATTCCCTAAAAAAAAGGTTTCAAACTTAGCTTTCTCTAATAATATGTTAATTTTTTCAAGAGTCTTTTCAATCGTCAATTCCAATTTTTAAAAAGGCAAGATATTATAAAAAATTAATTTTTTTCAACACTTATCAATTCTCTTATTGAAATTCAGATTATTTTTTAGATTATAATGTATTAAATCTACAGATTTCTAATTTTTAGTACTAATTTTCATTTGTTAGTTTGAGTAAATCAGAATCAGTAATAATTCCTACATATTTGTTTCTTTCCCTTACCAATACAGCAGGATAATTGATAAGTAAATTTGAAATTTCCTTAACATTCCAATTCTTTTCAATTTCAGGAAAAGGTAATTCTTTTATAGTAGATACGTCCGCATTGATAATTTCAGGATTGTCAGTTATAAATTTCTGAATTTTTTTTGATGTTAAACTCCCCATATTTTGGCCACTTTCTATTATTGGTACTTGTGAAATACTATATTCATTCAGTAGGTTAATAGCATCTTTAATTGACGATTTTAAATTGATAGTTAACAAATTTTTACTCATAATATGTTCTGCTGAAGTTCTTGCCCCAATACTTTCTCTTTTTATTCTTTCATTTTGTAAAAACTCGTAAATTTTCTTAAATTTAGAATAAGGAGGATCTATTCTCCTATTTTCTATTCTTGATATTGTAGATTGAGGAATTCTCAATTTTTTCCCTAGTTCTTTCTGATTTAGATTTAATTTTTTTCTTAGATTCTTTATCTCTCTTGTATCAGGTAAAAATTTCATTTTAAACTGGAAATACAAATATATTTTTTGTTCTTTTTCTATGCATTAAATGCATTTTTCTTATCTTAATTGTTTATAATTGATTATTAATTTAAAATATCATGCTAAAAATTTCAAAAGCCACATTTTTACCTATTGAAAAAAGTAATTTCCCTGAGATAGTTGAGAGGAAAGGAATAGGTCATCCCGACACAGTTTGTGATGCGGTTGCTGATGCTTGTTCAAGAGCGCTCTGTTTATATTATATTGAAAATTATGATCGCGTATATCATCATAATGTAGATAAAGCTGCCTTAGTAGGCGGAACTGCTAAACCTAAATTCGGTGGTGGTTTAATAATCCAACCACAATATTTCTTAATAGTAGGAAGAGCAATAAATCAGATTTTAATTGAATGTGCTGAAGGGCCAAATAGATTAGATTATATTCCAGTTGCTATTATATGTATTGAAACACAACGTAAAGTATTATCGGGAATTTTTAGAAATCTTGATCTAAATAGAGACATCCAATTTGATTACGCGGTTAGACCAGGATCAATCGATCTAACAGGTGTGTTTGATGAGTCCCATCATACTGATGATATTCCCCTCGCAAATGATACAAGTTTTGGAGTAGGTTATGCTCCTTATTCAGATGTAGAAAGAATCACACTAGAAGCAGAAAGACTAATTAATTCTCCCACTTTTAAGGATAAATGTATAGGTTCTGGGGAAGATATTAAGGTCATGACCCAAAGGATGGGGAACAAAGTTGGGATCACTGTTGCTGCGGCGATGGTTAGTAAATATATCAATGACGCTGATGAATATATAAATTATACAAATCAGATTAAAAATGCTGTCTTAGATTTAGCCGCAAAAGTAATTCCGGAACGAGAAGTATCATGCCAAGTAAATGTAGGAGATAAAATTGAAAAAGGTATAATGTATCTTACAATTACTGGAACATCTGCGGAGGCCGGGGATGATGGAGAAGTAGGGCGCGGGAATAGATCAAATGGATTAATCACTCCTTGTAGAACTATGAGTTTGGAGGCGGTATGTGGAAAAAATCCAATCAACCATGTAGGAAAGATATATAATATACTTGCTACTAACATTGCTAGAGCAATTGTTAATAAGGGTCAAGGTGATATAATAGAAGCTCATGTTAAATTACTTTCACAAATTGGTAGACCTATAACAGATCCATGGGTGAATTCTATTGAATTAATTCCAGCAGATAATGTTAATTTTGCAAATATAGAAAAAATCGCTAAAGACGTTTCAGACGAAAAATTAAGCAAAGAAAACTTAATAAATTTGAGAAAACGTCTAATAGAGGGTAAAGAACAAGTTTTCTAATAATAATATTGATAAGCAAATTTTTATTTTTTTTCGTTTTTTTATAAATGAATAAGGTATACTCAATTTTCGGCCTGACTTAACAACTATTAAATTTTAAGTGAACTCCCATGGGTTTAGATAAGTGGTTAAAACCAGAGGTAGTGGAAAAGAAATTAAAGAAAAAAAGAGAATCACATCCAAAAGTTAATGAAAATAATATTGATACTGAGATTATTAAACCGCTTAGGAGAATATCGAAAAGTTTAAAAAAATACATCCTGGTGTGTCCTAATGCAAAATGTAAGTATCAAAAAACAATTATGAAAAAACAACTTACAAAATCGGATGAAATATGTCCGAGATGTAATAAAAAAATGAAACTCAAGGAAAAATAAATGTGTTCTTAGAATCAACACTTTAATTGAATTATATTGTAGCTTCGGATGGAAGATTTTTTAAATCAAATACCGATTCACAATTAGGACACGTGTTAGGTTTCTTGTTATATTTTAGGAGATAATATATAATAAAACCTACACCCAAAGTCAGAATTACAAGGAAGCAGAGTAGCTCATGATATTGATGTTCGAAGTTTTTTCTTCCTAAGACTACTTCACATTCACATGTTTCGCAAAACACTGTTCTTTTTGCTTTTCTCAAGATATTAACACTTTCCAATTTCATTCCTAATATATAACTTAAACTTATTAATGTATAATTAGTTTTTGAGTTTAATGGAATTAATATCGATTTTTTCCATTTCTTAATAGATCTGCCTATATGCATATAGTTTTTCTCGAGCAATCAATTCATTTTGGAATAACTTCCCATTCCTAGAATGCTCCTCCGATGTATACTTGTATAGGAAAGATTACAATAAAGAGACTAAAGGTGGTTTTAGTGTATTTCCAAAGTAAAAACACTGTAAGAAGAAGTCTTTTGTTTAGCAAGTTAAATATTTTGAAACTCAACTTTAAAAATAACTTGAATTTAAAGAATGATGAATGTAAATTATCAGGAAATTTAGAATAAGTTAGTCAAAACCCCTAAAGGGTTTTTTTGCATTAGATTCTTCTTTTTTCTTTTCTCCAGATGTTAAGATGTCCCACGTACTATCCACACCTAATTCCTTTAATTTTTTTCGCTCCTCTTCCGTTACATTCTCATCTTCATCTTGACTCATAAAATTCACTTAAAAATAATTTGATTCTACATAAATAGTAGACTTTTCATTAATATAATTTGCTCAATCTTGAATTTATAAAAACAACGGAATAAAATTTCTCAATAAAATTTTAAACTTTTAATTTTATATTTAAATAAAAAATAATTCTTTTAATATACAAAACTAGTTTAGGATATTAATATGACTAATTGTACTCATTGTGGAACAGAGATTATCGGGGAATCTTTCTATTGTAGTAAATGTGGACAAAATTATTGCAATTATCATAGTGATCCGATAGATCATGACTGTAATATTGTAAAAGAAAGCTTAAATTTACAACAACGTTCTATCTCCCCACCATCTTTTGATGAGCCCCCTCAAATTATCTCTTCTCATCAAATAAATACATATCAACAAGACCATTCTTCTGGAGTGGTTCGTGGAACAACAGATGGAACCTATACTTGGTTTCGGCAAGAATCTCAAGTTCCAGTTGATGCTTTTAACCCAGATTCAGGGATAGATTTTAAAGGCATCCTTTTGCCTCACAAATCAGAACTGCTTCATCTGATAATTGGAGTATCTCTTATTTTCGTTATTGGGATTTTAAATTTTTATCCTAATTTAATAAACACAGGTTATGAATGGGGTATTTTCATGCTAGCAAGTTTTTATGCCACTGCTTTTTTATTCCACGAATTTGGACATAGGCAAGTCGCAATCCATTTTAAACTGCAAACTAAATTTAGATTATTAACTTTTGGAATGATATTGACAGGTTTTAGCATTGCTTTTGGGATTTTTTCATTATTTTCAGGTGGAATACCTTTACCTACGTTAGCTTTACCTGGAGCTGTAGTTGTCTTAGGTTTAAGCAAAATTGATAAAACTACTGGGTTATGTAAAGCTGCTGGTCCTACAGTTAATCTTGTATATGGTACAATTCTTTTAATAATTTCATTCATAGTACCAACTCAATATTATCCACTAAATATGATGATTGGATTAGCTGCAAATTTAAATTACATGTTAGGAACATTTAACATGATTCCAATAGGGATATTAGATGGTCAAAATATTTTAAGATGGAATAAAAAAATATATTTAATTCTTGCGGGATCCTTACTTGGGTTAGTAATAATCACTTACATTTTTATATATGCTCCAATTAATATTAATCTATATATCCCTTAAATTTAGTCTCTCTTAGAAAAATAGGAGATTAAGAAAACAAAAACTAAAGAATTATGAATCATGATGATTTTAAATTATTATACCTTTAAATTCAAAAAATTAAAGTTCTTTAACTAATATTACTATCTCTTAGTGATTTAAGTGACATATTGTGAATTTTGTGGGAATCAGATTAATTATTTACCATTCACATGCAAATATTGTGGAGGAACTTATGGTAAAAAACATCGTTTACCAGAAAATCATGAGTGTACTTTTGAATTAAAACATGTTGCTGTTACCCCAATTACTCCAACGGAAACACGGCGTCGTTCTAAAGTTACTTTTAAAAAGATTTCTTCATCAAAGGATTATTTAGAAAAAGGTCCTAGAGCTTTAAAGAAATATTTGAAGAGACAAGATAAACAGCGAAAAAAAACAGTACGAGGTTCCCGGAGATTAGATAGGTTAACTTCGCAGTATCAAGGCACCAAGGTAATATTTATATTAATAATAGGTTTGACAATAACGGCAATGTTTTTCTCTTTTTATGGAATAGGTGAATATTTTTATTTGAGTTTAAATGCTTTAGCGACAAAATTTACTTTCCATACACTCTTCACATCTATCTTTATCGATCAAATCAATCCATATAACCCATTTTTCTTTTTTTCGTTAATGTTTATTTTTATTATGTTATACTTTACAAACAAAATAGCAAAACTGATAGAAATGGCAAGAGGAACTAAATTTATTGTTTATTTATTCCTCATCTCCGGGTTTTTTTCGATTATTTTTTATTTTCTTCTCAGGCTTGCGTTGATTGTATATTACCCAATTTATCGTTATTCATTTTTTGATGGGGTGGGATTAGTTTGGGGAGGAATTTATGGAGTAATAACTTATACCATTTTTCCATCTTTAAATCGAGAAACTTCAGCGCTAGTAACATTTGTAAGAGTAAGGATGACAGGTAAAGCATTCTTATATATGATCATTGTATTTAGGTTGTTTTTTGGTTTACTTTATGGATTTACTGATGGTTTTTTAAATTTCCTCTACTATCTTCCTGAATTAGGAGGAATTTTAGGGTCCTATATAGTATATAAATATCGCCTTTTTTCTAAGTAAAAATTACTCTTTTACCATTTTTAGTTTTGAAGTAGTAAAAATTATCTTAAAACAATAATTTTTATATATAACTTTTTTGATTTTATGTTCTAAGGAAGTAAAATGCCAGAAAATACAGTTTCAAGAATTATAGAGTTAAATGAGGACTTAATTGGGAATAATGATAGTTTAGCTGAACAGAATAACAAGTTGCTAAAAGAGAAAAAGATAAAGTCTATAGATTTCGTTGGAGCGATAGGAGCAGGAAAAACAGCAATTATCGAATGCATTGTAAGCAGAATTGTAAAGGATTATAGGATTTTAGTGTTGAATGGTGATGTAGCTACCAGAATAGATGCGGACAGAATCGAAAAACACGGAGCAAAAGCAATTCAAATTAACACAGGTAGGGAATGTGCATTGAATGCTTATCATATTTCCCAGGTTTTAAAAAATTATAATCTAAATGATATCAATGTTCTGTTCATTGAGAATGTAGGTAATTTAATTTGCCCATCGGATTTTATTTTGGGAGTAGACAAACGAGTTGTGATAGTTTCTATAACAGAAGGAGAATGGGTAATAAGAAAGCATCCATTGTTATTCAAATCTTCAGAGATCGCTGTTATTAATAAAGTAGATTTAAATGATGTCATTAATGTAAATATTGAAGAAATGATAAATGATGCTAAAGAAATAAATCCTATTCTTAAAGTTTTTGCTACAAGTACAATAACTGGAGAGAATATATCAAAACTCATCGATCAAATTTTAAATTAATTGAATTAAGAATAAAAGGAAGAGAACATAATTTATATTAAAATAAAAGTTCTGATATACTATGTCAATAAGGCAGTATAATACTGAGTTAGGATTATTAATAGATAAAGTCGTCAAAGTTTATCTTGATAAAGACAAGTTCTTTGTAGGACAATTAAAAGGAGTCTCAGAGGATTCAAATCTAATTCTAGTTAATGCTAAAAGTGAAAAGAGCAAATCGTATCCAAAGTTGTTTATTAGGAGTACTTACTACAAGTTTATAAGTCTAGAAGAAGAACCTTTCCCAATGAAAGCGTTAGCAAATAGGATTGCGACAATTTTTTCTAAGGGCCATGTTAATTACATTGAAGA
>CAZRBD010000043.1:23417-25791 GCA_964598265.1 uncultured archaeon
TCTCGATATTGAATGGAAAAATTATTGTTGATGAGGAAGGTGTGAGAGGTACTGGTCCTTCCGCAGAACGTGTAAAGAAGATTTTTGAACAATTTAAAATGGATTTAGAGAGCCCTGAAGAAGAATAAAGGTTCTTAATTTTAAAATCCAGGTTTCTATTTATTTTTCAAATACGTTAAGTAAATCTCTTAAATTTAAATCTTTAAAAATGTTTTTCATAACTGCTTTTCCTAAGGGGGTGACTTTTACTATACCTAGCTCATCAAACTTTCTTAGATAATCATTTTGTATTAAAAATTGGATATCTGTGCCCCAACTCTCAGTGAAAATTTCTTTCAAATCATTTATTTTTATATTTTCATCAATTTCTTTACTTAAAGCTATTATTAATGCTAATGTACCATAATGAGAAGGTGAAATATTGTCATCCTTGCCATCAGAAGTTAATATATAAAAAAATTTTTCCATGAATTTAGTTTTAATTAGATCAAATCCTATATTTTTCAAACTTATGTATACTTCACTCATAACTTCATTAAAATTAAAATTTTCACTTATATTTCTTAGATCCTCTTCTCGGGTTACTTTCTGTTTATTAGTTAAAATTAATTTAGTAATAATTTTTACGATTTCACTTATATTACTACTATCATATGTCACGCTCTTCAACTCTCTTCTAAATTTATTAAGTTTAGATTATTTATTTTTTTTTTCATTTCTAAGTTCGAAAAGATAAATACTAAATTAATCCTTGACAGAACTTCCTCCTTTTCGAAAATTGGGAGTATTTTTCTAATTGTTCTATATATTGATCCTGCTTTATTATATTTAATTGGTAAAAATAAATTCGAAAACATTATATTTTCACTTTTATTTTGAAGTTTTATTGAGAGATAAAACACTATAATGAAATAAATTCTTTCTGGAGTTGTTAGTCCATCGAATTTAATTTTTTTTTTTTTTATTTCGAATAAATTCGACATCGATAAAGAATTCCTGCTCATTTTCATTAATTACTATTTCAAAATGAGGAGATAATTTAATTTCTTGCATGAATTTTTTTATTAAAGATTCAAGATTATTAATAAGGAATTCAAATTTCTGAAAATTAACAATATTCTCCCCATAATCTTCTTCATCTTTAGTGATAATAAGATCAGATTCATGAATTTTCAATGATTTTTCAAAATCTTCTAATTTATTTAAGATAATAGCCAAATTCGATGGATTCTGAGAATTGTATAGAGTATTGGGAATCGATATCTTTTCTAATTCATAATTGATATCTTTAATTTCTCTCTCTATTTCAGGAGGGTGTTTATATAATTTCAAATCGGTTTTCATAAGATCTTGTATTATATTATTATCTTTAATTTGGATTTTGAGTTCAGATTTAAGAGCATTTATTTTTTGTTTTTCCGTGCTAATTAGTTCTTTTAATTCAAGATAATCATTTTTATAAGATTCATAAATAGGGGTTATCGCCGCTAATTTAATTTGAGATTGACTTATATTTGAATTAATAGAATTAATTTCAAATTGAATATTCTTTGCTTTTTTTTGTAGGGCTCTAATTTTTTCAGCGTTAGTTAAACCATCATTCGATTCTGATCCTTCATTTTTTGAAATATTAGGTGCTTCTTGATCACCTTGTGACATTTTTCGAGTAATTTGGTTAATTTTGCTAAAACAATATTTTTTTTGTTTTGTTAAATCTATAATTTTGCTCTTATAATCATTAATAGTTTGGTTAATTTGTTCAAATTGATTCTTGTATCGTGAGAAATCTTCATTTAGGAACTTTAATTTGTTTTTGTTAATATTTACTGATTCATTTATCTTACTTAATAAATCCAAAATAGCAGTATTATCACTATCTTTTTTATTTTTCACTGAAATTTCTAAATCTTTTTGGAGAGAAATCTTTTCTTGTGAAAGTAAATTAAATTTTAATAAGTTACATAAGTTTTGGAGCATCTCATTGTATTGAGACGCAAATTTAATATTATTACTAATAGTCTTACGGTACTCTTGGATAAAATCTACCAACTTTAAAGAACTTCCCAATCCGTAAAGATTTTCAGATTCTTCCAGAAGAATATTAATTAATTTTTCCATTGGAATTAAATTTAGATTTTCTAAAATTTCAAGAAAATTCTCGCTCTTATGTTGATTTAATAAATTCCTTTTAAATTTTCCATAAATTAATGTAAATCTTTCTTTAATTAGTACTTGTTTTGAACCGATGGAAATTTTAAAGCTGTTTTCTATAATTTTTAATCACTTTATTGTTCCAGCTAATCTTTTTCAAAATGATTTTTGTATTTTTTATACTCTTTTTCCGCTTCTTCTGTTGGCTTCCATTTACTCTTAT
>CAZRBD010000044.1:0-4530 GCA_964598265.1 uncultured archaeon
GTAAAAAAAATTGGGAAACCTCGTTAAAATCATGAATTATCATTTTTTTTTAAGTTATTTAGATGATTTTAATATAAACAAAGAGTTCATTATTTTGAAATAAATATCTAAGAATTAAAAAAGAGTATTAGACCTTATCGAAAAGTTATTCAAAGCTCTCTAATAGGTTTTTTAAATTTTCTGATAGTAAGGGTAAATATTCATAAGCTTTTATTTTCACTTTTTTATTTAAGCAGAGTGCTACCAGGTAAAACCTTTTATTACTTATGTCTAATTTTCTAAGAAAAATTATTCCTTCTTTCGGTAGTTCTGGATGTTTCCCCGGGAACTCGACATTTGTTACAATATCTATTGTATTTATATCCCATTCTTCTAATTTTTCTAATGCTTGAGTCAATCTTGGAGCAATTGCTTCGCAAATTTTCTGATACGCTATATTTGTGGTCCTACTTGCAATTATAAAGCAATTCTGGTCTAATAATAGCAAAGAACTATTGTAAGTTTTACTCATATAGTCTTTTAAAAGGGTTTCAAACATTTTGGATTTATGTGTAGCGTAAAATACACCATCAGAAAAGGCTTTCAACAAACTTGGCTCGTCATATATTGATGTTTTAAGAATGGAAAACTTTACATTCTTAGCTGTAGATGATATTTTTTTTTCTAAATAATTTACGTTATTTGTGATTTCTTTATTATTCTTTATATCAGGGTCAAACTTATGAAGTAATATTAAGATCTGAAAATTATCGGGCTGTGATTCCGTTGTTATAGTTATAATATCTTTAAGAAATATTAATGATTCTTCAAATTTTTCAGATGCTTGGATATCTATTACATAGAAAATCGATTGCATATCTGTAAAATATTTACTTTTTTCCCCTAAGTATATTTTTCGATAATTTTTTTGGCCCCCTAAATCCCATCGAACAATTGTAGTTCCTAGTAATGAGTTTGTATGGAATGTTCTCTTAGCTTTTATAGTTGGTTTAACTGTAGGTAATAGACTAAATTTTTTATCTAACATTAATAAGATTGAGGTTTTTCCTCCGCTTTCTAAACCACAAAAAAGGATTTTTTTAAGATCTTTTGAAATAGTCATCTTTTTTAATAATGATCAAATAGAAATTCTTTATTTTTCAATTTTTTTTACTTTTATTTTATTCTTATCAATTTTTTCTTTTAGCCGGATCTCCCTTAATTTTCTTGGAAATTTCAAATTAATGTTATCAGAAATAAAACCATTTTCATTCATAGGCCCTTCTACAATTTTTAGTTTAGATGGAGATATCTTTCCTTCATAAAATGAAATTATCTTACTATACCCCAAAAACTTTCTTTTTAAATAATTACCAAATGTATTACAGGCTACTATTGGTACTCTATTTTCAAGTGCACGCGCTTGTAAATAAATATTCCAATTATACATTCCATCTTCCCTAATTTGTGTTGGTGAAAACAAAATATCTGCCCCACTTTCGATGGCTAATCTAGGAGTCTCAATGAAAGCCATATCAAAGCAAATTAAAATTGAGAAGTAACTAAAACTGTTAAATTTAAATAGTTTTAATTCTTTTCCTCGTTCAAATTGTTCTTTTTCATAAGTATATAGATGAATTTTATCTTGTCTACCTATTTCTTCTCCTTTCTCATTAAAGTAATAACAAGTAATAACAGGTTTTTCTAATTTATCTCTTTGCTCCCAGATTGCTCCCGATATAATTTTAATTTTATACTTTAATGCAAAATTTTGAATTGCAGTATAATCACTACCTCTTTCAGCTTGAATATTTTTTTTAAAGTTTTGATGAAAAGGTACCCATCTTTCAGGTAAACATACAATTTCACAATCTTGTACTTTTTTTGATAAATCTTTTAGTATTTCATCAATTTCATTATAACATTCAGCTCTATCTTTGTTAATTTTAGGTTGTATACATGCTACTTTCATAAGTAATATTAAACTTATTTTGTACGACTATTAATTTCATTAATTATATTAAAAATTTCATATAAATTATTTATTTCATAATCTGGTTTAAATGAACCCTCCTGAATTAAATCTGAGTCATAATCATCGTATTTTCCTCCTCTATGTAGATATATCCCATAAATTTTATTAAGAGATGCAGGAATTATATCTTTATCAATTCGATCTCCAATATAAATTGCTTCTGGTCCCTCTATACCGCATTTCTTTAACCAATATCCAAATAACTTTGGGTTAGGTTTTTTAATTCCAATTTCATCTGATATTATGATTAAATCAATCAAATCTTCAATTTTTAACCTCAAGATCTTTTCATACTGTTTTATAGGGATTCCATCAGTAATTATGGCAATTTTAATAGATAAACTCTTCAATTTTTTCAAGCAATCTTCAACATCATCATACAGCTGAATAGATTTAATTTTTTCTTCATGATATGCGATGACAGCTGCACTTATAAATTTAAAATAATCATCATTGGTGATATAATCTATATCATTTTCAAAATGATTCAATCTTCGGATAAAATAATCATAATGCTTCGAAGAATTTGAGCCATACTCTTTTACAATTTCTTGGACTATTAAAATAGCCTTCTTTCTGTCGATTTTTAATCCTAATTTAATCATCGCATCTATTCCATTAATTCTTGCTCGCTCAGATAATCCTGATGAGTCAAAAAGACAATCATCTAGATCAAACCCAACTAATTTTATTGGACACATAATCGTTATTAGTTATTTTCTAAAAATTCTTGAAATTGGTGATTAAAATTAATTTTTTACTAAAATTTCTTACCTAAAGATATTAGAAATTAAGATAAGATAAATTTATTTACCTTTAATAATATATAATCTTCAATATTAATTTATTTTGGGTCATACACTATAAAATTAACAAAACTAGTTTTAAAATTAAATTCTATAATGGAGATTCATTAATTGAAGACAATTGTCACTTTATCATATTTTCATCGCAAAATCGGGCCTTTAGTGTTTTATTCTTATCCAAAAAATATATTAGATGCTGCTTTATCTGTAAAAATAGCCAATATCATGGATCAACAATTTAATGAAGGTTTCTTTACTCATTCATTTGAAAATTTAAAGTCCATGAACTATTACTTCGAAATCCACTCAGATTGGGCACGTGGAAACAAGGAAATGTTAATGGTCTCTATAATTATTGATCAACAAATTTCACCCGAAATTGAAGAAAAAATCTCAATTTTATGCTCTGAATTTTCTGAAAGACTTCAAGCAAATGAGGAGATCTTTACTGCATTCTACATAAATGATAAAAATAATTTTGATGAAAAAGATCAAGAGAATATTATAAAAAAAGATTCTCTCATAAAAGCTTGGGTTAATAACTTGTATTGGGTAATTATTGAAGACACAAGGGAAAAAACGGAAGAAGAGAAAATTGCTATATTATTTATTGATAAACATATATTTCAAACCTTAGAGAAATTATCTAATGGCCCCATTCCTTTAGAGTGGTTGAGGGATTGGTTTATTGAAATGTTCCCGGAGATGAGTTTTAATGAAATCATAGAAACTCTTGTTGATAAACAATTTATTTTCATTAATCAAATCGGTTTTGTAGAAAAATACGTCCTTTTGTTAAAAGAAGTGAATGCAGAGAGAATTCCACCTGATAGTGTCATTGAATTTATAGATGACAAACCTGAACTAATTGAATTACTTCTACCGAAAGTTCAGGAGTATTTTAGTGAGTATGAAAAAAAAACCAAAGAAGAAATAAAAAAAGATTCTACTATTTTATTCCAAATAATAGCTGATTCAAAAAAATATAATGTTCTTTCAGAATTAAGAAATGGTTTAATATCAAAGGATAAATTACCAAAATTAGTATCAAAAAAATCCTTAGATTCATTAATGGATAATATAGAGTTCTTGAAGATTTTTGATGTTATTGAAGAACTCGAATATAATGGGGAAACCTATATTGTATTAAAAACTAATCTACAAATTACCACTGCTTTCCCAGAATGGATGAGAAAATTGTTACCAGAAGAATAAGAAACCTAGTACTAATAATTCTAAAATTATAGAGAGAATTCAAGAATATAGGAGAAAATTAAATAAACGATACGTATCAAGAAAAATTTTTAGTATAGAAATTATCCATTAATTTTAAAATTAAAAAAACTCTGTCTGCTATATAAAAGATTGTTTAAAGGATTTAATATGTCTGAAGAAGCTAAAACATATAAAGATTTAAAAAATCTCTTAGGTTATATGGGTATTGAAATCCTACTAGCAATAGATAAAGGAGCAAAAAGTTTTGAAACAATAAAGTTGTTTTCAGGTTTATCTTACGAATGTATCAAGGGAAGAATCCCTGTACTACTTGATTTTGGCCTTATAAAGATTGTTCTAAAAGACCATTTATTAACAGTAAAGGGAATTAAATTTAAGAATCATCTAGAAAAGGGGATTTGATTAAGAAATATTTAGATATATTATTTTAATATTTAGAGAAAAAATCAGATTATAGTGACAAAATTCATTACT
>CAZRBD010000044.1:4540-8043 GCA_964598265.1 uncultured archaeon
GTTCTGTTTGTCATAAGCTCATCATATTTTTTCTCAATATATCATAATTTTTCATATCTAAAATAATTTTTATGCAAAATATTATTTCTTATTTTTAGTTATTCCCTTTATATCGCTTCTATATTTTCTTTCGTAATATCCCGGCTTTTTAAAGCCTCCAAATTTTTCGATTAACTTTTTCAACCCATCATCAGTTTTTATTTGGTTTTTTAGTAAGTTATAATCCTTTAGAGATATTTCCTTTCTTTGTAATAAGAAATCTAATATACTCATAGCCTCTTCAAAAGTTATACATCTTCTAATTAAATCAATTGGTTTAGGATTAAATAACTCTTTAGGATAAGACTTTTTTGAATTTTGTAGATTTTCTTTACCACTTTCATTTATTAAGGTTATAGAAGAGTCAATTTTTAATGATTTTTTATTTCCAGATATTTCTTCCATTAGATGGGGAAAGTTTTTCTTTATTACGTTCTTTTCATAAGAAATTTTTAATCCTTCTTTCGATTCAATCTTTAAACTTTTCTTTAAGTCATCAGCGTCGAGTTCTTCATCCATAGCATCTTTGCTCTTGAATATTATATCTTTTCTTCTAATAATTGTTTTAATTTATTTTTCTTAATTACAGTTTATTAATGCTTAATGTCATTCCTCCATCCAAAATAATATTTTGACCAGTTATATAATTGGATGCAGGAGATGCTAAAAATAATGCAATATCAGCAACCCATTTCGCGTTGCCAATTCTATCAATTGGAATTTTTACGCCTCTGGTATCTAAAAACTGTCGAATTAGACGTGGATCATTATTATATATAGGTGTTAAAAATACACCTGGAGAGATCGCGTTAACAGTAATGTCACTTGCGCCTAATTCTAGAGCCCATAGCTTTGTAAAAGCAATCAGAGCTGCTTTACTTGCGGAATATATACCAATCATTGGGTTTAGTCCATTTAAAGTCCCTGCGCAAGAAGCTACATTGATAATTTTTCCACGGATAGGTTTGAAATGTTTTTGTCGCCTTATCCTTTTGTAAAATGCTTTGGTAACATTCCACGCACCCTTTACATTAACAGCCATAACTTTATCGTACACTTGTTCCTTTGCCTTTAATGAAGTATATAAACCCCCATCGATTCCAGCATTATTAACTAAAATAAATAAATTATCAAATTTTCTAAACACTCTTTCTACCATTTCATTAACTTCTTTTGAAATAGAAATATCTGCTTTAACAACCAGAATTTCTCTCTCATAATGTTCCAGAATGAGGTCACGAGTCTCTACTAAACCTTCCATTTCTATATCATTTAATACTAAATGTGCTCCTTTACTTGCAAAACTAATTGCCATTTCGCGACCAAATCCACTTCCCGCTCCAGTGATTAATGCTACTTTTCCTGTTAGAAAATTATTTTCTATCATCTTCTTTCTTTCACCTTAACCTTACTAAATTGATGATTATTTGTTAAATAAACCTTTATTCTTTTTATATTGAGCTAATAATCTCATAGGAGGGGGTGTTTCAAACGCAATACTCACGTCAATTACTGCTGGTTTTTTTGAATCTATTGCTCTTTGTAATGCAGGCTTTATATCTTCTGGTTTTTCAACTTTTTCACCATAACATCCGAACCCTCGTGCAATTTCAGCATAATTAGTTGGAGGTAAATCAACATCACAATACCGTTTATTAAAACCTTTTTTTTGACTGCTTTTTATCATTCCCCAAGCACAATTATTAGCAACAACAATAATTATAGGTAAATCTAGTCTTACAGCAGTTTCTAATTCTTGAATATTAAACAAAAAACTACCATCTCCGCTTAAACATACTACAAGTTTTTTTGGTTTTGCCATTTTAACTCCAATTGCATAAGGAATCCCAACTCCTAAATGTCCCATTGAAATTGGAAAAAAGGTAGATCTTGGTGGGCGTGGTTTATAGTTTATAAATTTATAAGAAAAAACCACAATATCACCACCATCAAGAACTATTTGGGCGTCTTCGGGGATAAAATCAAATAATTCATATACTAGTCTTTCTGGTTTCATAGGGACTTTCTTGAAATCAACTATTTTTAAATTTGTTTGTAGTTGATTCCTTCGGAGGACTTGCAAATAACGGTTCCATTCGGTCCATTCAATAATTTTGTTCTTTGGGAGGTTTTTTTCCATTTCCTCTAATAATTGATTAATTCCTGCTTTGCAATCGCAAACAATCCCTACTTCAATAGAGCGGTTTTTACCAATTTCATTAGGATCAATATCAATTTGGATAATTTTTTGGGTTTGATTCCACAGAGGTTTTGCACCATAAAATATTGAATAATCCCACTTACATCCAAATGACAAAATTACATCTGCTTCAGATGCTGCTGTTCGATAAGCATTATTAATTAAATAAGAATCTAAAAATGTATTTTTATCACTTCCAATAGAGCCAATACCATTAATTGTAGTTCCTGCAGGGATCATGTATGTTTCTGATAAAATTTTTATATCATCTGAAGCTTCTGAGGCAATTACTCCACCTCCTGCTATGATAAGTGGTTTTTTTGCACCTTTTAAAGTTTTAATAGCTTTTTCAATAGCTATTGGAGAACCACTAGGTCTTTGTAATGCTCGATATTTATCAGGGGCTAAAACCTGTTTAATATCTCCTTCTCTTACTGACCTTACTAAAGCTGTTTCCCTGAACTCAAGATATACGGGACCTCTCCTTCCTGATAAAACAATTTTTACAGCTTTTTGAATTGCTTTCGGAATTTCTCCTGGTTCCTCTACTTGGATTTGTGCTTTTGTTATCGGAGTCATTAGTGCTATCTGATCAATCCCTCCTTGTAAAATACCAGTATTTTCGAACATACGACCTATCTGCGCTCCTATAATGAGCATGGGAATTGAGTCAGAATTAGCTGCAGCTACTGCGGGAATAAGATGAGTAACTCCCGGTCCAACAGTCCCTAAACAAACACCTATTTCTCCTGTTGCTCGAGCCCAAGCATCCGCCATATGCCCTCCTGCTTGTTCGTGCCTAACCATAACTGTATCAATCCCTTCTTCCCGGCCCCAACGCTCAATAGCATCATAAATGCATAATAATTCCCCCCCAACTATACCGAATATTTTACTAATACCTTCTTTTAAAAGACATTCAACAACTAAATCCCCACCGTTTAAGATCTGTTTAGACATATTTTGAGTTATAAATTATAAAAAATAAACTTTATCATACAATAAACGTATTAGAACTTTTTTTAGATAAGAAGAGACCAATTCAAGATAACAACGTAAACTTACTTAAGTATCTAAATAATAGATCTTAACATTGCCGGTTTTTTCAGATTAAATAACTTCTATATTAAAATTATTATAATTATAATAATATGAAAAATTATTTTATTTTTACTATCATATAGATTATAATTTATAATAAATTTAAGCTTTAAATTTATATAATATTTTATTACCATCATTTACTTCTAATTCCCATTCTTTT
>CAZRBD010000044.1:8053-25696 GCA_964598265.1 uncultured archaeon
GAGTATGCTAGTATTGTATAAAGATTATTCAGAATTCGTAGGAAATTTTGCATAAGTAATGTAATTCTAGCATTTCATAGTGATTCAAAAATAATTTCAATAAATAGGAAAAAAAAAATAGAAAAAGAACTACATATCAATCTGTTCTATAGAACTAATTTAAGAACAGATGACTTTGAAGAATTTAAAACACGATTGAAAAAATTCAATAAAGTTTCAGATATAATTTCTGTCGAATCAGTAAATAAAGATGTTCAATTATATGCTGCAAAAGATTCAAGAGTAGATATTGTCTCCTTTTCTGATAAAAAAATTATTAAATCAATATCACCAGGAGTAATTTCTTTGACTAAACAGAATAACTCATTTATTGAATTTTCTTTAGCACCAATAATGGAAAGTAATAAAGTCTCACAATCAAAAAATTTTAGAAATCTATATCGATTTATTAATCTAGCTCGTAAATTAAAAGCGAATTACATCATTAGCGGTAATTTTGTTAATTTATTCGATCTAAGACATCCAAGAGCACTCATCAGTGTTTGCCATACTCTTCTAGGAATTCCTTTTGACTCACTAAAAAAGGCTTTTATAACAAATCCTAAAATCATGGTAAGAAAAGCCAGAGAAAGAAAATTTGAGGAAGTTGAAACAGGAGTAAAAATAATTAAGGAGGGGGTTGAAAATCGTTAGAACTGAAACACAAAGATATATATTTTTCAGAATATTAAAAGAAAACGATAGTTCAATAGATCAGAGTTTAATATTAAGAGCTATTTGGCAATCAATATGGAGATATTTTGGGATGAAAGAGGCAAATAAAATAGGGCTATGGATATCACAACTTAATTTGGAAGAGGGATATGGAATTATTAGATGTTCTCGTCAAACTAAGGAAATTCTTATCTCAGCATTGACGCTAATTAAGGAGATTAATGGGAATAAAGTAATAATATCTCCAATTAAAACATCCGGCACGATAAAAACAATAAAAGAGAACTTTGAAAATAAAGTAGTTCATAATAAGAAAAATCAGTTTATTTGAATGAAAATGGACAAATTGAGTTTAACTAAAGCATACATTCAACGTGTAAGTGATTTTAAAAAGTCAAATTTTGAAATTCATGTTATAAATATTAAAGATTTAAGTAAGTTTCCTTTTTTACTCGTCATTCAGTCTGTAGTAGAACACTATATTAAATTATTAATCTATCCCCTGAATGAGGAAAAAATTACTAAAGTTTCTTTATCAAATTTTAATTTTTCATATGAAAACTTTGAGGAATTATCTATTATTTTACGAGAGTACAATGTTATTCATACTTCAGGAATAGTATTAATAGAAAAAAGATTTTTTTACGAATGCTATTTACTTATGAGTAAAAATGAGGAAAAAAGCAAGAATTTAAAAGCATCATTTAACAAGATCAAAAATAAATTTGATGAAATAAAAATAGAAGAAATAATACTATCTAAACAAAAATAATAATAGGTATGACTACTTGGAAAGTTTTTTTGAAGTTTTCTAATGGAGCGATTCAGAAACTCGAATTAATTGATGCAAAGCCATATTTTGGAGGATATTTAAGAATTAAAAGGAGTTACTTCAATGCTCTTGCTAAAACGATAAAAATGACAAAAAAATATTTCACTGAAAGGGCAATTGAAAGAGTTATAAGTCCTGATGAAATTGACTGGACTCTTAATCCTTGGATGTTAATTATTGTTAAAGACAATGAGAAAAAAATTGCTTTTTGGTTTTTCATTAAAAGGGAAAAAGATTTATCTGGTAATCTTGTGGCAATAGGACCTAAACCATTTGCAGATTATAATAATAAAAACCTCTCGGAGGCAAAACGGGATATAAAACGCTTGATTAATTACATCATCGCGTATTTAAACAAATTTAATTGTTTAATTCTGCTTCCTAATTACCTCAAATGAAAAAAATTACCCGTTCATGAATTATATTTTAAAATAATTTTGATTTCTAATTCTCAATGATAAATCCTAATTGTGCGAAAAATATTAAACTAAATTTTAATTATCATTTTTAATATTTAATAAAACTAATAATAGTTCAATTCAAAAATCACTGGCTTTATACTTTGAAAAAAATAGCTTTTAACATTTTAATTACCCTGATATTTTTAAACATATCTCTCGTTTCCTTTCTCTTTATCCCTAATAGTTTTAGTTATAGTGATGAAATTGATTCTAAGTATGGAGAATCACCAACAATAGATGGATATATCAATATTTCAACACAAGAGTGGAATACAGCTAAAAAAATTCAGGTTCTTTTAAATGATTTACCTATCAATTTATGGGTAATGAATAATGACGAATACCTTTATATCTCAGTACAACTAGATTTGGAACCCGCTGCCCATAACTCCAGCGAGTTTGTAGGGGTAAAACTATCAAATACTACCTCGGAAAATTTAGAGGATTTTATGGACGCTAAAATTATTCAATTTTCTAACATTTCAGGAGGTAAATTTCAATATTTTGATTTATATATAAACGATAGTATTTATTTTAATGATACTCTGAGTAGTGGTCATGGAGCAGCAAAATTAGAAGGGATTACATCAACATATGAATTTTCAATCCCGATAAATGAGATTAATAAATCAAATGAAGATGCCATTTTAGAGCATGGTAAAACATCTGCTTTTATGATAATTTATGGAGTGTCTCCATATTATCCAAGCAGTATTAGAAAAAGTATAATTGTTTTAATTAATATTGAACCAATATCCACTAAAACACCGCAGTTCATTAATGCTGCACTTTTTTTCTTAGTGATTATAATTTTTTGTATTCTTGGAGCATTTTACAGTTTCTATATTTATAAAATTTTCAGATTAAAGGATAAAATTGAAAGAATAAAACGATAACATGCCAAAAATCACTAAACAAACAGAAAAAGATACAAAATCAAAGGGAAAACAAAGATCTGATGAGAAATTCGCTTTCAGATCAGTAATTATTTCAGCAATATTAGGAGGTATATTTTATGTTATATCTCTAATTTTCAATACCGAGTTGCTTACGTTTAATTTTAACCAAAGTATAATTTGGAATATTGTAGATATCTTAATTAAAGTGGGAGCAATTTTACTATTTTTTATGTTTATGATTACGAGTATAGGTAATTATAAAGAGCTAATTGGAAAACCGTTAGGTTGGAAAGAATTACTTTTATTAATTATTTTTTCCTTAGGTCAAACATTATTAAATTTTTGGGTTTTTCTTTTCACTTTTTTTGGACTTATTTTAATATTAGTTTATTTATTTCTTGTTCAAGATATGTAAGTTAAGTATTATATCTTACTTTTTTCATTATGAAACAAGAATTCTTATTTATTGGACATAGAGGAACTAGAACAGACTTAGATTAAAACACGATTGCTGCGTTTAAAAAGGCTATAAAATTCGGCATAATTATATTGAATTTGATGTTCGAAGAACAAAAGATAGTAAATTTGTTATTTTACATGATAAATTTCTAAATAGAACTACACCAGGATCGGGATAATTAAAAAATTATAATTATGAAATTGTGAGTAAAATCATAGCGTGGAATAATTTTTTCAATATACAGCTCCTAACAGATGTTTTATTAGAGTTAAAGGGAAAGACAAAATTTATAACTGATTTGAAAGAGAAAGGCCAAAAGAATGAAGCATTAAAATTGATTAAGGAAGAATTATGATTAGAAAATAGTATATTTAGTGGGAGACTTCTACGAGACGTAAAAACTATAAAAAACCACTACCCAAGGATTACAAGTTGTTTTAATATTATAAAAGGAATTGATTTTACATTAGAAAATTTTATGAATCAAGCTAAATTTAACTTTAAACCAGATTTAATCAGCTTAAAATGGGAATTGAAGGGATATTTTTTGATTGTCATAAAAATATTACTAAAATTAAATCATGGATGACCTACTTTAAATTATATCAAAATAATTGAAAAACCACTTGGGAGATAAAGAAGAATAACGTCTAATGACAATAATTTCACCCAAATTCGTAATTCTTCATTAACATTTTTAATAAAATAAGATTTAATCTCCTTAGCTAACTTTCCCTTTGTCAATCCCGTGGATTTTGAGGGAGCTACTTTCACAGAAATATTTGTTAGGGTTTGAATTGCAGAATTCGGGCCAATCATCAATTTAGGATAAAAAACTTTGCGATCTTCTTTAGTTTTAGTATCTAATTCTACAAAAATTAATCCTATAGCCAATTCTGTTTTTACATTTTTAATAAAATTTTTTTTACCTGAAATTATGAAGGATCCTTTTGATAAAAATTCACCAGAAGGAGGAGATTTTGAAATTTGATTAGGTTTTATATAGAATACGTCAACTACACCCCAATTCTCTTTCCATGCCCTTGAAAAACTAGCAACAAAAATGGCAGTTTCTTGTATAGATTTTGGAGTAATTTCCAGATTTTCTGGATTTTTAATTACCACTAATGGAGAACCCGGGAAATTAGTATGAAAAACTAGATCTGTTGGATCAAGATGTTTTTTAAAAATAATTTCATTTGATGTGGAATCTCTCCCTCCGATAATTAAGAAATTATCTGATGTTATAAACCATCTGAACTTCTCATACCATTTTTTTTTTGGTTTTTTTAATAGAAAGTCAACTTCCAATTCAATTGATTCTTTTTCTATTTCTAATTTTTTAATTGTATCTTGAGATTTTTTAATCGCCTTTAATGTCCCAATTATTTTTTTCTCGGCTTTTTTTCCTTTAGTGTATATGTGATTAGCATTCTCTCCTATACTTTTCCTTAAATCCATATAAACTTCATATTCATTTAATTTTAATAAGAGCTGTTTTGTTGATGGTATAATTTTTTCAAAAAACTCCGTTTCATTTATTTTTTCCTTTTTAGCATTATTTAGTTTATTATTAATTTCATGCCAATTATAACCTTTTTCTCTAGCATTTAAAATTACATAAAGGAGCTTTTCTAAGGAGTGTAAGTTCGTGTACATTAATTCTCCAATTTCGTAATATTTTATTTTTTTATTTTTTAACTCGTCAAGGTATTCTAACTGATTTCTTAGGATTTTTTTATTATTTTTTATTAAATTCTGTATTCGTTGATCTTTTGGGCTCATTAGAGCTTCAGAATCAATTTTTGAAAAGTATTCATCTACTGCTTCATTAAATGTAGGAAATTTTTTTTTGTTATAATTCTTCAAAATTTCAATTTCAAATGGTAAAACTGAGATTTCTTTTCCACCTTGATCGAGAATAATTTGGGCGTCTATCTCACTAAATAATAGTTTATTCCTTAATTTTTTAAAAGCATCAAACAAGTTAACATAATCTTGATCAGAAAGATTTTCACTTAGTGTTTTTTTATCAATTTTTGCTCGATGACAAATTTCTTCACTGTACAATCCAGAGATATGAATTTGTCTTGATATAATTCTAACTATTTCAATATTAGACTTGCTAAATAATTCACAAAAACCTTTTTTATCAATCGTTAAAAAATCATATTTTTGGGATTTGGGAAAGATATACTCTTTATTCGCCAGGATGATTCTATCTTTAAATTTTTTATATTTTTTGGCTATTTTTATAATATTAATTTCATTCAACAAAAGATAATTTACTTTATTAAATAATTCAATTACGAACTTCCAAGGTTTATTATCATAACTTAATTCTATTACAATTATTCGATCAAATTTATGTTGACTTATTTTTGAAATCGTCCTATTTTTAAGAAGTTTTCTTAAAGATCTTATGTATTGGCGTGGATAATTCGGAATTGGATAATCATACTCAGTCAAATTAATCCGCGAATCTCTTTTAATAATTAAACTTTTTCTTCCATTTTTCGTTTTGATTTTCAATAGAAGGAGATCTTCAACTTCATATATATTTAATATTGAACTATTCGATAAAATCGAATCCAATTCTTTAACAATAGCAAATACGTCAAAATTCGAGAATTCTCTTATGGTTTTAATCATCTTAAGTTAGACTTTTAGTTTATCAATATATATAATTATTTTTATAGTAAATAATATTTATAATAATAATTATGGGAAAGCCCAAGAAGGTAGATATCAAAAAAAGAAGACATAAATTATTAAAAGAAAAGAGAAAAGAACTACAAATAAAAGATATTAAAATTGAGAAAAAAACAACAAAAGAATTTGATCTCCGTTTAGAAAAAGAAACAAAATTATACTGGATACGAGCAGTTACAGGTGCATTAAGTGCTCTAGTAGGAAGACTCGTTCTCGGGTTAATTGGATGGTTTTTGTTAATCTGGATGATATTGTGGTGGTTTATCTTTCCTTTTTTTGTGAGTTTTATAATTTTAAAATATAATTATGTAAAAGAAGAGTGGAGCTGGAAAAATATTATACAACCAGGTATAGGTATGTTTTTCTTTGCCTTCATGATTGTTGGTGTTATTACACATACATTATTGAAACTAATTCCGAACTTTTCTTCAATTCTTGACCTTTTTGTATAATAAGATAAGGAAATTTAAGTTTTAATTAAAACTTTATATTACTTTTTTTTCCTTCTTTTCTTTAGACATAAAATTCTCTATACTCTACTCCATTAAAATTTATTAATCTCTCCCCATAAACTCATAAACCCAATCTTAAATTTTTGGTATACCGTTTTATTAGTATTGAAAGAGACTATAATCGGAGAATCTGTCTTATCTTCTTTTCTTTTTTCTGTTTAGATGCAAATACAATTTCTTCAAGTCTGTATATTCGGTCACAATACATACACTGAATTTTTAAAGGTTTCTCCTCTAAAACGAAGAATTCAGTGTCAATTGGTTCGTCTGAATTTGAAATACAAGTTTGATTTGCACATAATATCAATTTCCTAATCGTTGATGGGAGTTCTACTTTTTTCTTCTCTATCACAATATAATTTTCAATCAATGAGATAGTACCATTTGGTGAAAGTATAGAAATCTGTTGCATCTGAGTTTCATTTAAGAAAACACCCTCAATTTTAATTATATCTTTAGTACGATGTTTTTTTGATAAAACATTAACCCCAATTGTCATTAAATTCTTCGATTCGTCTAATCCTGTAAGATTCAAGATAGTTAAGGCGTATCCTGCATCAATATGATCGATTACTGTTCCTTTGGAAATTTTGTCAATCTTTAATTTTTCTTCTAACATTTTCATAAATTAAACTATCTTAATTGAAATAATTTTTCATTGGTTAGATCTTTTAGAAGTTTTATATTATGAAGATAGAAATAAAAAACAGAACTGTAGATATACAAAAATTGTATGAGAGATTATCATCAATTTTGAGATTTAGATAATCTATTAAACCTATAATAACAGCACCTATCAATGGTATTGAGAATAGAGCATAAATGCTAAAAACATAAAAATTTCTTAACAGATATAATATTAATACACCTGTAAAAAAAGCCACAATGATTCCTGCAAACAATCCTTCATATGTTTTATTTGTATCACGAATTTTCCTAGTTCCAATAGTTCTCCCAATTAAGTTTGATGCCATATCTCCAAATATAGACATTGTCATTGATGTACATATTATAACAGGCCCAATTGGTTTTACTAATCCATATAAAATTATTATTGAAAAACAACCAATACTCATGGAAATATGAGGGCCAATTCTCATTCCTAATTCATTTTCTCTTAATAGTTGATTAACCGGCTTTAAAGGATATATATCAGGTGTTAGAATTCTTATAAAATCTGCTGTTAATAAACCGATTAATGAAACTCCAACTAAAAAAATTACAAGGTTTTGAGTGAAAAACATTATATCTCCTCCGATGTGAAATATATTAGATATAAAACTTGGAACAAAATCTAAAATATAAGAAAAAAAATTCTTTATTAAAAAACCTAAAGTAAAATAGAAAAATATTATTCCTAAAACAACCAAATGCGTTAATTTTCTATAAATTTCATATTTTAGCGGTAATTCTTTGATTAAGGGATATTTCAATTTCTCAATTTCTTGATCTGATTTCTTAAGTTTATTTTTCTCTTTTGTGGTAAAGAAATAAAATGTTGGAAGGAATATTCCAATAAAACCAATCAGTAATATATTGAATGGAAAAAGTAGAAATTCTCCATTTAAATACGAGAAAAAATTGATCAGAACTAAGTTTATAGTAATTGCTATTACCATAATTAATGCGTTTGCCAGATTATTGATAAATGCGTTTATTTCTCCTTTCTTTTTTGCTTTGATTGAGATGTATATAAGTATTAATGCATAAACATAAAAATAACAAACAATAATTATCGAAAGGATATTCAATGTACAACCAAACTCATGAATCTTTAATATTTAAAAGAACCGTATATTTTAAGATTTTCTTGAGTTAAACAAAAAAAAAAAAGTTAAAAATATTCTAAAATTGAGATTCATCAATTATTGGCATTTCGTTTGAGGCTAAAGCTTTTTTAATTTCCTCATTTGGTAATTCGTAATCTACTAATTCACCAGTCATATAAGTTTTATAAGCTAATAAATCAAAATATCCATGACCACTAAAATTGAATAATATTACCTTCTTTTCATTGTTCTCTTTAGCTTTTAATGCTTGATCAATTGCCTCTTTTATAGCATGAGCGGTTTCAGGTGCGGGTAAAATCCCTTCAGTTCTCATAAATTTAAGTCCTGCTTCAATTACTTCTGTTTGATGATGCATCGTCGCAGAAATAATCTTGTTATTATATAAAATTGAAATCAAAGGAGCCATTCCATGATACCGTAATCCTCCAGCATGAATAGGGCTAGGAATGAAATCATGTCCCAGTGTATACATTTTTGCTATTGGGCCTTTCATTGCCGTATCTCCATAATCCCATCTATATTCACCTTTGCAAACACTTGGGCAAGCTCGAGGTTCAACACCTATCATTTCTATCTCCTCATTAATACCATTTATTTTATCTTTTATATAAGGAATTGCAATCCCCGCAAAATTTGAACCTCCCCCCATACAACCAATAATTACATCCGGTTTTTCAATACCTATTTTTGCTAGTTGAATTTTTACTTCTTGTCCGATAATACTTTGATGTAAAAGTACAAAGTTTACTACACTTCCGAGAGAATATCTTATTTTATCGCTTTTCATACTGTGTTCAATAGCTTCTGAAATTGCAATACCCAAGCTTCCTGGGTGCTCTACATCTTTACTTAAGAATTTTTTTCCAGATTCTGTAAATTTCGAAGGACTTGCGTGTACTTCAGCACCATAAGATCTCATCAAAATTTTTCTCCCAGGCTTTTGTAGAAAACTTGCCCTTACCATATAAACTGTGCATTTAATATCAAATAAATTACATCCATAGGCTAAACCAGAACCCCATTGTCCTGCACCAGTTTCTGTAACCAACTCTCCTATCCCGTCTTTCTTTGCATAATATGCTTGAGGTATGGCAGTATTGGGTTTATGCGATCCAGTAGGAGACACAGATTCATTTTTGAAGAAAATTTTTATCCTATCTCCTTCTATCCCTAACTCCTTTTCTAACCTTAAAGCTCTATGTAAGGGGGTTGGCCTATAATTTTTAGCAAAAATTTCCCTTAATTCTTTTGGGATTGGAATTGTCGATTCTTGAGATACTTCCTGCAAAACGCATTCTTTTGGGAATATTGCAAATGCCATTTCTGGTGGTATCGGCTTACAATCCATCGGATTAATTAAGGGCGTCATAGTAGAGGGTAAATCTGGTAAAAGATTTATCCACTCTTTTGGAACTTCACTTGGTTCTAATAAAATTCTAGCATTAAAATAATCTACCATTATTTTTACCTATTTTTTTCTATTTTCTTAAATTTTAAGTGGTGTGTATCATCAAAAAATTGGAAATCAATTTATTAATGCAGACTCAGAAGAAGAATTTCTATTTTTGTATAATAATATATAAAAATTAAAAATCAAGAAAGTGTGGTTTCGCTTTAATCCAATGCAATAGGCATTACTGCCAATGCCACCGCCAACAGGTGTTTTTAAAAACCATTATAATTAAACCGAATCACGTAAAAAAACTTATATATCTAAATTATTCATGAATACATAAAAAGATATTGATCTTTTTCATTTTTTTGTCAAGAAATTACGAAAAATTACATCCTTTAATTGAACCAAGCAATTAATATAATTTTCATGCCTCTTAGTAAAATTAAAAAAAGTAATTAGGTTTATTAGAAATTAGCGATCCTCGAATATTTTATAAAGATTTTTAGCTGCGATTCTCATTACCTTCACAGATTTCATTAGTGTGTCAATTATTGTACCTGCACAAACAATAACTAATCGACCCGCATTTGTAATAACAATGTAGCCATTTTCAGCACGGACAATTATTTCACTTAAGTCTTCTTGAAACAGTGTTTGAATTGTCGATCTTCCTGTCATTAATAATGCACTCGCGAGTCCACAAAATTGATCCCCGTCAACATGATATTGTGGCAAAGCTGAGAACGCAATTTGATAGCCTTCAAAACTTACAAGTGCAATGGCTTCTATATCTGCGTTTGATGTTATGAAAGTAATTTGAGGACTTATTTTTTCTATATCCTCTTGATTGATGCCTAAATCAGTCCCAAATTGTATTAGCTTTCACCTTGAATGCTTTTAGATTTTATTATTATAAATATAATAGTGTTTTTATTATTATATTTTTATTTTTGAAACTTGAACAAAGATTCAACTTTCTTGAGGTTTAATTTTTTTTGAAAATCGATAATTTCCACTTCTAATAGTGAGTTTATTAATTAAATGTTTCTGATTTCATTAATAATCCATCATCTTTATTAATATTTTTATCGATATAATTTATTTTCTTATCAAAAGTAAATTTTAATACAATATAAACTTAAAATTATTTAAATAAGCTCATTTTTTTTTGGAGAGTCTGAGTATGGCGTTTTATTGATTATAATTTTATGATTAAACAATTAAGAGATAATAATGAAATTAAATTATGATAACCACACGTGAATCTATAAATTATCAATTTTCATTAATATTTGGATATTCTTCTCCAAATGATCTCATTGTAGGAGATGTTATTGGTCCAGGAAGATTAACAAGAGATAAAGTAAATAAACTTTCACAAGAAGTAATCAAATATTTAACAATGTATAATGCAATATTGAGAGATTATACAGGAGCAGAAGTATTTAGTATTGAATTTGATTTGTTTAATTTTGATGAAAAAAGTGCTCAGGTCAATATCTATCCAAAATCAATGATTTTTATCCCTGGTAAATATAAAGAATGTGAAAGTCTTATGTTAGCTTTAAAACCTGAAACGGGATACTTAGATATACATAAATCACGAGATTCATTAATAAATATAAGTAAATTATTTTTTGAGGTTGAAGAATTTTGTGATCGTCCTGATTTAGATAATGAAAGCAGACAACGAATTTATGCCAAATTTGCCTCGAGGTTTAGTAAAAAACTTTATGGGGAACTGATTGAGGATAAATGGAATAAAAAATTAATTGGGTTGAGTACAGCGCTACCTACAGAGCAAGAAATGCTAAGTACATATCGAAAAATTAGAGTTAATGTTGAGATCTTATGGTATAAAAAACCTATTGAAATTAAATTTTTAAATCCTAAGTTTGATCAATTGAAAACTCCATTTGAGGGCAAACAAGCTACAGAACACCTCAAATATTCAATATCAGAACCGAGTGCTAATTTTATCGTGGAAAAAACTATAAATCTTGGAACAAACCTTATTAATTTGGTAAATACAGGAACATTGGATGAATCCCAAGATGAATTACTCCTTTTTTTTATTTCTCAAATTAGAGAAAAAATCAAGAAATTTTATGAACCCCAAGTTGCAGAATGGTTAATCTCTTGTACCAATAGAATCTTGATAGATTTACAAGGTTATATGAATAAGTTTTTAGAGTATTCAAGAAACTTTCTTACCAGTGGAGAAAAGGGCAATATAGTTGAATTGCTCAACAAATTTGAACATTATATCTTATATAAAGGAAAATTAGAAAATGAAAACTTTGAAGAAATCTGTAGAATTTCGAAAAAATTTATTGAAAATTCAGCGATGCAAAATAAAAGTATGAGAGTTGTAGAATTGGATTCACAATTTAATTATTTTTCTGAATTAGTTAAAAAAAACCTTAATCTAATAAAATCAAATCTTCCTAGATATTTATCTTATCGCAGATTAAAAACTCTAACAATAGAATTAATAGAAAACCTAAAAGTAAAATTTAATAAAGAGCAAAAACCAGCACACATTTTAGGTCATAAATTAATAGAAAAATTGAGTTATTTCCTATTTAATCAAATAGAAACAAATCTGCACTTGTCGTCGTTAAAAGATCTTAAATTTGAAGAAGAAAAACTCAATAGAGTATTTGTTAAATTAGTAAACCAGAATACTGATTCATTTTTCAAAAATATAAGCCTAAAAATTGAAGATTTAGTCTCATTTGCTGAAATACAAATGAAAAATGAAATTAAAGATATAATCGGGCATATAGAAAAATTTAAAAAGTTTTCAAATGAATTACATTATTTATTAGGTTATGTTTTAAGACACTCTACGATAAATAGATACATAAAAGAAGAACAAGAAGAAGAAATATCAGATCCGGTGACTTTTGCAAATAGATTCCATAGATTTTTAGAAAAAAGGATGGGTGGAATCAATCTTAAATGGAAATTTTACATCTTAGAATGGATTAAAGATTACAGTAAGAAATATCTTAAACTTGAGACAAACCAAAACTGGACTTTAATAGAGATTTATCACGATTTTTTAAAGTATTTTGAAGAAAGAGAATCAAAGGAACAAGAATTTAAAAACTTCCTCGATTTTTTAGACACATATATAGCAGGTATTATAAATGAAGGTGAAAAAAAACTATTACTTGAATTTTATAATCATTATGAAAATAGTATTGATATTAATACTGAATTTCCGAAATATGTTAAAAATCAAATGAAGATTGAATTAACTAAATTAGATCTTCAGTTAGAGAAATTATTACCTCTCCAGTATTTTAATCTAAGTACAGATGAGACATTTTATAATTATATTAAAAATATGGATTTGAAATATTTTTCAAAATTAATTCCGAGGCCAATATCTTTAACATTAAAACATATCTTAACAAATAATGAAAAAGAATTTTTTAATGGAGATCTTTTTCATGTTATAAATTTTAAATTTTGGCATAATAATGCAAGATTCGAACTAGCAGACAATTTTAAAGAAGTATATAGGACATGGGTGAAAGATTAATGATTAGTGGAGTGAAGAGAAAATCAACAGCAGTCGAGGGTGCATTTAGGTTTTTTCAAACAGTTGATTTAATAATTTCACATTTTAAAAGGGATGCAGATAGGAAGAAAATATTTGAATTAGTTAATCAAGAATCCACTTTTAATGATCTACTAATTTCAACAGCAGCAATTCATATTTATCACAGTTTAGGAATTAGAGTTCAAAAAGTATTAGATTCAAATAAATTTACATTTGATTCTACAAAAAGTTTGGAACTTATAGAGAAGAAGATTATAATTGAGGAAGTTAATGCTTTATTAAAAGATTCGTTAATTCTTGAGGTAAATCTTCTGTACAAGGTTATCGATTTAGAAAATAAGTTTATTTCGATTTTAATTGAAGAAAGAAGTGTAGAACTACAAGAAATTCAAAAAGATCAAATGATAAAAGATATAGAGATGAAAATTGAAGGAGAATTGCAAGAAATGATCCTAAATTACCCCCCGTTCTATTTTTATGATCTTATCGGTGATATTATGGGTCTTACTAATGAAGTTAAAAAGGAAATTCTAGCCGAAAGTGCTGCTTTTAAGGATATCTCTGTTGATTTAGAGAAAAAATTAGAATCTGAAGAAAAAGAAGATAAACTCATAGAGTTAGCAACATTAAGTAGATTAATAGACAAAATCCGGAAAAATTTCGAATTTAAATCATATAAAGAGCTTCAAGTTGAAGCAATGCCTATCAGAATGATAAAAAAGAAGGTTCTTGCCTTTAATTTCGAACGTTTTCCAATTTCAATAAATGGATTGAATGCATACATAGATGCTAACCTAATAAAGAAAGAAATAATAACAAAAATTGAAAGTGGACTTAATGAGAAAACAGATTATGATGAATTTGAGAGAAAAATATTGAGTTATCTAGAGCTGGAATTAATTAAAAAATTAAGAGAAAATCCCAATGATTTTGTTTATTTTCTTCAGTGTTTAAATGAATGTGATTTTGATGATACAATCTATACATTAAGTAAATATGGTGTTTATAATATCTTACATTTAATAAATGTGGATAAAGAATTATCTGAAAAAGTTAAGAGAAATATGGTAAGATATAATCTAAAAAAATTAGATATTGTTTCTCTAAATGATCCAAGCCAAAACCTGATTTATAAAGCAAAAAAAGCTATTTGCCAATCTAATTTCAAATTTGGTAGAAATTACACCTCTGATTCAAAAAATATCAACGATCTTGAATTTATCAACTTATTAAATTTAGAAAAAAGTGAAGACTTATTCACTTTTTTAGAAAAAGAAGTAGGTTCTAGCATAAACAGCCTAAGAGAATATATAAGAAAGAAAGAAGCTATAGATAGAGTGTTTTTAAATGAATTAAACCTACAAAATTATTCCCATATTTTATTTATTTTGGAGTTTGATGAAATAATAAATGAATTAGCTAAAGGTATTTTCTTTTATATATTATCCAAAATTTTAAGGCAATTGAGTAGAATAATAGAGTTGTATCTTAAAGTTTCCAATGACAGATCACTTTTTCTCTTAACTTTTAAAAAGATTTATGGGACTACCGATTCAGAGGAATGGATCAGAATTAAGCTTGAAGAATTAATTATAGCGCGTTTAATTAAAAGACAGGAAGAAATAGTTGTTGTTTTTAATGCTTCAAATCAACCCTTTCTTGTAAACGGCTTCATTTTTGCCCGATTGATGGAAAAATCAATGAAGAGTGCAATTGATGATTTGAAGAATGAACCAAGCCCAATTTATGAGGATACTTCACCTTTAAAATTGAAATCTGACATATTTTCCCCAATTTCATATTGTGTAGGATATGATATTATCAAAAGATTTGAAACTTTTGAAGAATTTCGGATATCAGAGGTAGAACAAATAGTTAAAGAAAAGAAAAAAGAGAAAGAGGAAAAAGCACAAAGATTACGTGAACAACAGGAATTAAATACTTTGAATTGGGTAGAACGAAGAATCACAGGGTCACTAATGAGAATAAATAGTCCGGGAATTAACCCAAATCAGCTATATTGGCAAGATAAAGATACTAAAATAGCCACCGATAATATTAAACTTCACAGTGAATTGAAGGGAGAACCTGCAGAATTATTTACCCAGTTTTTTAATTTTGTTGTTGAAAAGATTAAAATTAATGCTTTAGAGATGAAATTACCTAACTCTGAGAAAATAATCGAAGTGATAAATAATATTGTTGAAAAAATAATAACAAAAAGACTTGGTCACAGCCCTACTCCAGAAGAAAAAAGAAATATCCTCGATGGAGAAAGGTACGAAATAGCAAATCAGATTGCTTTAAGAATTGGACGGTTATTAGATAAAGCTTTGTACTCAAAATTTAAAAGTAAACAGAGATCTTCTTAATTATAGAAAAATACCTTTATTATACCAGATTTATTAAAAAAATAATTAATTATTATTTAAATTTTAATAATTACTACTTTTTATCAAATAAAAAAGATAATAAAATATCCATTATTTAATGGTTTAAGGTAAATTAGAACTTAAGGATTCCTTATTATGGTTGTTTTATTTTTGTGGATTAAAAAAGAACTTATTTATTTAAAAGACTCTTTTTTTGAAATAATTAAAGCTTTCATTATTGTCATTTTAGCTTCATCTGGTTTTGGATGTGCTTTAATTTTAAGATATCTAGGATATAATGGCACAATAATTACATTCACAAGCCTCATTATCGAATTAATCTCTTTAATTTTGTGTTATTTGATGTTTAGGGGGTATATTAAATCTGTAGATGAATCTGAATCAACTAAACCAACTGGAAAAAAAATCTAAAATCAAGCCATTTATAAAAAAGCCTCCCACGGCCTTTCACTAATACTCTTAGAGATTAAATATTTCCTAATATCCAGTAATAAAATATTAGGATCATATTCCCAAGCTTCATTTTTATTAAAAGTTAAGCATTTCAATTTCTTGATCTTTAATTTAGATTTTAATAAAATACCATATGTTGCTACTTGGGGTAAAGAAATTAAAAATTTTCCCTCGGGTTTATAATCTATTACTTTTACGACGTCATCATTGATTTGAATCAAATCTATATGACCTGTGATAATTTTATTATTATCATTATTATACCAAATAGGAATTTCTATGGCTAGAGAATTCTTATCTTTTATTAAAATACTTTTTAATACAGGTTCATGTCCAGGGTGTCCAGTAATATTAATTTCTTTAAAATTTTCATAAACATTTTGAACATACGTAGGTAATTTTGAACTTGAATCATATCGTTGGATTTTACTAGATCTTATTAAAATTTTACTAAAACTTCTAACAAGAGCAGATTTTAACCCTTTTATTTTAAACTGAGAGACTCGGGGAAGTATACGCGAATTAAATAAATTATTAGGTATTAATCCTTGAGAGATTCTCGTAAAAAGTTTCCTTAATCTTCTTAGTTCTTCTTGATTAGTTACTATTTGATTAAATTTCTCATTGTGATGACCTTTGTTCCAATTAAATGAGTATGGAATATTCTGATGAATAAAAAGTTTATTTTCAATATTGAGCAAGATTGAAACTCTCTCTTAATTTACCAAATCTTTTTATTTAATTAATTTACTCTCTTAAATTTAATGAATGATTTTCATTTATTAAATAAAATATATTAACAATTTATTAATTTTTTAAAATAATCTTTCTGATCTTATTTAAATTAAATTAGAACCAACTATTAAATGAAAAACCTATTAATTTGTAGTTACCCACTAAATAAAACGTGATTGTTAATCATAATAAAATTTAAACATCATATAAGATATTTTATTAAATATAAGACTTTTAATAGGTAATCAAAGGACCTATAACCTAGCCAGCTAATTAGCTATCCTAACTAGCCTAGTATGGATAGGGTGTCGGACTTCTAATCCGAAAGTCGCAGGTTCAAATCCTGCTAGGTCCGCTTAATTATTTATATATAAATGGTTCCATAATTACTAATCAAGCGCTCTCCACTTTTTCTTAAAAAAGTAAGGTAAAATTAATTCATTTATGATTACTTAAAAGCCCTCATTAATAATAGCCAATTCTTTATATTTCTTGACTTTAAAGTTAAAAATCATAAACACTTATTATTCTCATAGACTTTAATTAAATTAGAATTAAAATGATAGATAAAGAAAAATTTGAACAACTTTTTAATCAGCGTCTTATCAGGGATATCACACAAGAACCCATAGATATAGTTCTTACGGGACAATATGGAAAAGTTTTAGAATTATTAAGAGATGCAGAATCAACTAAATTGTTTCCTGCTTTA
>CAZRBD010000045.1:0-25683 GCA_964598265.1 uncultured archaeon
TTTGCTGAAAAAGCAGATAAGGATGGGTTTCCTCAAATTGCTAAAATATTTAGAGCAGCCGCCGCTGCTGAAACAATTCATGCCCTTAATCATTTAAAAGTTCTGGGGGGTGTTAAATCAACAAAAGAAAATCTTCAAGCGGCTGTAGAAGGCGAACATTATGAGTTTACTAAAATGTATCCCGAATTTATAAATTCTGCTAAAGAAGAAGGTAATGAAGACGCTGAACGGACATTCAATTATGCAAATAAGGCAGAAAAAATACACCATAAATTATATACTGTTGCTCTTGAAGCGGTTGATAGTGGTAAAGATTTAAATAAAGAAGATGTTTACGTATGTCCTGTTTGTGGATACACACACGAGGGAACTCCACCTGAAAAATGTCCAATTTGTAATACTGCAAAAAAGCTTTTTAGAAAAATCGATTAATCTTTATTTTTTATTTTTTTTTTTAATTTTTTTCGAGAAAAACATTCCAAGGATTATAACAATTTCTTATTTTAGATAAATATTCATCTAATATGAAACCCATCTCTTTCTCAGATTTTTGAAGAGCACTGAAAGTAGCGCCATTAAAATAATAATTTAAGAGTAAATGTGATATCTTCTCATCCCCTAAAGATATCATAGTTTGAAGCCTTGCATTCTTGATAAGCATTTTAAAATTTGTGATTTTCAATTTTATTGGAGTTAAATGCCTTAACTCTTTTTCTAAAAGTTGATATTTCTTGATTAAATCTCTTTTGTTCTTTTCGTAATAATAATCAACTTCTTTTTCAAATGGGGTGTTTAATTTCGGGATGAAAGGATTTATATTAATTTTAAGTGTGTTTTTTTCAAAACCCAAATTTATAATGTTTTTTAGAAATCTAATGATCTCATGAATGTTTTCATATGTTTCATTTGGTAAACCTATTAAGAAGTACAATTTAACGTTTTTAATTTCAGATTCTCTAATATGAGTTAATATCGAAAAGATTTTATCATTTGATATCATTTTTCCTAATGCATATCGTAGTGTTTCTGATCCTGTTTCTGGAGCTAATGTTATGGTTTTAATATTTCCTTTTTCCAATATTTGGATTATTTCATTATTCAAATGTTCTATTCGAATAGAGGGGAGTGTTAACCTTTTTCCCGTTTTAATTATATATTCACAAATTTGTTTGAATTTGGGATGAGAGGAGACACAAGAACCTAAAAGACTAATAACGTTGAAACTGGAGTTTTTTATTCCATTTTCAATGATATTTATGATATTCTCATAATTTCTGTTTCTGAATGGGGAGTTATGAAATGATGAAATACAGAATTTGCACTGATAAGGGCACCCTCTATTTATTTCAACAAAAAAATTTTCCCCAAATATCTTTTTTTCTGCTTGAATTTTAGATATCAACTGAAAGGTGGGATTTGGTGATTTACTTAAATTTTTCAGTACAGCTCTACGAACTTTATTACCGAGTGAGGGAATAAAAATACCTTCAATTCTTCCCACATTTTCTAAAAATTCTGAGTAAGAACTCTGATTATTCTTAAATTCAAGGAAAACTTCAAAAAATAATTCTAAATTAGGTTCTGAATCTCCAATAAAGAAAATGTCAAAAAATTTACTTAAGGGTATTGGATTTGAAGTAATTACTGGACCTCCTCCGATAATTAACGGAATATCTTTTATTTTTTCCCCAGCTACTTGACGTTCACTAAAAGTTAATGGTATATTTGCTTTCTCTAACAACCATAATATATTCTTAAGATCATTTTCAAAATGTAATGAGAAACCAAGAATATCAAAATCGATAGGTTGAACTCTATTTTCTATAGATCGTATTAGATTCATTTGAGAATAGTCTTTAGAAGCGGGAAACGTTATCTTTATTTCTGGTAAGAAAATTCTCTCACATGCTATATTTTCAAATGAATTTATAAAGGAATAAAGTAGCCTAATAGAGTAAGAGGACATCCCTATCCTAAAAATATTTGGATAAATCAAGCCAAATGATAAATCTATTTTTCTCCAATCCTTAATAATAACATTGTTAAATGACATTGATATTAATAAAATGAAAGATCTTTTGAATTATTTACAATTAGGATGCAGTTTCAAATTCTACTTTCATTCTCTCTATTTTTTCTAAAATTAAAGGTAGAACTACCCCTGTTTTATTATTAATAACTAGTTCAGCCCGTTCATCTAAATATGTTGGTTCATCATTTACAATTAATAATTTTCCATTCTTTTTTAAAGTATATAATGGTAAATCACATATTGGCGCTACCGTCAAAGACGATCCTGCTATTAGAATTAAATCTGATTTCTTAGCTAGATCAATTGACATATATTTTTCAAAATTCGGTAAACTTTCACCAAATAATACAACTGAAGGTTTTAAGGGAGCTGCGCAATAGTCACATAAAGGAGGTGATTGTTTTTCTTTTTTTAACTTACCTAAAACCTGTTCTTTATTATAACTTGCACGACAACCTAAACAATTAAACTTATTTATATTGCCATGAACTTCATAAACAAGAATAGCTCCTGCTTTTTGATGAAGCTCATCAATATTCTGAGTAATTATTCCTTTGAGAATATTCATTTTTTCAAGGGAAGCAATGGCGTAATGGCCATTATTAGGTTTTGCATTGAATAACGTAGGTGCAATTTCCTTAGCCATTCGCCAAAATTTTGATGGATCTTTCAGGAGACTTTCCAATGTACCAAACGTTTCAATTGGGTACTTCTTCCAAATACCATCGTCCCCTCTAAAATCAGGGATCCCAGACTCAGTTGAGAATCCTGCTCCAGTTAAAGCTATAGCGTGTTTTGAATTAAAGAGTAGTTCTGCAGCTTTCTCGATTTTCCTTTGTTCTATTGATTTGAATTCATCCATTTTCAGAATAGGTATATCTATCTAATTTTTTAATGTAAACAACACTAATAAAACTTAGGTCAAACTTTTGAAGTTGAGTAAGTTCGAGTAGAATCAAAAATCAAAAGAAATACATTAAATATTATATTTCAACTTTAAAATGTTTTCATAAATCAATTTCCAGAAATAAAATAAAGTTAATATGTTCTACAATTTTTCAATAATTAAGCTAATTAATTCTTTTTAAACCTTCTCAAAGTTTTTTTTATGATCTCTGCTTTTTCTATTATTTTAGAAGATGATATTCTCTACAGTTCCAAGAAAAAGAAATTTAGTGCATTTGAAATTGTTTTATTTGTAGATAAATTACTGAGAAGTTTAAATCCTAAAAAGAATTGGCGTTTAAACAAAGTCTGTTTAAAAAATCATAAGACAACTAGGGAAAGAATCATAATTGAACACATTGTTACAAGAGATAAAAAAAATTTGTTCTTTTGTTCCGTTGGTAATTTTAAAGTAGGTTCAGAAGAAGCTTTTAAAATGCTGAAGGATTTTGTAAGGCAAGTAAGTCTACAATATCGCAACTTTGACGATCTAAAATCCCTATCAAAAGAATCCTCATTTAAAGACATTATAAAGTTAATTACTAATTTTTTAAGAGATAAATATATAGATCCATTAGAAGAAGAAATTATTTTTGAGTCAAATGGAAATAAATTAAAGAATACAATATTATATACAGGAATCTCTGCTCAAGGATTACCTATTATTTCACAATTATATGATAAGGGCCTTTTAAGGGATTTACAGCAAGAAAAGACCAACGAGAATATAGAATTATTCAGTTCGGATCTCTCTGCCAAATTAGCAACAATCTCTATGAATACTCAAATTCGCGCGAAAACAAATATCAAAGAAATTCATATGACTGATTCTGATAATAGTAATAGTAAAAAAATAATTTTCTTTGGGAACATAAAAGGGTATTCATTGGATTTTATAGCTTCAGGTAATTTTTACAAACTTAGGGATATTTTTAAAGATTTAAAAGCAAAATTGAGGACAGAGACGGTTTTTCAAGAAGAGTTTTCAGGAGAATTGAAACCGTTTAAACATTTAAAACAATACTTAAATGAAACAATTAAAGAAATTAATATATAATATTATCAGCCTGAATTAGTATCTTTAGATTTTGTATCAATCGTTGGAGTAATAGGTGTAGTTTTATATGTTTTCTTTCTGTTTCTGTTTACCAGTTTCTTCACATTAATTCTTTCAGATCTTCTTATTTCTGATTTTCGTGATCTTTTTACATCAACTTCCACGATGTCAAATTCGTCGTCAGGAACTTCTTCATCTTTACCTCCTTCAGGGATTGATAAAAGTTTGCTTTTTATTATTACTGCGTTAGATAGAGGATAAATAGTTTTTGCGACTCTCTTAACTTGGTTTTGAAATTCGCCATATATCATTCCCGCAATAAATTTTTCATGATTTAAGCCAGTAGCAAATTCTCTTAGTATTTCTCTCATTATTTTCCGAATTAAAATCTGTTGACTACTAAGTGCTCTTTTTATTGTAATACAAATCATTGTGACTCGATAAATATAATTATCCTTAGTCGTTAAGTTAATAATCGTCATAATTTTTGTACTCCCCCTTCCTACAAGAGAATTGATATAATCATTTGTATTCTGATGTCCTATGAATATTGAATTACACTTCCTGGCTTCTTCATTAACATCCGTTATTTTAAATTTTAGCTTTAAACTAATATCAGAATATTTTCTAGTGAAGTCGTAAAGCAAACATTCGCAATTTCTACCCTTTAAAGTATCTTCCATTCCGACAATCTCTCCGATTGGTTTGAAATCGAAAATCTTCGGGGTTAATATCAAATACCAGTGCTTGTCCTTAAAGGAAACTTTTTTCCCTTTTATCTTTTTTCTAGATTTTTGACTCAATAGTTTTTCCTCCTCATCTTATCTTGCTACAAGTGTTCTAATCTTATCAGGAACATATTTCACATCATTGTCTTAAACATCTTTCTCTACGTAATTCTTAATCACGAGCTGTATTTTTGATTCAATCCTATTACGACCTTTCTTAGCTTCTCAATATTTATGATTTTCTTCAAGATGTTTTCTAACATTTAAAGCTTTTTTCACTAAATTTGTTAGATCTTCTGGAAGCGGTGATTTTATATCATTATTTTCAAGAATTTGACTTATTTTTTTACCAGTAACGACTTTTACTAATGGAATACCTCTAGAATCCCTCATCTTAACCCCTATTATGGATTTTGAGAACCCCTTCTTAGCTAGTTTTACAACTTCATTTTCTACCATGCTAGGAGATAACTCAATCCACACTGGTGGGTCGGTTAATCTCGGGGGACGTACACTTCCCGATTTTCCCTTCTTCCTTGAATGCATTCGAGCCATGATAATTACACTATATAAATAGAGTTTTAAATATCGTAATATAAATTTAAATGAACTTTCAAAAATAAAATTTGGGATTTCTTGAACATTGACGCATTAGATTTTTAACTTTTAATTCGTTTTAATATAAACATTTTAGAGCTATAAAATAATCTCATTTGTGTAATGGAAAATAAGGAAAATACAATATACTTTATAACGGGAAACAACAATAAATTTATGGAAGTTAAAGATATTTTTAAAAGCGAAGATGTTAGATTCAATTTAAGAGAGAAGAACCTTATGCCGATTGAAATTCAAGCAGAATCAGTACGAGAAGTAGTACTCTATAAGTTAAATAGCGTGAGAAATAAAGTAAAAGAATCATTTTTTATTGAAGATGCAGGGTTTTTTGTAGACAAACCACTTAAGGGATTTCCTGGAGTGTACTCTTCGTATATATTTAAAACAATTGGAAATGAGGGAGTTCTTAAGTTAGTTAATAATTTCAATCAAACTAAGGCACATTTTTCTGCTGTTTTTGCCCTGTATTTAAAACCTTTAGAGAAGATATTCTTATTTGAAGGTAATGTTAATGGGAAAATCTCTGAAAAAGTAATTGGAGAGGGTGGTTTTGGTTTTGATCCAATTTTTATTCCAGATGCGATTCCAGACAAAACTTTTGCTGAACTTTCTATGGAAGAAAAAAATAATATCTCTCATAGAGGTCAAGCATTAAGATTACTAATAAAATTCCTTAAAGAAAATGGATAATTATTTGAATTTAGTTTCATAACCTTCCCAATTTAAAGTTTGTTATGTATGTGATTTAGAAGGATATGAGCCTTCGAAGAACCCTCTTAATCAATTAATTCACCAAAATACAGAATTTTTTCTGCTATTTTTGAACCATACCATATATCAGATTTAACTTTATTTTGATTATAATAATCATGGTATTTTTTAAAAAAAGAAATCGTCCCTTCTAACAAGTTAAGATAAGATCCATTACCATCATAAAAATCAACTATAATAGAAGTTATGAAATATCCCAGCGAATAAAAGGGTCCATTTGAAATCATCCCCGAATTTATTAATTCCTCTACATCATCAATTTTCTTCTCGTTATATAACTTTTCATAAATATTATTTAGTAGGTTAAGCCCTTTCTGAAAATTTTCAGTTTTTAAGATTTCTTTATCTGATCCACCAACATAAGTTGCAGTACCTTCAAGATATATATAGCTAATTATTTCATAAAATTTATTATCATAAGGATTTCCGAAGTCTTTTTTAACAACTGAATCAAGAGATGTATCTATTATATTTCTAATTTGCGTAGAAAGGATATTTAGTTGAATCCTATGGAAAATTTCATGAACCATAGTACGTATAAGTGAGGATAAGTCATTTTTAAAAAATTCTAAATTACACCCCGCCATTTCATTAGTTGCCCAACCCCGAATCCCCCATTCAAAAGTTAAAGCGAATATTTCAGAAAAATGAAAGTCTTTTGGACAAAAGCCCTCTAATCGATCATTAACAGTATTTATTATTTGATCCAAGTGTCTGTCAATATAATCAACAAGATTTTGATAATTTTTGTGGTTCATTTTATAATCAGCAATATTATAGAAATTCCATGGACTCAACCAACACCAAACATAGTTAATTGGATTATCAGAAATAAGATAGAATAATAACTCTTTAAGATTTTTTTGATTCATTACAGGTTCCGGTATATATCCTAACATTTTTCTATGGATAAACGTATTCTTTATAGAATCAAGATTTATTAATTTATCAATGAGTTCCTTTGAATTAGATCCATCTATCAGAAGCTTAAGCAGAAGTTTAACAGCAGATAAATCAATTTTTATGTTTATCCTGTTTGATTTAGGATGTTTAGTATAATCTATTGATTCTATTGGATTAAACCTTAAAGGAAACCCTGTTTTATTAATACGACTTTCATATTCGGATTTACGTTCAAGAAGTTTTTCAGCAGAACATAAGATAGAATTAAAGTCGATTAATGATGGTAATTCTATTTCTTTTTCAATAATTTCTGGGAAAAAATTATAAAAACCAGCACCCAATTTATTTTGAAAATCTTGAATTTTTATAAATTAAATAAAAATATTTATGTTTATTAATTCTATAAAAATATTTAAAATAGTTTATATTATTTGAAAATATTATATTTTAAATATTTTTTTTATTTTTTTTTTTTCAAATTTACTTTCACATAAATTTGTTAATTTATTAACAGTTCTGTAATTGAAATTAAAACAGTTATTGTTAAACATGTTAAAACTACCTTTTTAAAACTTTAAATTATCTTTATCTATTGATAATAAAATTACCTTAAAAAGTCTGACGGAAAATATCCATTATGGATTGTCGACTTAACCGCATTAAAATTATGTATGTCCCTAAAAATCCGACTGAAATAGATAATACAAATACTCTAAAAATAACATCTAAAGGTAAATTAAAAATAACCGGCATTTCTGTCATCAATCCTGTATTTGTTTCCATCAAGTAGGCAGTATATGTCCCAATAATAGTTCCCATGATGCCTGCAGAAAGTAAGATTATCATACTTTCAATTAAAAACATATTTCTCACGTTTCTACTTTTCATTCCCATTGAACGTAATATTCCAATCTCAAATTTCCTCTCTAACATTATAGAATACATGCTACTAATTAACCCAAATATGCTTATCATAATTGTGAACATTAATATTAATTCCATAAGGAAAGATTGTCTTTCAGTCATCGCCTCCATGAAGTTAATTTTTGAAATTGCATCATCAATTACAATATCTTTATCTTGGTACATCATTCGAATAGCTTCTTTAGTTTCTTTTATGTTTAAATCAGTTCGATCTATTAAATTTATGAAAACTTTATCAATTATCATATCACTTTCTCCCGGATTAGCAATTTTCATTAAACGTATGTAATTTTCTAGAGAAACCATTACTCCACCACCATTTGCTGTCATTTCATTGCTTCGAAAATTGTAAAAACCCGGAATCCCTCCGGATATTCCTACAACTCTAAATAAAGTAACGTTACCTAGATCATTTTCTACCTTTGGGTCGTAAAAGGTTATACGTATCTGTTCTCCTACTTCTTGAATCCCTAATCGACCAGCAATTGATTTTGCAATAATGCAAGTATTGTTTTCACTAAATAATTCATTAAAAGAATACTCCGTACTACTCTTATCACTTTTCCAAATTATTAAATTTTCTTCTATTAAATCTGTAAAATCTTTGTCGACACCGATAAAAGCAGCATCTACAAGGTCAAAATCCATCAAATCTCCTGCTGTTGTTTTAAATTTTGATTCCTCTTGCGTACTATAGAATTGAAATAAATTGGTCATCAATGCTTCTGTTCCTTCGCTAGAAAAACCCACCTGTCCTTCGCCAACATCGAAAGCAGCAGCTAAAGTTGCTTGGAAATCAAATGTGTTATGAAGTGTTATTGTTAATTTATCAACTCCAGGTAAATCTTTCAAATCCTCAACCATTTCAAGAATAAACGCATCATCAAGGTTATATAACTCTTGGTTCATTACAACTAGATCTGATCCATATTGAAATTTTAGATTTAATGACATATTTTCAGATTCCGCCTCTATCATGCTTGTAATGAAAAAAATAAATGAAAAACTAATAGAAAACATCAAAACTGTACTAGTATTCCGTCTTCTATATCTTTTTAAAGTAATACTGAGGATGTTACTATATTTTTTGATAGCTGGTGATATTATTCCGAGTATTAATTTTTGAAGTAAAGGAACGATTCCAATAGAGGCGAAAACTAAACCTATTAAGATTGCCATTAACAAACCGACAAACAAAGCAATTGTTAACATAAAATCCCCTGTAACAAAGACATTTGGTAATAAGATAAAAACAATCAAACCGATGGTTGCAATAGAAATTCCTACAATGAAACTTTTAACATTCATACTCCCCTCCTTCTTAATCTCATACCCTTCTTCTTTTGATTGAAAGGGAGTTATGGCTTTAATTAAATCTATTTTCGCTGTTTTCAAGGCAGGCAATAAGGCTATTACTAATGATACAGAAGTCCCAATCATAAAAGTTATTAATAAAGTTTGTGGCTGGATAACCCATGTAACTTCAGAATATCCAAATTGAAAGTTATACAGAGGAAATAGAGCTCGAGAAATCGGGTTCATAAGTGTTACACCTAAAATCATTCCTATAACAGAGCCAATTAATCCCAACATTAGTCCTTCAAAGAGAACCATCTTTACAGGATATATTTTATTTCCTCCTACGACTCGAATTATTCCAAATTCTCTTACTCTCTCCTCCACAGAAGTGGATAAGATACTATTTATTAAAATTCCAGTAATCATCATTGAGAGAATTGAGATAAACCAGAACATCATTGTTACTGTCATTAACATATATTCTCCTCCCTCAAGTTCCTCCAATTTTGGTAAATTAACTGTAAATTCATTAAGATCTAACCTCTCTTGAATTTTTGAACCAATACTTCGAAGTCTTCTTGTTGTCCTCTTCAAATCACTTGCATCATATACAGATTGAGGGTTTGTTATAGTTCCTACAATGAAATTTATTTGTCCATCGCGTTGTAAAAAAGTTTGAGCCTGTTCTAAGTTAATAAGAATTAAAGTAGTTTCAAACTTCATAAATTTTAAGTCTTGAATAACAATTTCAGCAACGGTTAGATTCAGATCGTAGGTTTGATACTCTAAATATATAGTGTCTCCTTTTGAAACATTTAAAATTTCTGCAACATTCCATAATAGGATACACTCATCATTATCCAGCTCACTATCATATATTTCGTCTGTTTTTTCTCCTCCTTCATCAACAATTATCAAATCTCCTATATTTCCACTTAAAGCCTCATTTTTGAAATCAATCCCATAGAGTTGTAGAGTTCCACTTGTATTGATATTTTTTGAGGTAACTGAAACAAACATCAATATACGAGGGAATAATTCATCAACCCCGTCAATATTATTCAATTCATTCTCGATTATGTTTTCATCATAAAAAGGATCAAAAGTTAAATCTGTCTGTAAAGTTCTTGTAATCATGATATCTGTCTAACCTGTTGTTAAACTTAAATACAAATGATAATTATAATTTACTGTATCATTTAACCTGCCACTACCTGTTAGTAAAAATAATGAAATCGCAATTCCTGATATCCCAAAGATCGCTTTGGCTTTGTCACGTTTAAGATCGAGCCATGAATGTTTAAAAAATTGTAAATTTATTCTTTGTTTTAACTTGTACTTGAGAGATCTTATATGCATAAATAATACCAAATTGTCTTAATAGGTCATTTAACCATCTAAAATACTATATTTTTTTTTCTTGGTTTTAAATTTTCTTAAAAATTTTCCTTCCTTTGTTAAGAGTGTTTGGATATCTTCCTTTTCCCTTCTAATTAACCTAACTCCCTTACAGACCTTATTCTTACAATAATAATTTTCTCCTGGTTCCTCTTTCCACCACCATCGTCCACAATTTTCACAATTATATGCTGCATAAATTTGGTCATGTTCACAAACTGGACAAATAATATCAAATTTTGAGGAAACAAACCATGATTTACAGGATTTGCAATGTAAGGTTAAAGGCCTCTTGAATTCATCATGTTGTTTTATCAATTCAATTCTTTTAATTGTCTGATTTTTATCAACATATTTAAGTCTTATTCGCTCTGCACGCATATTTCTAATTTTATGAACCCATATTTTTCCTCCCTTTTCAGACACAAAAAATAATACTATTCCAATAACAACTACTAAGCCAATTATTATCAAATATGGCCACCATTCCTGCCACCATTTCAAGTTATTTACTATTATTACGATGGAAGTTTCTCCTTTATTTCCTTCCTTATCATATGCAACGATTTTAATCTCATACCTTCCATCATGACTTTGAGTAGTATCCCAATTAAATTCGAGGATGCTCATATTAATATCAAATCTGAGGTTATTCCTATCAACACTGTTATTGTTAAGAAATATATATATTCGAGATTCGTCTAATTTAACATTATCGGATAAACTCGCTTCAATCAATATTGTTGACTTCACAGTTATATCAGGCTCAGGTGAAATGATATCAATTTCTGGAGCTATAAAGTCTGTTGTTTTATCATACCCTATATATATATTGGATAACAACCAACCATATCCTAATCCCACAATGTTTTCATTTGAATTTAGTCTAAACATTATCATTATTTCTTCATCTACGTATTGAGAAATATCTATTCTGCCTATTCCAATAAGATCATCTAGATCATAGGTATATTCCTTAAGTAATACCCATGTTTCTCCAGAATCTTTAGAGATTGAGACATTGCATAAATCAAAACCTTCTGTTAGAAAGAATTCATTTTGTAGAGAAATATCAAAATCAAATTCAAGATAAACATCATATTCACTTCTTACATATAGAGGACGAGTTATTAATTTTATATCCCAATTTGGGCCATATCCCTGCTCAGAACCCCCATAACTTTGGCCTAAACCCCCATAAAGCATATATTGTCCTAAACGAATTATAGGATGCCATGTATTATCTCCATTTAACCAAGCAGTCATTTCTTTTGGAATTGGAGTTCCTGAAACATAATAATCTGATAAATTTTTGCTTGGGAAGTTATACCCAATTAATTTATTATCCTTAAACTCTTTAAATTGTAAGGGAATAGGGTCAATAAATTCGAACAGCGTATTATCTTTATTAAACCATCGAGTTTTGTTTAAATATTTCCCATCAGAAACATGAAACCTAAAAGATTGATTAGTTATTTCATCTAATTGGATAGATTTTATAAAAAAAATCCCTCTATCTCTAAAATTAGTGGAACTCGCATTCCAATCTCCATATAAATTATACATCGTGTAATTAATAGCATCTATCTCTAAATAAATGAATTCAGGATAATTACCATCTAAATCATAATATTCACAGGAAAATGTAAATTGCTGAAATTTTGAACCTTGTAGCGAGGAGATATGGTTATCTATGTTAAATAAAATACTTGGAGAATATCTATTGGTATAATTCTCAATAGCAAAATAATCCAACATAAACCCTTTATAATTAATTGTATCAAACGTGTCATCCAGAGATGTCTCAAACCTGAATTGGATAAAATTACCAATATATTGTGTTAAATTAATTTCTTCTAAAAACCAATCCTTTTCCTCATCCGTATAGGTTCTTAATGTGTTCCACCCTGTCCAATTGAGATTAATTTGTAAATATATAAAATCTCCTGCGTTTAAACTAGTTCTTAATCCAAATTTTGCGAAAGGGCGCGTAAAATCCTCATTTAAATGTGTAAGATTAAACAGTGGGCTGATAATAGACCCGTTTGGATAAGGATCTATAGTTAATCTGAATGGCTGATATGTGTAGTTTTTGGGATATTCATGAGACACTCCAAAATATACGGAATTCCATTTATTCTCATATAACCTTGATCTATTATCATTATTATTATCCTGCTGAAGTGAATTCCATCCCGTTCCAGTAAAAGTCCAATTATCAATTCCATCGTTAAAATTATGATAATTGGGGAATGGTATGCTTTCTGTTGGGAATTCAATTGAGATGTTTAAGTATCCGGTTCCTGGATATTTTACTTTAAATTTTCCATCACTACCAATAAAAGAGTATTGATAAATACCTGATGTAGAAAATTGAATGTAATCACTTATGAATAATGCTCCGTCAGTATAATTATCATCAAATGGGAAAAATTGAGTCAGGGAGAAGTTTTTGGCTGTTTCTAAAATCGAAACATAAACTTCCTGAGGCGGTACATTTCTCGTATCATTATCATAGTATTCAATATAAAATCTAAAACTGTCTATACTATAATTTTTTTTAGGTTCCATACCTAAATATTCTTGTTGACTTAGAACAGTCGTATTTCTGGTACCACCTATAAAAATTATCTCAGGTACTTTTAATTCAGGTACAAAATCATTTTTTACTTCCGAGATATTTAAAGTAAAAAAACTCGTCCCATTAATCGCTTTTATAGTAACCACGCAATTAGTTTGATTTTCTTTAGGAGTAAAATAGAAATAATCAAAATTACCAGTCAGTTTTCTTGTTGATTCTAATAAAATTGGTTCACCATATCGGTTTGTTTCATTAGAGAATAATAGTATATCAAAATTAGAACTAGCATCAGTCAAAGATAATTCAAATGCATATTGTTTATCTTTAGTAAAGTTGATTTGGCGGGCAATTACATGCGTTCCTAGAGGATTTTCTTGAGAGCTTATTAATGTTCCATTTAACGTTGTATTCACACTCATAGATTTTGTCAATGCCTCAATTGCTGCTTGAACATTTATTCTCCCATATCCTTCGTGAATATCCTTTATCCCTGTATATAAAGGTGCAGAGGATAGAGTTGGGGAATAATCATTTTCATCCACAACTGTAGAGGGGTCATCCTCCCTTTCAAGATTTGTTTCCGATGCCGTCATTAAGAGAAATCCTTTAATATACTTCACCCATTTTGTTAAGTTTAATTGATTCCAATTATCCCAATTATTCCACTTAGCTTCAATTAAAATATTGAGTGCTGAGGAAACTATCGCCGTAGCTATTGAAGTTCCATAAGATGCTGTTACTTTATCTCTTCCTACATCTGCAGAAATTATTGAGCGGTGACCAGAAATTTTACTCCCCCCTGGAGCTACTATATCTGGTCTGGTAATATTTTCAAAGACTCCTCCCATGCTACTGTATGAGGTTACTTGATCTTTGTCATTAATAGCACCAACAACTATTGCATTTTTATTTTGAGCTAATCTATTTAGAGAATTAGTTTGTTCGATACCATTATTTCCAGAAGCTATTACAACTAAAATTCCCTTCTCGATTACTTCATCTATTACCATATTTATCGCTACTACATCATCTCCGAGTGTACCTACACTTAAACTAACACCTAAGACATGGTATCTACTTCTATTTAGTAGAATACTTGAAAACGCTGAAATTAAATCAGATGTGTGTCCAAATCCTGATTGGTTTAAAATTTTATAAGCAACGATTTTAGTTGCATTGGCTATACCAGTAAAGTAAGTATAATTTTTAATAAAAAACTCAGGGAAATAAGATACAGTGACATTGATTGAGAAAATTGGCTTACTCTGAATTTGTTTATGATATTTTAAATAAATATCATATACTCCTAAAGTATCTGAAGTAAGTGAATAATTAATCGTGTAATGTTTATTAGTTATATTATTATACGAGTAGTTCATTAATTCATTGTTATAATATAATTCTACCCAAAACGCATCTATTCCACCCACTTCTATATTCCATGATGAATTAATTACAATATCTGAATTTGTTTTTGAAGCATTAAAAGAACTAATTTTGAATGTATAATTTTTAGAAACAGAATATTCGTTAAATAAATTCACATGGGAATAACTTCTATTGAATTTTAGGATGGTGGGAGCACTCGAGTTATACTGAGTTATACCTGTTCCTGAAATAATTGAAGATATAAACGTTCCATGGCCATTATCGTCAGATATCGGACTTTCGTCTATAAAATTCTCCCATGCTACAATATCACCACTTAAATTTACTGTATTATAACCATTTGGAAAAAATAAGTGATCTGAATCAACTCCAGTATCTAAAACTGCTATTGAAGAATTTGTATTCCCTTTAAAACCATTTTTGTACCATGTTGAATTAGAGACTCCCGATTGGATGGAGGCGTAATTCATTTGAGCTTCCACAATTTCGTCATCTTCAATTCTAACATCTGGAAATTCGGTTTGGAATAGTGAGATATTTGTCTCTGATGGCATAACGGCGGAAAATCCCGAAAAGGAAATGAATGTACCATTCCATTCTTTTTTAACTGTCCCTCCATAGAATTCAAACCGAGAAATAACAGTATTATTATAAGAGGGCTTATTGAAGAATATGATAACTTCTTCTTGATAGGTACTCGAAGATTTTACATTAACATCCATAGAATCTGCTTCTTCGACACTATATAAAATGTTATCTGAATGATTGGTAAATAAGTATGTAGAGATATTCAGAAATATTATCAATAGAATTACAGCTTTAATCTGCGTCTTTTTCAGTTTGAGTCACCTTCTTTATTTTTTATATCCTTGGACCCTTCTCTATTTAGATTTTTTGATAATATCGTTAGTCTTTCTCTTAATGTATGTTCTACTTTGAGAATTGTTTCTCTTGAACTAAGTCCAAATATAGATCTCTCACTTCTATCAAATTCACTTCGCCTTCTCCTATATATCTTAATTTGCCAAATATAAACAATGAAAATAAGAAATACAGCTATAGTTGGCAAATATAAATATAATAATTGACGATGTATAGGAGTAATAATTTTGATATTAACAATATTTGATTTTATTTCATTTTTAAGTAAATAAAAATATACTACACTTGCTGGCTTTAATTTTATTAATCCTTGATTTTTAGCCTTAATAACATAACTTACTGTAACTTTCTCACCTGGCTCTAATGAATCAATTACATTTACTAAGTTACCATGAATTAAAGTGAAATCTGTTTGTGAATAACTAGAGATATCATTAATTACAATATCTTCAATGATGATACTCCCTGTGTTTTGTAATTCAATATTGACTGTCAAGTCATCTCCAATTTCCAATTGGTTTGAATTTACTGTTTTTGTTATTGAAAAATTTATATTGCCAAGTATTTTATAAAGAGAATTGGAAATCTGAATCGTTCTACTCTCTGAACCATCGATACGATTTATTGGAGGGTAATAATATCCTTTCCATCCCAGTTTTTTAAGTGAGATGTTGAAAGAGCGAGTTTCATTAAAAGTAATATCTCCAATATGAATTGTTAGATTGTTAATTCTCTTTAATTCTCCATATTGATCATTAACTGAGATATTCAATTCCGGTATGCTTAATCCATTTGGGCTAGTATTTTTTAAAGATATTGATAAATTGAATATTTCTCCTATTATTGGTGCATCATTGAGAAAATTAGTTTTATTATCATGGTATATTTCAATAGTTCTGAGAAAAGGAAAACGATAACTATAATCTACAGGTGCATAAATACAAACCTCATTAGTTAATGTAAACAACTTGGTAGAATTCCCCCCTTCAAGAACTTCAGGATTATGATAAACAATTGAGACATCCTTAATTGATATTGAATTAGGAACATAGAAAGTAAAATTAATTATTTTTTCTTCTGAAGGAGCCAATTTCGGTAAGTAATAAGTTAAATTATTTCCATGAAGAGTGAAATTATTAGCATTATAGATAATTCCAGGAATTAATACAGAAATACTAACATTTTCAGCGATGGAGGCTCCTATATTTTTGAAATAAATATTATAAGTAATAATCTCTCCTGAATCTGAAGCATATTTATCAAGAAAAGAATATGTTATGATTGAAGCACTGTCATATGTACTTAATGGAATAGAATTAGATATTCTTTCAAATTGAACAATTCTGGTTGAAGAACCATAGACTAATCTTGATCCAGTATCATCGTTAATATTAATGGATCTCGCTGAAAACTCAATATCAAGGTCATTTATTGAAATATTATACCTATCCGAATCAACACACTTGATTTTAAAAAGTAATGTATAATTTTCCCCATCAAATGGATAAAATAACCAATCTAGACTATTGTTATTATTGATAAATGAGAAAATCCAACTATTATTTGTAATAGATTCTAAATAAGGATCCATGTTCTGAAATTCTTCAATACTAAAATTAAAGATCTCAAAGTCTAATGTCGTTAGATCGTCAGGAACTGTAAAATTAATTATTAGAGATACTTTTTCCAAGGTATTATTTGTAAAATCGATTTGTGTATCATTTTTAAAAATAAAATTAATTTCAATTTCTTGTTCTAAAAACCTATCTACTGATTCAACTATCCAACTTTCTTTATCAGTAGTTAAAGCCATTTCTGGGATTGTTTCACTTAATACAGTTCCTGAAATTATTTCAGGTAGAGGTATCGTTGGATCAATTGTGAAATTATTTATATAAAATGGAATAAATGAATCTAAATCCCCGATTGAATAATTGCTGACTAGATAAGAGATTACATGTCCAGGCTCTAATTTCCAATTATCAGCATTCCAAATACTATACTTATTAGTGAATATTTCCTTAAGAACATCGGCATTCAATCCTAATGTTGAGATTAATTGAGGATAACCTGTAGGTGAGTTTATCAAATTTATTACTTCATCCATGTTCTCATTATATGGAGTTAAATTTGTAAAATTTAATACATTTGGATAAAATGTGTCATAGGTTCCTGTTCCAAATGAATCAAAATAGAATATTAGCGGATCTTCATCAAAATTAAAAAAATCCTCTAGGGAATCATATTCATTTGGGTAGTTTATCCGTACAATCTCCCAAATAGTATTCTGAAACTCATCCGCTAACGATTGATCTCCAATTGTTAGAAGAAGGAAAAAATCATTAAGTTCAAGAGGAATTGGTGTAGGAATACCCCAAGAAGTACTATTTCCAACATTTTTTGCCGAAATATTATATTTGAAATTTCTAAACGCACCATATGATGCATTTTCTCCAATAAGTTCTTTTTTGAGCAGTATATTCGATTCTGAATTGGAGATATTATATGTAACAGATAACTCGTTAAAAGGATTTACAATTCCAGTTGGAATATAAGAAATTCCCCCGAACCCTAATAGAGGCAAAAAATTAATGATGTCAGTTGGATCTTGTAGATTAACAGGTTTAACATATGATCGTTTGATTCCCTCTTCACTTAACCAAAATAAATCAAAGGAATAATCCTCAATTTGTTGAACATCGAATTCAGAGCCTGCAAGAAAAAATAATAGGCTTAATTGTTCTAATAAATAATCGTAGAACTCAAAATTCAAAGGTGTCGCATCAATGATATCGCTTGCTAGGATATTTATCTCAATACTACTTAAGAAAGCGCCAATAAGTGCGATATAAATTTTTTTACTTGGAGCGAGTGGTTCTCCCTCATAACCTAATGCTCGCCATAAACTAAATTTATATTGATTAGACCCAATTTTTTGAATTCCTTCAGATAATCCTTCATATTGAACAGATATCGTTGAATAATTAGAATTATTTGTCAAAGTAAAAGTACTAAATAATTCTAAGAGTTGGTCTAATCCATCTTCTGAAATAGTAGCATTAAAAGCTCCTCCAAAATTATCAATAATAGTGGATTGATTAGCAAGATTTCCTATCTCCAAACTTTCTAAAAAAGATAAATCGATAGATCCTATATTGAAATTAATTTGATCCATTTCGATGTTATAATCACCTTCAAAAAAGTCTAATGAATTTATTAGCATATAGGTTACTGATAAATGATAATTTTCTAGATATTCCTGACTAATTAGACGATCAATATTTAATGCTTTCCAGTATCCATCCATTGGAAAATTTCTTGTAAGTTCTTCAAAGAAGTGTTCCCAATCAGGATAGTATCCCACAAAAGGGAAGAAATTAGTTTCTGATACATTTACCATTATTAGATCTATCATAAATTTACTCTTGATTATTTCAAAACCCCTTTCAGCTCTCAATAGAGCATCAGAGGGATCAACATCATGATCGTAATAAAGAAATCCTACAAAACTGTTATAACCTACCATATATTGAGATGGAATATCACTTTCAGTTAGTATAATCGGAAAAATATCAGGGTTTTTCCCATTAGAAACACTTAAAAGTACATTGCACTTATAAAATGCCGGGTCATTTGAATCAAATTGAGAAAGAATTGAAGAATCGTTAGTAAATAGAGATTGTTTTATAATTGATTTATTTCCAGCAACAAATGTTTGAATTTTTTCAGCATAAAGATCACTACCAGCGATGTCTGATGTTCTTAACTCATTATTGATTATATTTTGTTCAACTATGCTATTGTCTGCAAATTCTTGTATTTTTCCAAAGTTGAGATTAATATAAATATCTAAATTGGGAGTAAATAGAATAAGAAAAAATATAAGAAAAGTGAGCTGGTTGACTTTTTTTAGCATTAAATCCTCCTAAATCGTTTCTCTATATATGTCTACTATTTTTTTCCTTCTTACTTTCCGTAACAATAATTTCATACCAAAAAAAATAAGTATAATGGATAAAATATAAATGAATGCTATATTAAACCAAGGTATATATAACACATCAGGAGATTCCATTAAAATGTTTAAATTAGAAGTCACGAGCCAAGCAGATAACCACCCAACAAGTATTCCAATTGTTCCACTGCTGATCATTATAATAAGAGACTCAATAATAAATAAGCGGTTGATTTCTTTTCCTTTTAACCCTAAGGTTCTGACTATTCCAATTTCCTTTTTTCTTTCAATGATTGTAGAATATGATGATGATAACAATCCAAATATACATATAAAAACCGTAGTCATGGCAATTAAGGTAAAAAGAGTATCTAATACTATAAAAAAAGACTGCTGCTGTTTTACTTCTCTAGCTAAGTTAATTATTTCAAAATTATAATCAATTTGATAGGTTTCGTCAATGAATACTTCAATAGACCTCGCTCTTGATAGCACATTTTCTCGTAATTTTATAAAAATCCTATCTAAGTATGGAACAGGAGGAATATCCATAATTTGAACATAAATCTCCTGAGAAATTAAAACACCACCACCTACTGCTCCAATTGGGTTAGCCATGAACTCTTGAGTAAAACCTGGCATACCTTTTGCTATTCCACTAATTTCAAAAGGGTAGACTTCTAATTCATCTCCTCTATGAATTACTATACGAATCTTGTCATTCACACGCAAAGACATAGCAACTGAAATTGCTTGTGAAATTATACATGAATAGGATTGGTTATTGCTAAACAATTTATCAAATGAGGTTTTTAAATTTCCTGAAGTCATACTTATAAATTCTCTTTTTACTGTGAAAGGATAATCTTCGTCAATCCCTATCAAAGTAATTTCTTGCGTAGTTAATCCTGCATAATCCCCTATTTCAGCAATAAATTCTTTTTTCTCCTCAAAATATATCTGCGACAGCTGAAATGGTTTTGCTAATACGGAAGATACTTTTTCGATACCATCTATAGCCAATAAGTCTTCTTCAAATTCAACAGTCATAATTTTATTTGGATTTATGGATGAAACTGTTTTCTGGACTTTTATAACTTCAATAGCTTTATTATCTGATTGAATATCATTTGTAGAAGAACTAAAGAATCCACCACCACCTCCAAACCCAAATCCTCCTTGATATGAATCAGCAGATTCTTTCCAACCTATAGTTTCAATAACTAAATCTGAACCATATTCAAATTGAGTACCTGCTGTTGATTGAAGTGAAAAAGTGTTAATCACCGTAGTAGTAAAAATAACAAAAGAAAATGATAAGGCAAAAATCATAACTGTACTTGAATTTCTTCTTGAGTATCGAAATACAAAAATTTTTATCACATTATGAATTTTTCCTGCGAGCGGTCTAAACGCTTGAATTACTAATCTTAACACTAAAGGAATTATACCCAATCCTGCGAGAGTCAATCCAATGTTAAAGATCAGCAATATTGTAATTAGAGTTCCGGCAAATAAGGATGTATCTGTTGAAACCATAATTCTCGGAATAACATAAAATATAAAACCTCCATTAAATGCAAGTATTATCCCTATGAGAATTAATTTATAGTTTATGGTCGCTTTTTTTTGAAGGTGATAAAGAGTATCTTCATGGCGATATGGATGAATAGATTCGATTAATTGAAGACGCATCGCCTTTAAAGCAGGAGCTATACTCACTATTAGCCCAACAATGACCCCCATACCATAAGAAATCAGAATAGATAGCCAGCTGAAAGAAAAGGGCAAAGCACCAAATCCTGCTAAATTAGTTGAAATTACATTATTTGCAAAAGGGATTATTAGAAATCTTGAGAGAATGAACGCAGCAAATATACCTAAAATACTTCCAAAATTGCACAATAGAAAGCCCTGCATAAGCACTATTGAAAGAGTATAAATCTTATTTGCTCCTAAAGTTCTAAAAATCCCAAATTCTCTAATTCTTTCCTCAACAGAAGTTTTTAAAATTCCATTAATAAGAACTCCGGAAATCAGCATCGCTATAATAGAAACAAAAATAAATACTATGATTATTAAAACACTTAGAAATTCAGAATACCTAAGAATCCTTAATTTCGGTAAATTTATGTTATATTTTTCAATTCCTATTTTAACTTGAATCTCTGTAATCAAATTTTTTACAGAAACTTCTGAACCAGCTATATTTCTTACATCATATAAATTTTCGCTGCGAGAAAAGGTTAATATCAATTCGCTACTTTTTCCACTAAATTCATCTATTCCAAAATACTCATAAAGTGTGTTAACATCCATAATAATTAAATTCTTATTGCGATAACTTGCAGGCCATTTTAAGTTAAAATCAAAAATTTGATCGATAATTAAATTTCTCGTTAGATTTAATTTTATGTCTCCATGAACTAATTCCATTCTAATTTCTATCGTGTCATTTACAGAATATTTAATAATATCATTAAAGCCATAATATATTGCACAACGATTTAAAGGTAAATTATTCAGGTTAAGTAGTTCTTTGGAGAAAGGATCAATAATCGCTCCAAAATTAATACTATTTTCGAATGAAAAATTTATTGCTGAAATTGTAGCCACTTCTACTTCATTAGTTAGGTTAGGAGTATGGAATCCATCAGAGATATTCACTTCCCCTTGAATTTCCATTCTTGGGATAAAATTCTCGATTACGTTAGTGGTATTCTGAATTGTTTCAATTAGCGGATCGTAGTCAAAATAAGATGATCTGTTTTCAGGTTCTCCATAATAATGCCTAACAGAGATTATAGCATCTTGATTACCAGCTTCAACCGTGAGAAAATCTACATAACCAACAGCTATCGAATCTGATAAAAATAATACAATTGTTAGAAGTCCAATCGAAACTAACATTCCCAATAAAGCAAGGATAGTCCGTAACCTTTGTTTCCGTAAATCTGAAAAGGCATATTTTAAAACCAGCTTAAGATGTGTCATACGTCTCTAAAATATTTTAAATTAAAAAATTCATCTTAAAATTAAAAATTCCCCTTCAATTCTACCGAAAAAATTATTTTCTTCTATTAATTCTTGTAGTATATCGTTGAAGTGTTCCGGTAAATTCATTACTATTGAATTTGGTAAACTATTTTTAATATCGCTAATTTTTATCTCAAAAATTCCTTGATTAGAGAAGAGATATTGGAAAATTTTACTTTTACATTTTTCCTTGTTAATTTCAGTTTCTTGCCGCCTCTTTAAATGCATAATATCTGTCTCCTTTAACCCACTAATTTTACCTTCTTCAGTCATTTTTCCATCTCTCATATGAAATACTCTCGTAGCGAATTCAGAAACAATAGCATCATGACTAACAGCAATAAATGTTGCTCCTCTTCTATTTAAATCTCTAAGAAGGTTTAATATCATTACACCTGTCTTAGAATCTAAATCACCCGTAGGTTCATCGAGTACACATATTGCAGGATCATTAGCAAACGCTCTAGCAACCGCTACTCTCTGTTGCTCACCTCCACTCAACTCAGATGGCGTGTGATGAGCTCGTTCCTCCAAGCCTACTAATCTTAAAAGGTCCATAGCTCTTTTTCTTTTTCCTCGGCGACTTAATTTGCCTGAAAAATGAAGCGGGACTTGAATATTTTCTAAAGCCGTCATCTGTGGGAGTAAATTGTAGAATTGAAACACAAAACCTATCCTTTCCCGTCTAATCTCCGCTAAACTATTATCAGAAAGCATTGAAATGTTTCTGCCTTCAAGGAAAATCTTTCCACGTGTAGGTGTGTCTAGGCCACCAATTAAATTTAATAATGTAGTTTTTCCTGAACCAGAGGGACCCATAATGTCAATAAAATCACCCTTGTCAATGGATATATCAATACCTCGAAGCGCTGCCACAGCTGTCGTTCCCAATAGATAAGTCTTGTGTAGGTTCTCTACCACAATCAAATGCTCGTAATCTTTACCACCTATTTTTTCATCGGTAGCATCTTGTTTCATCTTTTTTCTTTCAATTCGAGATTCAGAAAGAATTTCTTCTTTCATTTGTTTAATTTCTTCCTTATCTTTCTTGATTTTCCATTTTTTGAAATTTTTAGATAACTCTCCTCTCCAAATTGATAATTTTCCTGTTTCCTCCTCGTATTGTTCCATTAAAGGAGTTCTTTGTATTATTGGGGATTTAGACATCTTATTTTACTTTCCAAAAATAATTATTTTTGCTCAAAATCGATTATTTTCTACTTTTTTTTATTTTAATATATCATAATGCTAAAATAAACTTTTGTAGTCAAATAATCTTAACCGAATAAGAAAATTTAGGAAAGATAATAACAGTTTAGGTTCTATTTTAATAGAATACTTGATTTCCTTTTCTGATTCTTGTAAAAAGTAGTAACAAAATTGAGCCTGAATAACTTTAGTATTATTTTTCTTAGGCTTCTTCATTTCTTAAATATCTAAGTATTTTCAAGTAGACTTCTTTATCAGCTTCTTGTTTATTCTTATATTTTTCCGATTTTATATTAGGCGGGACCTTATCTAGTTCAGTTAACTTATTGTTTACAACAAATTTAGGATTTTTAGCAATCCAGGATGTGTTATCATCAGGTCCAAATTTTTCATAATCGAGTTTAATAGATACATTGGTATGGAATTTTTTTTGTAAGTATTCTAATAAAGTATTTTTACTTGCAATGTTTAAATCTCTAACTTTCAGCCCTATATCACCAAAAAAACGATGAATCATTTTTTCTTCAACAATCTTAAGATTCCAATCCGAGTCTAGGAATATAGCTCCACATACGGATTCAAATACATCTGCAAGAATTCGAGTATCTTTAATTTTTTGTTTTTCAGCTTTAAAAACGTAGGCCTCAAATCTATTTTTCTCTGCTACGTTTTTAAGAGTATTATCGTTTTCTAATTCAGCCTTTAATTTTGTTATTTCACCAGAATCAGTTATACCAATTTGATATAATTTCAAAATTAAAAGAGTTTTAATAACAGCATCTCCTAGAGTTTCTAAAAAGTCATAACTAGGGATATCTAATTCCTTTCCTAATTGGGGAGTAGTCAAGGACTGTGTTAAAAGCTCCTTATCCCTAAACTTATAATTTATGAATTCTTGGAATTCTCTTAATTTTTCATCTTTTATCGTCATTTCTTAATTATCTTTTATTTTTAGTTAAATTTAAAAATTTAGCCAGAACATTAATATAATATGGAAAGAGGAGATAAAGAAAAAATTATTGAATTGATTGAAGAGATGGAAGAAAAGAATTCTCAAATAGAAAAGTATATTTCAAGTCTCGCTATTTTATCAAGAAAGGACTTATTAAATGAAATTTCTCTAGACATAATCAATAACAATTTATTATTGCGAGAAATTGTTGGTACAAAAGGTAAAATCATCTCTGGTGATAACCAAGAACAAGTAAGTTCTGATGATGTTATAATTAATAATATTCTAGGCAAAATTCGAGAAAGCCCCCATAAGATAGTTTTTTTCTTAAATGAATTTCTCGATTTATTTCAAGACCAAATTTCAGAAAAGGATAAAGACGTAATAATGAAATCACTAAAAGATGAAAAAAATGAAGCAAAGCTAAAGGAAGGAATGATTTCCCTAGCAAATATTTTTAATCTTAACCTTTAAATTCTACTTCTGTAATTTTTTCATCTAAATCAAAAAGTTGAAGTAAAACTAACACGTGTTTTAACCCTTTAAATTTTATTTTTCTACCCAACCATTTCTTTACTACCTTTCCTATTGAAATTTTATCACTTCCCAAGAGTTCTAAGAACATAGGTGTGGTAGTTTCTAATAAACCGTCCCATCCCGCATTTTTCTTTTTTAAATTTTCCTTAGGTTGATTTCTTATGCCTTCAACATAAATTTTACCCTTATCAATAATTAATAAAGCAGCCCATTTTCCATCTTTCGCATTTAAAAGAATCTTTAACTCAGATTCGGCAAATTTCTCTTTAAATTTCTCATTTTCATTTAAAGGCTCAATTTGTTTAGACACGACACCAGCAAAACCTTTTAGTCTATTCTTCTTTTCTTCTGTCATACAAACCAATCATTAGATATGTTTTATCATCTTATTGAATTTTGAAATATTTCTTTTAATTATTATTTTATTAAATTTTAAATAATTTAAAACTTGAAATAACAATTTGGGA
>CAZRBD010000046.1:0-7430 GCA_964598265.1 uncultured archaeon
CAATTGGAAAAATAGATTATAATGATTCTGAGTTTGTAAATTTGATGTATAAATGTACTACTGAAGAGAATTGTAAAGTTTGGTGCCCATTTGATTTTTCCGTGGTTTCATTACTTGAGTCTGTACGAGAAGATATTAACGCGAAAGGTTATATGCCAGATTTTTGTAAGGAACAGATTAAAAAATTGAATGATTCAAATACAATTGAGGGATATAATATATTTAAAACCTATCAAGAAAATAGCATTGAGAATATTGAATCCGATGGATCTGAGGAAGTATTTTATTATCTCGGATGTGAGTCTATGAAGTTTCCTAATGTGATTAAAGCAAATATCGAAATTTTGAAGAAAGCGGGAGTTAAATATTCAACTAATTTGGATAGAAAAGTGTGTTGTGGTGGTCCAGCCTTTAATATAAGAGATTTAGAAACAGGGAAAAAATTCGCTGAAAAAAATAAGGAGCTTATTGAAAGCACAGGTGCGAAAATTGTAATTTCTGATTGCCCAGGTTGCGTTTTAACATTGAAAAATAGATATCAACAATTAGATATTAAAATTGATGCAGATGTACAGCATACAACCAGATATTTTAGCGACTTAATTAAAAGCGGAAGATTGGTGATTAATAAGGAAATCCCAAAGGAATTTAATAGAATTACAATCCATGATCCTTGCTTAATATCAAGAAATCTTAATGATAATTCTTCAATACGATTAATTCTCAATGAAATAAATGGTATTGAAGTGATCGAACCAATCTATAACAAAGAATATGTTCATTGTTGTGGTTGGAGTGGAACTGCTCATTGGGCAGATCGAGAATTAGCCATCAAGGAGGCAAAAAATAGGATAAGTGAGTTAAAAGAAACAGGTGTAAAAAATTTCGTTTCAGCTTGCCCTCTTTGTGAATTGGGGCTTTCCTATGGCTTAGAAGAACGAGAAAAAGATAAATTTAAAATATTAAATATTTCCGAATTAATACTAAAAGTATTATGTATTTACAATATAAAATAAAATTTTGAAGTGATTAAATGAGCGATATAATTTGTGTTTTTGATGTAGGTACAACCGGAACAAGAACTGTTTTATTCAATATCGAAGGAAAAGAAATATCAAGGGCATATGAGGAATATATAATACCTAAGCAACCTGTTGGAATCTCTGAACAAGATCCAATAATTTGGTGGAATGCAATTAGGAATACATGTAATACTGTAATGAGAGTTGTCAATCATGACGATATTATTGGTATATCTGCTACATTTCTTCGTGGTACTATAGCGATTATCGATAAAGATGGTGATGTTTTACATCCTGCCCTAACTTGGATGGATGAAAGGGAAGAAACTACAGCAAAAGAATGGAAAAAAGAGGTAGATCTTAGAAGATCGATACCTAAAATATTATGGTTAAAGAATAATAAACCAGATTTGTTTAGTAAAGCATATAAAATCATCCACCCAGATACTTTCATATATATGAAATTATGTGGAGAATGTGTAACAGACCCAACGAATGGAATTATGGGAATTCTGAATAAAAGTACTCTTAAATGGGACAATGATTTAGCGGAGACATTTGATTTACCGATAGATTTATGGCCTGAATTACATACTCCTGGTGAAATTATTGGAGAATTGTCGAGTTCCGCTGCGAATGCCCTAGGTTTAAAGCAAAATATTCCAGTAATATTAGGCGGTGGTGATCAACAATGTTCAGCATTAGGTTTAGGCGTGATAAATAGAGGTCAAGCTAAAGTTACTACAGGAACAGGAACATTTGTAGATTATGTTGTAGAAGAACCTGTTGAACCTGCGGGAGATTTTCCAATTTTTTCTTATCCCTCTGTTATTAAGGGAAAATGGAATATTGAAGGAATAACGCCCGGAACAGGGACTGCGTTAAAATGGTTTGCTGAGAATTTCTCACAAATACAGATTAAAGAGAGCCACGAGAAAAATATCAATGTTTATGATATTTTATCCAAAGAAGCAGAAAATATACCTCCAGGCAGTGAAGGATTGTTATTTATACCATTATATATGCTCAGAAAAGGAACTATCTACGGTTTAGGCTGGAATCATACAAGAGGTCATATGATACGATCAATAATGGAATCTGCAGCATTAGCTGCCCAAATGTATCTTAAATTAGTAGAAGGAATGGGTGGAGCCAAAGTTACTGAACTAAGAGTTGATGGAGGAGCTATGAACAGTAATTTATGGGCGCAGATTTTTGCCGATGTTACGTCAAAAAAAATATTAGTTCCAGAAATTAAAGATGGTGCTGCTATGGGTGCAGCAATTTTAGGTTTTTTAGGGTGCAAAACCTATGATTCTTTTGAAAAAGCTATCGAAAATATGGTAAGATTTCCTACAGTTAAAAATCCTATTAAAGAAAACTCAAAAATATATAAAAAATTAAGTAGAATGTTTATGCCCGCTCTGCTTGAACTCTATGAAAAGAAGCGTGTTACCAAGAAATTATAATTTTTTTTTTAATTCTTCTTTTAATACTATTTTGAGTTTATAAAAACTAAATTTAAAAATATAGAAAAGTATTTTTGGATCCGTTAATTTCAAAATTTATAAGAAATTACATACATCATCTCTGATATGCCTTATTTCAAGAATCAAGAAGGTTTTAATCTATACTACGAGAACATCAACCCAGATTCCGAGAAATGTACCATTATTTTACTACATGGTTTCGCTTCTTCTGCTTCTTTTTTCAAATCACAAATTAAAATTTTGAAAGAAAATTATAGAATTATTGCTTTTGATGCATTAGGGCATGGGAGAAGTGATCATCCTAAGCAGTTAGACATATCAGGAAATTTAAGGCATGAAATCATTCGAGATTTAGAAGATCTCTTAGCATACTTAGGAGTTAATGAACCTTATGGCATAATAGGCCATTCGTTAGTAGGGGGAATGATAGCTCAATTAATTACAATGAAGCATCCGGAAGATGTTAAGTTCTTAATACTTTTAAATTCTGGTTATATAATGATTGACAACGTCATTAGGAATATCTTTTACAATTTACTTCCGTATGACATTCGAATGAATTTCTTAGATGTAGTAGCAAATTCAGTTGAACAAATTTTAGATAAAACTATTCCATATATATTAACAGCTCTCTCAGATTATACAACAGAGATAAATTTAACGAAAAACGAGCTGTATATGAAGATTGAAGAACAAATTTTTTCGATGATATATGAAATAAATGATTACAACCCATCAAATATTTACTGTCCTACTTTAATAATTGGTGGAAGGTTGGACAATTTTGCTCCTGCGCAAATGTCAGAAGAATTACATAAGATGATACCTAATTCTACTCTCAAGATTATTGACATGGCCGGACATTTCGCACCTGCTCAACGAAAGGATGTTATTAATAAGTTAATATGTGAATTTATTAGAGATTTTAATCAATTAATATCCAAACCATCTGTAGAATCACATAAAAGTTACTAGACGTGATAGCAATTCCTTTTAATAACGATCAAAATACTCCAATTTCACACTTTAAAAAAGAGGTTCAAAAATTCGTTGATGAACGAAATTGGACGAAATATCACACTCCAAAAAATTTAGTTCAAGCTCTAAATTGTGAAGCAGGAGAACTTTCTCAATTATTATTATTTAAGGATCATAATAGAGAAGAGATCAAAAATGATAAGAAGTTATTGAGCAACATTTCTGACGAAATAGCAGATGTATTTATTTATTTAATTAGCCTTATAAATACGTTAGATTTAGATTTAAGCCAAGTTTTTAAAGATAAAATGGAAATAAATAAAAAAAAATACTCAATTAAGGAATTTAATAATGGAATTTATTTTAAAAAATAATTAAATCTTTTTTTAGATTACATATTATTATTTCTTTGTTAATATTAAGGATTTTTATGGCTCTTATAATTACTTTTCATTATGGTAAATATGAATACTGATAATATAATTAAAAAACAGTTAGATTATACGTTAAATGAAACTAATTTTACATCTTTAGGAAAATTATATCGAGGAAAAGTTAGAGATAATTATATTAAAGATGACATTAGAATAATTATTGCTACAGATAGACTCTCTGCTTTTGATAGAGTAATGACTACCATTCCATTTAAAGGTCATATGTTAAATCAAGTATCATCCTATTGGTTTGAAAAAACTAAAAAAATTATCGGAAACCACATTATCGAGATTCCAGATCCAAATGTAGCTGTAGTCCATCAGTGCCAAACACTACCGATTGAAATGATTGTACGAGCATATTTAACTGGCACAGCATGGCGTAATTATCAAAAGGATATTCCTACTTCAGGTTTTATCCTTCCTAAAGGGATGAAGAAAAATCAAAAAATCGAAGATGTATTACTTACTCCATCCACTAAAGCAGAAATGGGTCATGACAAATACATTGCTAAAGAACAAATCATTGATGATAAGATTGTTGATAAAAATGTCTACGAAAAGATGGAAGAGACAGTTCTCAAATTATTTAAATTTGGACAAGAATGTTGTAAGAAAAATGGACTTATCATGGTTGATACCAAATATGAGTTTGGTTTAAAGGAAGGTGAATTACTTTTAATTGATGAAATCCACACGCAAGATTCATCAAGATTTTGGGTTCTTGATACTTATGAGGAAAGATTTGCAAATAATGAAGAACCAGAAATCTTAGATAAGGAAATATTTCGAGGATGGCTTATGGATACTTATCCTAAAATTTTCCCCAATATTAAGTCTGATGAAAAAATACCTCCAATTTCAGAAGAGATTAAAATAGAACTAGCAAAAAGGTATATGAGGAGTTATGAGAAAATTACTGGCTTAAAATTTCCCGCGGAAGTTTCGGATGTGAGGAAACGAATAGAGGAAAGTTTAAAAGAAGCCCAATATTTGTAGAATACTAAAAAAGAACTAAAAAAGAGAGGAAATATTGAATTTTAAGCTAAAAAATTGAATATAATTTAATTTATATACAATAAAATTAATAAAAAAAGGGAGGAATTATAATATGAACAAAAATGATTTAGACTTTCAAGGTACAATTTCTCGCGATTTTGCCAAAAAACAGATCCTTAAATTTTCTCTCAGTTATTTTGCGCTGTTTGCAGCTATGATTTCGATGTTTGGGTTTGCGACCTTTATTGGAGCTTTACAATTAGAAATGTACTTAATGGTGATATTCTATATTGTACTTATTCCCTACATGATTATTTTAGTTTTTGTTATATGGTTCGAATTTAAGTATGTCAAAACGTTTTCATTTGAAGTGCTAGAAAATAACCTTATTATTCGTCATGGTGTTTTCAATAGGGTTAAAGCTACGATCCCTTATAGCAGGATACAAAACATTAATATCACAAATGGAGTTTTCGATAGAATGTTCAAGACTTTTACTATTAAGGTAGAAACTGCGGGATCTAGCGCAGCTGCATATGGTCGTCGGGCAGGTAATATAAGACCAGAAGGATATATTCCCGGATTGAAAGAACCTGATCTCATTGAAAATAAAATAAAAGAAAGTTTAAAGAGACATTCTGCGATACCAAGTGGTTTATAAGACAAAATTTTTAAGCCAGAGGAATTGGCATTTGACAACTTTATTAGCTATATTCTTTCAAAATGGAAACGCAATATTACTATGTAAAATATGTTTTATTATGAATTTAATATGTATTAAATATTAATTTTGAATATGAAGCTCAGTATTTGTAGAATTCAAAAATATTTAAATAATAAATACCAGTATTTAATTGTATTATGATTGACATAATTTTTTTAATTCTTGATTTTGTTTTATTTCTACTTGCATTTACATTTTTAATACGGGATGTCAAGAGTTACGAAAAAGAACAAACTACAGATTTTAAGTCAACAGTCCTACCTAAACACAGTCAGTATGCCATAATGCTTGGTCTATTGGCTTTAGTCTTGGCTGTAATTAACAGTTTATTTTATATATGATTCAGAGATTAATGGAAATATTCTTATCTTAAGATTAAATTCTCACTTGCATCCATATTAATTTCTTACTAACTCATTTTTTAATCTTAATATTTAATAAATATATTTAAATTAGCCCTCTGAATATATTGATGAAAAATCATCTTTAATCATTTTTGTCGATACAAATTATTTTTAAATTAATAAGAATTAATAAAAATTATATACAACCTTTTTTTCTTAAATGGCACACCTAGAATATATTGTAGAAATAGTTTTAGAAAATAAAGCTGCAGCAAGGGATCCGGTTGGAGAAACAATTCAAAAAGATCTTTTGGCAAAGAAAGGATATGATATTGTCTCTAATGTTCGTACTGGACAATATTTGAGAATTACACTTAAAGCTGCTAATGAAAGTGAAGCAAATGAAATTGTTGACAAAATGTGTAATGATTTACGAATTTTTAATCCAGTGACTCAAAATCTAACTATTTTAAAAGTCTCGAAATCATGACTATTCAAATCGCTGTTATAGATTTCCCTGCCAGTAACTGTAACTTAGATGCTGTTCATGTTTTAAATAATGTGATCAATGTTAAAGCAGATTTAGTTTGGCATAACCATTTTAAAGAAACCAATTATGATGGCGTGGTTCTCCCGGGGGGTTTTTCATTTGGGGATTATTTAAGAGCAGGGATTATAGCAGCACATAGTCCAGCTATAGATGAAGCAAGAATAATGCTTAAAGATGGAAGACCTATTATCGGAATATGCAATGGATTTCAAATTTTAACAGAAGCTCAATTTCTTCCAGGTGCATTATTACAGAATGAATCTCTAAAATTTGTATGTAAATGGGTGAATCTTAAAGTAGAAAATAATAAAACAGCATTTACAAACAAGATGAATGTTGGCGATGTTATTGACATTCCAATAGCTCATGGGGAGGGACGATATTATACTGATAACTTAAAAGAACTTGAGGAAAACGATCAGATTGTTTTCAAATATTCTACTGACCAAGGGGACCTAAGTAACGATGCCAATCCTAATGGATCCTTAGATAATATTGGTGGAATTTGTAACATAGAACAAAATTGTGTTGGATTAATGCCTCATCCAGAACGGGCTTCAGAACCCATTATAAGTCCAAAGAAAACTGATCATGGGAGAAAAATTTTTGACTCAATGATAGAATTTATTAAAAGGAGGATTTCTTAATGACAAGAGTTATTCTAGACGGGGAAGAAGTAGATATCGAGATGACCGAATGGGAATACGAAAAGGTAAAAAAACTTCTAAAAAGAGAACCTAATCTGATAGAACTTCAAATGTTTTCTGTCATGTGGTCAGAGCATTGCTCGTATAAATCTTCACGTCCTAAATTAAAGCTGTTTGAAGACGCCGAGGCAAACTATGACTATGTCTTGGCTGGACCTGGTCAAGATGCAGGGGTTATAGAC
>CAZRBD010000046.1:7440-19641 GCA_964598265.1 uncultured archaeon
ATATAATAGCTCATGTAAATCGGATATCAACAACAGACCTGTTATTCCGATCAGTCAAATGTCTGGTGGAAGAAATAGAGAAAAAAGATATCAGGTATTATGAGAATAATTTGCCTGAACATATAAAGGAACGCTACAGTCAGAACTTCAGCTCATTCGGATTAAGCAAAGCGAAACGGGGAGAAAAACAGGCTGAACTGGTAGAGGATGGATTATATATAAAACGGATTTTAGAGGAAGACAAGCCGAAATCATTAAAAGACTCGGAGCAACTTGCAATAATGAAAAAGATATTTGAAGAAAATGGAATAATAAAGAAGAAAGAAATAAAAAAGAGATTAAAAAGAGATCCTACAATTACTGAGCTTGGTTGCTATGAAGTCATGTATTCTGAACACTGCTCATATAAATCCTCACGTCCTAAATTGAAATTGTTTGAAAATGCTGAAGAAAATTATGATTATGTTTTAGCTGGCCCAGGCCAAGATGCGGGAGTTATAGATATTGGAAATGGATATGCCTTAGCATTTCGAATTGAATCGCATAACCACCCCTCTGCAATTGAACCTTATCATGGAGCTGCAACAGGTATAGGTGGGATCATCAGAGACATCTTATGTATGGGTGTTAGACCAATTGCTTTATTAGACCCTCTGAGATTTGGTCGTTTACAAAACAATCCGCATTCTCAATGGTTATTTAAATATGTTGTAAGAGGTATTGCAGATTATGGAAATTGCACGGGAATCCCAACTATTGGGGGAGAAGTTGAATTTGATGACAGCTTTAGAACTAATTGTTTAGTTAACGTAGCATGTATTGGATTAGGAACAATAGAAGATTTTAAACATGCTCCAAGTAGAGCTAATAATCCTGGAGACTATGTAATTTTAATGGGAGGCTCTACTGGAAGAGATGGAATTCATGGAGTAACTTTTGCTTCACGTACTCTTACAGAGATGTCCGAAGCAGATAGACCAGCAGTCCAGATTGGTGATCCATTCACAAAAAAAATGATAATTGAAGCTACTTTAGAAGCTATAAAAACTGGTTATGTTAGAGGCTTAAAGGATCTTGGAGGTGGAGGTTTGACATGTGGGACTAGTGAATTAACTGGAGATGGCAATACAGGTGCCTCTTTGGATCTTAGAAAAGTCTTTACGAGAGAACCCGGAATGAATCCATATGAAATAATGCTCTCAGAATCACAAGAACGAATGGTATTTATCATAAAACCTGAAGGCTTAGATATTGTCCTTGATATCTTTAAAAAATTTGAGATGAATTTTGCAGTACTAGGTCGAACCGATGATTCAAAAGTCCTGAAAGTTTTTGATGGAGATGACCTTGTTGTAAATATTCCATCGAAAGCATTATCCGAATCACCAACATTCAAGAGAGAAGAAAAAAGACCCACTTATTTAGATAAATTATTATCCCAAATAACTCCGGAGCAGAGTTTACGACTCGATAAAATTATTTATGAATTAATAGCATCTGAAAATATATGTAGCAAGGAATGGATATATAGACAGTATGATTTTGAAGTTGGAATAAGATCTGTTGTCAAGTGTGGGGATGGAGATTCTGGTGTATTGAGAATCATAGGAACGGAAAAATTTATTGCAGCTAGCGTAGGTGTGAATTCAAAGCATTGTTACCTAGACCCGTATGAAGGTGCTAAAGGTGGACTAGTTGAAGTTTGCGATAATGTGATTGCTAACGGAGCAATACCAATGGCTATGGTCAATTGTTGTAATTTTGGAAATCCTGAGATTCCGGAATCATTTTGGTATTTTTCGAAAGCTGTTGAAGGAATGAATGATTTTTGTAGAATCTTGAAGATACCTATTGTAGGAGGCAATGTATCCTTTTATAACGAGGATGATGTTACCCATACTGCAATAAAAGCAACTCCCCAAATTATGATTGTAGGAACTATCACAGGACAAGAAAATATAATCACCCTACCCTTTAAACACGCGGGGAACCACATTTTTCTTATCGGAGACACAAAAGCAGAACTAGGTGGCTCCGAATATCATTCAGTGATATACAATCTTGATGGAGGGATTCCCCCTAAGGTTGACGAAATGAAAATTAAAGCAATCTGGGACTTCATTTTTGAATTATATGAATATAAATTTATTAAATCTAATCATGATGTAAATAAAGGGGGATTTATCATAACTATAGCAGAAATGTGTTTTAAGAATAATCTGGGAGCTAAAATAAATCTCACAAATTGTTATAATAACACATTAAGAGATGATGAACTTCTATTTAGCGAATCTAATGGCAGATTCATAATCGAAACTGATCCTAGAAACCATAATAAAATTCTTGAAATTTCTAAGAAACATGGGGTTACAGCAAAAAAAATAGGAAATTTAATCAATGAACCAAAAATCTATATTCAAGGATTAAGAACCCCATCTTTTGAACTTAATGTAATAAATCTTAAAGACAAATATGAATCAACAATACCTAATCTTATGGATTCATAAGAGGGTAATTGCATAAAATTTAATACCACATACATTTCGTAAATTTACAAAATATGGATTTAATTTTTGTTGCTAGTATTAGAACACTTTTCATTAAAAACCGCAAATTTGATATAGGTGTTTTTTTTTAGATATAATTGTAATGGGATAAAGAAAAGATATGTTTTTTTTATCTTATAACACGCTTTAGAAATTTCGATAATCACACATCTCATAAGGATATATAAATGATTCGTGCACGTGCTTGTATAAAATGTAAAAAATATGCAATCATTCACCCAAATAATCCAGTGAACCAGGTTGAAATAAAAAATTTTGAAAAAAAACATTTGGGTCATACCATTATGACGGTAGGGTTCGGCGAAATAAAAGGTCTTTATACTTCTTTTAAAAGTAACGGAGGAAGTAAACCGCAGGAAAAAAGAAATTTAACTTCTTTTGAAGAAAAAGAACATCAAATAAAAAAATCATAAAAAGTTATACAATACTCTCAACCTTCATACTTCAATTTAAATTCATTTATAATCATAAATATATATATACATTAATTTCTTATTTACCTATTAGGTATATTCAAATTATTAATTTGAAATAGTTATTGACAAAAGTCATTTTTAAAAAAAAAACTCGTTAAGCATTTAGAAAAAAGATTATGAACTTTGGAACTCAACTTAAGAAACTCCATAAGAAAATTAAACTCGAAAAAAGGTATAAAACAGAAATACTTAATTTAATTGATAATAGAATCCCAAAAGAATCGAAAACAAAAAAAAAAAAGGAGATAAATTTGGAAGAACAATTAATTTTCTTTAAAAAAATGCTCAGAATGATTGAAGTTGGAGCTACGGGTTTTGATCTAGCATATGAAGTAGAAAAAAATAAAGAAGTTAAGAAATTAATTTATGATGGGATTTTATTTTACAATACTTTTATTGAGATTGGAAATACAAGATTCATTGATGTACCTGATAAAAAGAAAATGGATTATAAGGCATTTAGCACAATTGAGGATACAGAAAAGTATGTATTTTTAATATGGTTAAAAGAAGTTATCACCTCAATTGAAAAGGAAATTAAACCTAAAGAAGATTATAACAAGTATAAAGAAATACAAAAAATAAAGGAAATAAAGGAAATACAAAAAAAATTACGAAAAAAGCTTATTTATTGTAAAAACTGCGGAGAAGGAATAAAAAATGAAGAACAAGAGTTTTGTGAGAAATGTGGGATAAATATTTTAGAAAATCTTTAAGTCCCTATCATTTTCTCATTATACCATAAAAATAAAAAAAATAAAAAAAATCTGAATTTAATTATTATTTTTCTGCGATTTTAGTACCACACCATTTACAAAACTTATCTGTTCCTGACAGTTTACTACCACAGAGAGAGCAAGTTTTTGCATCTGCTTTTGTTATCACTGTTGAACTTCCAATTTGTCTCCCTTCCACTTTGCCTCCACATTTAGGGCAGAATTTGGAATCACTATGAAGCGAAGCCCCACATCGAATACATTTGAGTTTTGTTGCTGGTACTATCTTATAAGGAGAAACTTTTGAAATTGGTTTTGGTGTAGCTGTAGAAGTTGACGTTGGTGTAGTTGTTGATGTTGGTATAGTTGTAGATGTTGATGGTGCTTTTAGCTTCAGTTTCTTCTGACCTTTTCTTGCTATCAATGCTGCAACCAACAATATAACAACAACACTTAAGACTATAATTAAAATCCATCGAATCTCTGACCATCTATCAATAGAAGATTTTCCAGTTTCATAACTCACATCAAAAGTAATGGTAGTAGAGTCAACGGGAGAATTCATTGGATCAAAATAGATGAAGAAATACCAATTTCCTGATTCGGGTACTGTAAATGATTCATCAGAGATAAAGTCAGTTTCATTAAAATAAAAATCCGCTGCAGTGAAATCTTTAACACCGCTCTCTGTAAAATCTACAGCAAAATCCACATCAATATTGGAAACATCGTCATTATACCAAACAACATAGTAGTCATCTGCGTTTGTGATTACTAGAGATCCAGTGTTACTAGTAGTGTCTGACTCATCTATATAGAAAAGTGGCGAACCTCCTTGATTCCATGAATAGAGATCGTCATAATCACCTATGAAAAAATCTACTGGTCCAGACGAGTTAAAGTCATAAACTATTGATGATCCTGGTCTTAGGAAAAACCAAAGATATTCATACCCACCACCACTCTGAATAGTAATTTGACCAATTTCAGATGTAGTAAATGTTTTCGTTGGTAGAGACTCAAAGGGATGATCCCAAATACCAAAATTAATATCAGCTAGGGAAGAATCGATTTTATTAATTGTTATTTCATTACCTTGTTTGATATACTCATATTCATACCAGAATTCATTATAATTTAAAGTCTCTGTGGAACGATATGTCACATAACCATTCTCATCTGCATCACTAAATGGGAACATGAAGGCAACACCAGCTATTGGAAGTATTATTAGAGCTAAGGCGATTAATAGTACAGCGCCTCCGCCAACATATACCGGAGAATAATACCAAGGGCGATAATAAGACCCTGCCCACATTGGATTATACCACCAACGGTAATACCAAGGTCGATGGTACCACCACATTGGTCTATAATATCTACGGTGTGGTCTATACCCTCTATGAGAATAAGGTCCGCTAGGGGATCTAGATGTTGTTCGAGAGGCACCCGTTCTTCCAAAGGGTCTCCCACTTGGTCTTCCATAACCTCCTCGACCACCAAATGAGCCCCCTCGATAACCACCTCCTCGAAAACCTCCCCCACCAAAACCGCCGCCTCGAAACCCTCCGCCTCCAAAACCGCCACCACCGCCTCGAGGCACTTTTAACTTGACACCTCTTTCTTCATAGATTCAGCAGTTACTTTCTCCTTAAAGATGTAGTCTCTATTTATCGCTAGTATAACTAGAATCATTGACAAGATTGACATCATTAATCCAATGCTATCAATTGTTATTTTAGGCGTAGGGGTTGCAATTGCAAAAGCAATACCAAACAATATCCATTCAAAAGCCATAAAGAAAACAATAAGGCCAGGAACTATTGTTCTTACAATTCTACCCGTTTGTAAGTGTCTTGTATCAGAAAAACTTGTATAAAATATGGAAAACAAACTAATTATTCCAAAAATCAGTAAGAAGATGCTAAATATCTCTATTACAATCCATATTGATCCTATATTAAAATAGGGTACTATTATACTTACACCTCTAACGTCAAATAAATTGAAGGATACTTTTCCTCCCCCAATAAGTCCAATCCCCAACAAACTCAAAAGATCTGCTTGATTTCCGGTAAAAAAGCCATATACCCCAATAAGTGGTAAAATAACACCCAAAGTAAATGCTAATATAGCACATACGCTAGCAAACCAAAATTCAGCTACCCTTGTATTACGTACTGGGATCAAACCAATTTCATCTACATTTTGATCAGGTATGTAACTCCAACAATCTTGGATGGTGCATACACCCATTAATTTTCCATCTTCAACTACAGGGATAACATTTGCATTTAAATCACGCATCCTTGCAAATGCTTCTGTTACGGGTGTATCTAAGGATACGGAGGCGATTTTATACATAGCTAAAGTTACATTTTCGGTTTTAACGTCTTTACCTTCCGCAACAACATTTTGAACAATATCAAAATCAGCAATTACACCTAGAACTTCTTGTTTTTCATCTTTTATAACAACTAAATCAGGAACACCTAACTCTTTCATCTTTTTAGCAGCGTCTTGAATTGTCGCCTTTGAGTCAATAATCCCATATTCATCATCAATTACTAAATCTCTTACATAATATTCTTTTTTAGTTAAAGCCATGGATTATCTATCCGTTTTTTATGATAAATTAATTTTCTATGAATCATACGCAATATAAAATATATAAATCTTTTTATTCAAACAAAAAATCAGACTTCAGCACAGAATACTAAAGATTGGACTCTCGATCTTTTAAATTATTTATTTATCAATATATTAGATCAAGCTTTATTTTTAATCACAAATATTTATTGAGTATCTAGTCCTTGCGAGAATTTATCATTTACTTAAGGGAAATTCGCGTTGTCTTGGATTAAAAAATCTATATAAATATTCTAGAAATATTGGACTACAATTAAAGAACTTCATAACATTTAATGACTTGGGAGAAAAATATAGTGATCCTCTGAAAATGACGGTAGATAGTTCAAGCCTTATTAATTCTTTTCTAAACAAGCAAAAAAATGAAGATTTCTCCGATATTATCGATTCTTATTTAAAAAAAATAGATGAAATATTAGCAAGGTTCGGAAATGATTATTTCCAGATTAAATTCTTTGAAGAACTGAAAGTCAATTAATCTATTCCTCAATATATCTTACTTTTAAAGGAGGACGTGGGGGTGCTCTTTGGTATTTTACAGCAGGATACCCGAGAGTCATAACACCCAATACGTGCCTTTTAATACCTGTATGTTTAATTCGGAGTTCCTTATTTCCCGTAAGAGCGCTATGAGCGTATCCTATCCAACAGCTACCTAATCCCAGAGACTGAGCGCTTAACATTCCAAATGTAATAGCAATGGTAGCATTTCTCGTATCTAATTGATTATTTGAATAGAAGATAACCACAATAGGAGCGTTGTGAAATATAGGATCAATTCCTAAATTTCTCTTTTTGATAAAATTTGTGTTAGGGCTTCCTAAGGCAATATAGTCTATTATTGAGTCGGATAATAATTTTATTTTCACTTCATCTGAGATTAATAAACATTTTAAAGATCGAATATTGGCACCTGTACAAGCATAACGCATGGAGTCTACAACCTTATCTACTAAATCTTTAGAAACTTTTTTGTTTTTATATTGACGGATTGATCTTTTAGCTCTTAAAAATGGATGTAGCGCTTCATAGGATATCAGTGTACTGGGATCTTGTTTTTTTGCGAAATTCAATATCTCACCTTTCATTTTTTCGTATAAAATCGCATTTTCAGGACAAACAGCTATACAATGACCACAAAGAATACAACCTGACTTAGTAAAGATAGTTTGGCCTGATTCGTTATCCAATTGATAGTTTTGAGAAGGACATTCTTTAATACAAGCTTGACAGTTTGAACATTTATCAATATTTATTCCTTTAATGGGCATGATACTATTGAAAATTAAAGAAATCTATTTTTAATTTATGGTTTGAGTGTTTTTATTGAATTTACTTAATTTTGACACATAAGTTTAAAATTGTGTATCGAAATTTATTGAATATCTTATCCCATAAGAAAAATGAATTATTTAACGCTGAAAAAAGAAAAAACGAGATAATTCGATAGAGTGTTTATTAATTTTAATTCTAATTTCTAAATTATTAAAAAAAAAAAAATTATTTGATTAAATAGTAGCTCCACCTATTATTCCTAATAATCCTCCTCCAATTGCGAAATATGAACCAATATAAATACCCCAGTCAGCCACTCCCAATATGCTACCAAACAAGAGGTTTACATTACCCAGAAGGGGAACTATAGTATCTCCAAAAACGCCCATTTTAGCTATTAACGCAACCAAAAGTAGGATCGGGCCAGCTAATAAAATGATACCTCCCAGAATTCCGATTGCTTTACTTCCTGCTAAACCAGCAATAAAAGTTAGTACGCTACCACCTATAATTAACACACCTACAATCATTAAAATGATATCTTGAGAATATTCAGGTCCAAAAGGAATGGCGATAAACTCTCCTGACCATGCTCCAAAGCCTCCAATGAATACACTCAAAGTCGATCCCGCATCAATTCTCCATAAACAAAATATTTCCGGCGCAATATAAAATAGTAACACACTAAGTGCTCCTAATACACCACCAATTATAGTAAGAACTTTACCTGCTCCCATATATATGACCTTTAACTTATGTTATTGTGTTTTTAATTATGTTTAATATTTTTTATAAATTTTACAATATTGAATAAGAATATTATTTGATGTAATTATTAAAAAAGATTTCTATAATATAACAGAAGATTAAATTCTAAATCATCGTGAAAGCTTCATTTCACGTATTTTCAAATACAATGGGAGGTAATCCCATTAAGATTAAAAAAATAAAATTACCTATTTTTTACTCTTAAATGATTAACTTCACTTGCGATAGATCCCTTTTTGAATGATATATTGCATGATTTCATCAGTTCCACCACCAATTCTTAAAAGTCTGACATCGCGAGTACATCTTTCGACAGGGTACTTATCAGTATATCCAATTCCTCCTAGAATTTGAATAGCTTCATCACAAATCTTATAGGAATTTTGACAGGCAAATAACTTAGACATTGCTGCTAAATATCCATTATGTATGTTGGCAACTGATTTTTCTACAAGTGCTCTTCCTGCTTCATAATTAGTGACCATGTTCGCAATTTTAAAGCTTATCCCCTCAAATTCCGATATACTCTTTTTAAATTGGATTCTTTCAACTGAATATTTAATTGCAACTTCAAGTGCTCTCCTAGCCACCGCTAATGCTTGGACAGCCAACATTGCCCTTTCTGGGCCTAAAAATTGTTGCATTGAACTAATTGCCGAAGTCTTCCCGCTTTTTCTTTTACCTGAGGAATCTTTCCGGATTTCCTGAAAAAATAAAATATGATCTTCTGGAATTCGAACGTTATTAAACTTTAGATGCCCTAAATGGAGTCCGTGAAGACCCATTAGATTATATTCTTCAACAACTTCAAAACCTTCCCAATCAGATTTAACTATACACGCTCCATTTCGACCATAAACAACCAAGATATCAGCAACACTTCCGTTAGTTATAAATCTTTTTTCACCATTTAAAATGAGTTCGCTGTTTGCATCATCTTTCTCATAAATAGTTTTCATTCGTGATAAGTCACTCCCCGCATCTGGTTCTGTAAAACAGAAGCAACCGATTTTTTCACCTTTACAGAGTGGACCAATGTACTTGCCTAATGTATCTATTTTATTGAAACTGCGGATCAAGTTAGCAGGATAAATAGAAGCTCCACGGCTCATATCTACAGGAAGACTGTGATAACAGATTGATTCTGCAAGCAAGAGCTCATGCTTAAAAGATTTTCTTAGACCACCATACTCTTTGGCATACATTAAACCAATGTATCCTTTTTTTCCCATCGGTTTAACAACATCCATAATGTCAATTTTTCCGTTTTCGATATCCTCAATATATGGCGCTATTTCATTATCGCAGTATTCATTTACCTCACTTTGAAACTTCAGCTCATCTTTACTTAAATTTGAAAATATACTTTCCATTTTTAAATCACAAATTTATTTTCTTCAATAATTTACATTATCTGAAGGAGTATAAAAATAAATATTTATGACACTCCTAGTTATTCCTTCCTATGTTATGAAAATCAATCTATTAGATTAATTTCTCCACTTTCTTATATCTAAAGTTTCTTGAATTGACAGTAAAATATATATAACTAAATAGAAATGAAAAAGGTGCTACGAAATTAAAATGAATTCCTCCTTGTTCAATCTGAATCAAAATTAGAATGGAAGCAATTATAAGATTTAAAATATTGAGTAAAATATATAGCCAGAAGGTCTGGAAGTAATTAGTTTGTCCCTTATCCTTGTTTAATTTAAGAGATATCAATGATAAAAAAAAAAGAAATAATAAATTATAAAATGGCCACGTTTGAGGCCAACTTATTATAATTATTAAAATAGAAATCCCAAAAAAATAAAACAAATCAATTTTATAGCCATTTATCAAGTAATTAATAATTAATATAGAATAAATGATTATTAAAACGCTGAAATAGATAAATTGTGGATTTAATCCTGTAAGAAATAATATATTAGTTAAACTTTGGCTTGATTCAAAGAATACATACATTGAATTTATTTCTATAAAATTGTAGAACAAGCCAGAATTTAAAATAAATATGATCAGATTAATCATTAACATAATAATAACGAAAAAATATCTAAAAAATGACACCAACTCAATTTTGACTTTATATTTTTTTATCTCAATTATCAGTAGGAAGGGAAGTATGATGATGAAAAATGGTTTCAAGAGGATAGCACAAGAAATGAAAAAACCACCCATAATATTATTGGTTATTGATTTACCTTCCTCCTTCTTAAAAAAATAATATGACATTAATAGGAATACTAAGGACAAGGTTATCATTTGTCCATTATAATAATTATCAAAATTAAAGGGGAGGACAAAGATTACAAACATCATCTTTTTTAGTTTGTTGATTTGTTCTTTTGAAGAAATAAAGACCTCATTTGCGATCTTCAATGTTATTTTTCTTAGGCATAAATTCCCGATTAATATAATAATTATGGTAAAAATATAGCCAATAAATTCATTGAATAATAATAAATAAGAATAAAAAATTGGACTTAGAGGAAAATAACGAAAAGGAGCAAATTCATTTATTACATATAGTTGTGATATATCAGAATAAAAATTCTTAACCGAATTATTAAAACATAAAAAGTCTCCTCCTTTATACAAATCTGGATTTATAAAATGGAGGATTATTATTGTGAGGGGGTAAATTAGGTGTAGAACTAATAGATAATCCCAGACTTTTCTTTCTTGATTTACTTTTTTCAAACTCAAAATATCTTTATTTTGTAGTATTAATAATAGTATAATCTTTATTTTGCAAATATATATATATAGATTTTAAAGATACGGTTTAAGGTCATTTTCTAAAGAAACTCATATCATTTAAAGACTTAGGCGAAAAATATGATAATGCTCTGAAATGATGGTGAATAGTTCAAATTTGATTAAAACTTTTCTTAATCAGAAGAAAAACTAAGATTTCTCAGATTTAAATGATTCATATATAAAAATCATAAATTAACTGGTAATAAGTATTAGAATTTGAGTAATTCCCGATTATAAACATATAATAACATCAAAATTTTTATTGTTGAAGGATTAAATTTCCAATAAATCTAAGATTTATAATAAAAATCTTATCACCTATTGATCCTTTCAAGTTTCAATTCTAAATTGTCATCAATTTGGCATTAAATCCAGAATTTTTCAATATTCGATTTCCGATATATTTAAATATATGTTTTTATTGTATTCTATTAGTATTCGGTTTACGATATATCACAATCCGAAGACAAAAATAAATAAAAAAAATGTTTTTTGGCAAACGATTTCGAGGATATCAAACAGATACACTGTCAGGCTTAGATATTTTAGTTTTAAATATCATAAAAAGCCATTCAGGTATAACGGGTTATGAAATTACTCAAGTAATCAATAGAAGATTTAGAGGGTTATGGAGAGGTTCAGCTGGAACAATTTATCCCTTATTAAGTAAATTGGCGGAGATTGGTTTTGTAAGCATAACTGAAATTACTGAAGGTAATCGACCTAAAAAGAAATATAATATAACTAAAAAAGGAGTAATTGAGCTCAAAAATGTTCTAAGCGATAATATTTTTCCTAGCATGCATTCTCTCATGGACTACATATTTACAATTGTTGATGATTTCCCTGGTATTAAAAGAAATGTTGAAACAATGTTTTGTAGTTTTCCATATCATAGAGCTGTAGATCACCCAAAAATCAATGAGGAGGATTTATCTTTACAGAATCAGCACTTAATAGAAAATTCCATTAAAAAGTTGGAAC
>CAZRBD010000046.1:19651-21803 GCA_964598265.1 uncultured archaeon
TTCGTTTTGACGAATAACAAATTTAAGATAAAAAATATAAAATAACATAACAAAGTTTGAACATTCTAAACATGAATTAAGAGAGAGAATTAAAATGATTGAAAAGAAAATTTCAAAATCCAAAAGGTTGCTTACAGTTATTAAAAAGGAACGCGTTGTAAAAGCTAAGAACATCGAAATTCTTGATGATGACATTTATTCATAATTTAAATGCCAAAAACTAAAATTAAAAATTAAAAAAAAGGAGGTAAAAAGTTAATGCATGACGAAGATAATCAAAGCCCTCATGGTTCCCGTAATCCTCACGGTTCTCATGGTCAACATGGCTCCCACGGTCATCATGATATGAAAGGTATGAAAGGTATGATGGGTTGTTTTCCATTCTCACCGGAACAAATGCATAAGATGAAGCATATGGCAAATCACTTTATGCGCGGTTTTATGGGAGGGCATGGAAGTCACATCCCTCATAATATTGAAGACCTCGGAGAGAACTATTTAATTACGGTTCCATTAGCAGGCCGTACTAAAGAAGATGTTAAAGTTGCTTTAATTAATAATCATTTAAACATTAAAGCAGCCAAACCTAAGATCCCTGAGTTAGAGAATGTTGAGAAAAAACCTGAAGAAGAGGTTTCATATGGTAATTGTTGTTCTCCTCAATTCTTAAAAGGTTTTACATTCATTGATGTAGATATGGACATTTCTTTACCGATCGATGCTGATGTAGATTCTATTGTTTCTAAAATGGCAAATGGGCTTCTGAAAATTACGGTTGGAAAAAAACCAGCTAAAAATATCAATATTAGCGACAACTAACTTAATAATTAAATAATAAAGGTGGGACGCCTTAGGATTAGTACAATATCGACTCATAGAGGGGAATATTGCAATATATTAACTCTAAAGCACCCCATTTAATTATATTTTTTTTCTTTTTAAAAATTTTTTAATATTAATCTGATTTTATTAAATCTTCTAAATTTAGTTATGTAAAAAATTGATTAATTAAAGTCTCTGCTGATTCATAAACTGATATTCCACCATCGAAATCGTTCAATTCATTACGGAAACTCTTTTCAAACTCTAAGGAAAAATGCATATGAGCCCAATCAGAGGCTTGAGTCGAATAGTCAAGTAAAAGAGCACAAATGAATTTTTCTCGATTTATTATCCTTAACTCTTTTCCCTCTAATAAAATTGATTCTACATTTCCAGTACTTTTAGTACAACCTTTTATTAATGTTGTCACAGCTGAAAACGCTCCCGACAACAAAAAAGTGTCATCTTTTTTGATTTCTTTACTAAAAACCTTTGAAAATAATGTTAATCCCGAAGGAGAATAGACTACTAGAAAGTGTATTTTTTGACGTTGTAATAACCATGGACTTTTACTTACTCTTAGAAAGGCTATACCAATAATAAGGATCCCAATACTCTGAGTTATTTCTTTGAAAAATTGGTTTAAAATGGGACTTAAATGGTTGAAGATGAACATGGCTTCAAAAGGCATATTTGGAAGCGATGGGAGTAATACACCTGTCAATGACCCTACTAAGAGCCATATTATAAGCCTTTTTTGTTTTTTTATCCTGGCTGATCTTCTGCTCTTAATTAGAATGATTAATAAAAACGCAGTGGTAATACCATGAAAAATAAATTTTATAAACATAAGAGGACTAAATCTTTGAAGTCCTACTAAAAATCCTCTTGAAGTTACTGTTGTCTGCAATTCAGGGTTAGAAATTAATCCTCCTATTATCATGAAAATGAAAATCGTTATTATTGTTTGTCTATAGGAAAATTGTGTATTTTTATAAAATATTTCAAACACTAATATTAAGCAATACAGCACTAAAAGTTCAGTAATCTCCGCTATGATAAAAAACAACTCAGCAGTTTGTTGATCATTTATAAAAAAATGGTTTATTTGTAATATTTTGGTAATTAAATAAAAAAAAAAAAAAAAAAAAAAAAATAAAAAATATTAAAAAATATTTTTATATATTTAAAAAAAAATAAAAAAAATATAAAAATAATAAATAAAATTAAAAAAACTTAAATAAATAATAAAAAAAATAATAAAAAATATTTAAATATCAAATTTTAATTTTTTTTTTTTTTTTTTAATAAAAAAAAATTTATATTATTT
>CAZRBD010000046.1:21813-25525 GCA_964598265.1 uncultured archaeon
CATATAATTGTTCGTAACTTGCTGATGGTAACTATATCACTTGAGAATTTTTTTTTTAATTATTAATTAATGGTTTTATTTTATGTTTTTTATAATTAAATAAAAAAATAAAAGAGCAGCAGATAACCAAGTATTTTCTGATGTGTTTTTATATATTTGCAAAGAATTAAAAAAAATATAGAAATAATTGGTAAAATTAAAACAACTGGAATAAATACTAAAATGATTAATAAAAAATTCTGAAATATCAAATTTTAACCTCCTTACTGAATATAAAATAAAAAAAAAGTTGTATTATTTAATGCTTTCTTAGTTTGTTTATTTTTCTTTTTCTTAGGATTAAAACAACTGTTATACCTGCAATACTAATTAATATCACAGTAAAAATTGTGTAAAAGATCCATTCTGAATTTGTACTAACAAGTTGAAAGATTATTTCCCCCTCAATGTCTTTTACTGATAAGGAAGACATAGTTCCTTTTTCTCCGTATGATATTTCAACAGTATAATCTGTCTCCCCAAAACGCTCAAATATGAGTGTTTTTCCGCTTGAGGACGCATTTTCACATTCAAGTTCATCAATTAGATTTACCAAGTATTCCGATTGAGGCTTTGCGACTGCTAGCCCATTTAGTGCAAATTGCCATAAAAAATCATCAGCGCTGAGATTTGGAAAAGCATCAATCATCAATTTTCCATTAAGGTCCACTGCTAAATTATTATAATCATCTATTATGGATTTAAAATCTAAAGGATTCTTAAAGATTATAATTCCATCTGAATAACTTGGGTCTTCTTGAAAATCGCTGGTTGTGTAATTCCACACTGCTCGTACACCATATGTTAGTTTATAATTATTTGTATAATTTGCATTGATTGTAGTTTCATTATATCCAAAATTATTCATTAATCCTAAAAGAGGTATCATTTCTGTAAGAGTGAAGAACTGCGGCATAAATATCGTTGTTAGAACGTCAAAGGTTTCCCACGTGGTGTCTATCCAACCTTTTAGAGTAATTTTGTTATTAGCACCTGTAATGTTAATTTCTCCTTCGAACCATACACTAGGCGTAGTGGAGTTATTTACTATGGATTTCCAAGCCTCATCATCGTATTGCTTTACTGTAAAAACTTCTGTCCCCTTCGCGAGAGTTGTTTGGTAACTTAAACTAGCAGATACTGTTGTAGATAACATTCCACATATGATGATACCAAATAGAGCCAAACTCAAAAAACTTATTCTTAATTTACCCTTTATTATTTTCATTTAATAGTCACCACAAATCCTATTTTTAATAGTCTCATTTTTCTACAATTGCCTCCGTTTGAAAAGTAATGCAGCCAATAAGAAGAAAACAACTATAAATAAGAGTAACAGTGTAATTCCCACTGCGATAGCAGGTGTTATCCATTGACCAAAATGAAATCTCGGACCACCCATACCAGGGCCGCCACCAAATGAAAATTCAACGTATCTCGGATCTGGAAATGGATTTTGAAGTATTCCTGTTATGAGGTTACCTAAATAAGTTATCGAGTATAAAGGTTCAATATCTCCCTCAAATATCAAAGTAACAAGTTGATCAGCTATATTAAATCCTATGAGAAGAAGTATAAAAGTAGATATGATTGTAATATTTACACTCTTCATAAAGGAGCTAAAAAATGTAACAAAACTGCTTAACGCAATTACGTATAATACTGCAATACCGTATGAGTAGAAAAATCGAGTGTTAATTGGACCACCATAATAAAAAAATCCTAGAAGCCCAAGTATAAAGTAATAAACTGTAACTATACTGACTACTAAAATTAGATTCCCAATATATTTCCCCACTATCAATTTATATTTGTTAATTTTAGGAAAAACAATAGCTCCCGTTTTTTTATCAAATTCAGAGCATATTATTCCTGAGAAAAACAAACACGCCTCAAATAAAGTTATAAATGTAATAAAACCTAAACCAGCGTTAAAAAACTCTATTTGTGTATTCGATAGAAGATTTGTTGGTACTAATTGCAGGATATAACCCAATAAAACAGCAATTAATATAGCGATTATTAAAAAGAAATAAAATTTCTTTCTCTGTCTCGTCATTTCAAATGTAACCGTGTAAAGAATTGGTTTAATTCCGATAAAAATTTCCTCCATTTTGCTATACATCTCCTTTTAATTTGCTTTGTTGATTACTATCTTTTATCATTGTCGCATATATTCTTTCTAGTTGCGATGTTTTTGGTTGCGTAAAAGAGATCACGGTAAAAAGTGATTCGAAATCCTTAATTAAGATTTTCAAAATTTCTCCTTTTGATTCATTTCTCCCATCATAGTAAATTTTTAATCCTTGTTGTTCAGGGATATACTTCACTGGAATTTTTGATATCTTTGGATCTAAATTCTGATCTAAATATGGATTAAGTTTTTCAGAGATTCGATTTAATAAAGGTCCTAAGTCACTTGGGTTAATCGATTCTAGTAAAACGCAATTTAATTCACTTGTTTTTAAAACACGTGCTAAATTCTCCACTGTGTCAAATCCGGCAATTGAACCATGATTAATTAATGCAATTTTATCACATACTTCAGAAATTTCATATAACATGTGTGATGCTACAAATATTGTCTTTCCTTGAGTTTGAAGTGCTCGAATATATTTCCGTATTTCAACACGAGCGAGTGGATCCAAACCAGTTTGTGGCTCATCCAATATGATTATTTCTGGATCATTAATGAGAGCTTGGATAATTCCTAACTTCTGAGTCATTCCTTTAGAAAACTTTTTTACATTTTCGTGTTTCCATTCAGTAAGGTTAAAAAGGTCTATAAGTTCATCGATTCTGTCATTGATTTTTTCTTTTGGATAATTCTGGAGTTTGGCAAAATACTTAAGGAGTTGATACGCAGTCATATTGTAAAAATTAGGTATGTCAATTAAAAAACCGATTTGACTTACAGTGCTAGACACTTTATCCAAATCTTCTAATTCACCATGATTCGTCTTAATTAAGATTCTCCCTGAATTTGGCCTTAAAATTTTAGCTATCATTTTTATCGTCGTTGTCTTCCCTGCACCATTTGGACCAACTAATCCAATAGTTTCACCTCTGCAGACTTCAAGATTTATTCCATTTACTGCTGTAAAATTACCGTATTTTTTTGTTAAGTTTTCAAGTTTTAACACGACTTCAGTTTTGTCTATTACTGGTGTTACTTTCACAAATTTGTCTTCAACGGGCGTAATTTCCTGTTGTTTTTTTTCATATTCTCGCAATTTGATTTGACTCTTCTTATTTTTTCTTTTCCTAATTATTAAATATACAATGATTACTACAATTATGGCAATGATGAAAAAAAGTAAAAATCCTCCCGGCCTTTGAAATCGTTGTAATATCATTTTTTCTAATTTCCTTATTTAATTCAAGTTTTTTCATTTTTAGTTAAATTTATTTTTTTAATTCTTCAAGCTGTTCATCAATCCACTCAATTCTTTTCATTAAAAATTCTCTACGAACTTCTAACATTTTAATCTTTTCTTCTTTAGAAAGTCCATTTAATCTTCCAAACAAAGGACCTTTAAATGGAAAATTTTTAAAATCTCCATTTTTCATTCCAGGTGGAAGTTCCATACCAAGCGTCTCAGACATGAATTTACTCATTACTTTGAACTTTTCTTGTTGGAGTTCAATCATGTATTGTAATTTTTCCTTACCG
>CAZRBD010000047.1:0-25196 GCA_964598265.1 uncultured archaeon
TCTCCCCATTTTCCATCGTTGTCATTATCCCAAGTACCTGTTAAATCAGCATAATAAAAGTCTGTGGGTTTATAGTCTTGATTTCCTAATTCGCGAAAATTACTTGCATATATTTTTGTATCTGGATTATAAACTTTTCTAATCGGAATTAAATCATCTTGAGCATCACCCGCTAATAGAATCCATTGAATATTTTCTGTTTCATAATAAAACTTTATCATATTTCTTATTTTTTCTGCATTGTCCACACCATCATAGGAAGAAAAATTGCTCAGAATAACTGTTTTTACTCCTTTTTGATTCTTCCACTCCATTAAGGGTTTCACAGCGTCAATAAACTCTGTGTTATTTGGAGTTATAATTAACATTTCAACTTTAGGATTATACCAAATATCATTTAAAGAATCATAGTCAATTTCAGGTAAAGAAGATATTTCTATATCAGGGGCAGCATTAGATACTTTAATATTTATGGAAGAGTTGAAGTTGATAAAATTAGAATATGTACCTCTGATTGTGAAAGTAAATATTAGAGGGAAAAGTAGGATAACTAAAATGAAATAAAAATATTTTTTAAATGAAAATTTTGCCATGTAATATCAATTAAATTAATAACTAAATAATTTTATTATAAAAATAAGAATTTAAAAATATGAATCTATCTATTATAAGAATTAGCCATGCCTGTCCGATTCAATACTTGCCCTCACTGCGATTCAAAGATTATTTTTGAGATTGAGAACGAGGATATCGATTCAAAACAATATCCCGCACCAGTTTATATAAAATGTAAATCGTGTAATAAGGTCTCAACTTTTTATGTAGATAGCCTTTTCCGAGTCTCTTATAAAGAGTTAGAAAAAAAACCAGGCGCAATTAAAACCTTGGAAACAAGATAATAGATTTATCCTTCCCTTTTTTTAAATTATCAATGATATATTGATTAATTTAATAAAAAATATTTCCTTAAATATTCTTATAGAATAAGATTTTCAGCAGTTTTAAGATCTTAATTTTAATTATCATGTCATACTACCTAACTGATATTGCTGGCATTGGAAAAGCTAAAGCAGAGCAGATGAAAGCAGCAGGAATAGATTCAGTTGAGAAGTTAGCTAAAGTTGGCCTCGATGATCTAATATCCTTAAAAATTAAAGGTATTGGAAAAGCTACAGCGTTGAAGTATATCAATAATGCGAAAGAGTTACTCAACGAAAGTGGCGAAAAACCAAAAGAAAGATCGAAAACTCCAGACATTCAAAAACCAAAATCAAAGAAAAAAACACTCTCAATTGAGGAGGATGAGTCCTCAAATATAAAAGAATTAATAAAAAAACAAGCAGTTTGCAATATAGGATTAGTAGGTCATGTAGATCACGGTAAGACTACTCTTGTTAAGACATTAACTGGCGATTGGACAGACAGGCATTCAGAAGAGCAAGAAAGAGGCATTTCAATAAAATTAGGATATTCCAATGCTACAATTTTATATTGCCCTAAATGTGATGAATTCCTAACTTTCTATTTGGCTGAACAAGCAAGGAAAAAGGGTCAACAACGATATAAATGTCCAGAATGTAAAGATAAACTAGAATTTAGAAGGAATATCTCATTTGTTGATGCTCCTGGGCATGAAATCTTGATGGCAACAATGTTAAGTGGTGCGTCATTAATGGATGGAGCATGTTTGTTAATCGCAGCTGATGAAAAATGTCCTCAACCTCAAACCCGAGAACATCTAGCAGCTCTTAATATTGCTAATATTAAAAATATAATAATTATCCAAAATAAGATTGATGCAGTTACACGAGATCAAGCAATTGAGAATTATAATCAAATTAAAGATTTTGTAAAAGGCACTGTAGCTGAAAATGCCCCAATTATCCCAATTTCAGCTGTTTTTGGATCGAATATAAAAGTAATTATCAGAGCGTTTGAGGAGATAATTCCCACCCCTAAATTTAAGGATGGAGTATTTCAGTTTCTAATTGCAAGATCTTTTGATATTAATCGCCCTGGAAAAGAAATTAAAAATCTAAATGGAGGCGTAGTTGGGGGATCAGTCTTAAAAGGTAAGATTGAGATTGGCGATAAAATAGAAATTAGGCCCGGTCTTAGAGTTAAAAATGAATATACTCCAATAATCTCTAAAGTTGTAAGCATTAACCAAGGGGATAATGAATTAAACATTGCTAAACCTGGTGGTTTAATAGGCTTAGGAACTACTCTAGATCCTGCTTTAACGAAAGGTGATCGTCTCATCGGTAATTTAGTTGGAAAATCAGGAACTTTACCTGAAGTTTTATCAGAAGTAGAATTAAAAGCCAACTTATTAGATAGGGTGATTGGTTCCGAACAAATGATTAGAGTTCATCCTCTTAAACATAATGAAAAGCTTCTGTTAGTTGTTGGAACAGAAAAGACCGGAGGAGTGGTTACAAAGATTCTGAAAGATAGTGTTATAATTAAGTTAACTCCATCAATATGCCCTGCTGAGAATTTTATTTATGCAATTTCACGAATAATAAATCGTCGCTATCGATTAATTGGATATGGAGTATCTGTAAAGAAAAACAAATAAATTTATGAAAAAATTATTCTATATAGATATTAAGAGGAATAAGACAAGAAAATCTCTCGTATCTTCCCTTTAATAAATTTCAAGGATGGATCGACTCCATTGAATATTTTTTTTAAAGTGATAACCAGTTCTTCATCCTTAGCTGAATTTTGTGTTTTTGTAAGATTTTGTTTAGTTTCATATAATATTAACGTATCAGAAACTTTAGCTAAGAAATGTAATAAAATTTCTCCATAACCTTCATTTAACAAATCTTCTTGATTCTTAATTTCTTTAAATTCATAAAATATTTCATCCATGATTCTTTTTTCTAAAAAAAGAATAAAATCATCAATATTGTCACAAAAAATTACAATCAAAGTAATTTAGCGCTTTTTTTTGTATTTCAAATAAATTATTATTCCCACAACGAGAATACATACATTTAGGATTCCAAATATTAAAATCCAAGTAGGAATATGTGGAACACTTGTGTATATGAAATTATTTTCCTTATAAGTACTTATGTCTGCGTCTTTTATCCATATACCGTTATAATAGACTTCAACTGTGTAATTACCATGAGGTACATTTTTTAGAAGAATTTCACCGTTTTCATCTGACTCTGCTATAGCAAGAGGTTGGCTTTTATCATTGGAAATGAATGTGCCAAATTCTTGACCATAGTAGAAAACTTTTATTTTTGCTCCGACTAAAGGCATCTTGATATTGTTCGTAATTATAATTTTTAAGATCTGTGAAGTTTCATATTTTAATATAATAGGACAAGTTTCACCTCGAATTAAATATGGAATTTGAATATAAATTCCTTGTTTTCCAGTTACAGTGCTATTAATACTAAAGAAAGCAACATTTCTCTCCAATAATGAAGAGTTACTCACAACTTCTTCATAATAAATTGCAGGTTCATAAATAGAGACAAATTTTAAAAGTATATGTTTAGGTCCTGAAATTAACGAGGGAACATAGATTCTTTCACGTATATTTCTACTAGCATATAACCTATCAATAGACCAAGTTCTTTCAACTGGATTTATAAATTTAATGGTAAATGAACTAGAAAAATTTAGTGAAAACAAGCTAGAATTTCCATTAAAAGAATCTGAAAGAAAAACATTTATTGAATCTTCAACTGTTATATGAGCATTAATAATTACAACCTCTTCATTTAAAGCAAGACTATAATTACTCAAAAAATCTTTATCTGGTAAATTAACTGTCAAAGAAAAATAGATATTATCAGCTGGCTTTCTAGAACTAACCCAATCATCACCATATATCCTCGCAAATAAATTAAAATGATAATTAAAGCTAATTGGAAAACTCTCCTCCTCTTCATTTACGGTTATTTTTGGTTTAGTAATCTGATCTATATTCCAAGTATCAAGCCTGATATCATACTCCCAGATAAAGTATATTGAAAAATTATAAATTGAAACATTTTGAAAGTAGGTTTTATATTCGAAAACAACAAACTGATCCAAATCGATTGAGAAATCTTTGTCCTGGACTAATTCGATAATATCAGTACCATTAGTAATAGAAAAATTTAATAATCGAGAAGGAAATAATCGACTGAGGTAGATCCACTTTTCTGCTTTAGAGTTATTATATTTGACATCTAAACTTTCATTTATTTTAACTTTAATCAAGTTATTATCAACAAAGTCTTCATTCAAATTATTTTGAGTTCCGTTGTTAGTCGTTTCAACAAATTTTATGTCTGTTCGAGTAAAATTTAATGCATTTGAATCATAATCTTCATAAATTAGGGGATAACTTGAGTTATGGATATATGTTCCTAATTCTAAATCACTCAAATCCATATCTGTAATCGTTATATTTCCCAATCCATGCTTTTCTTCAGAAATTATTTTAGTATAGTTTTCGATTGAGAAATCACTTAGATATGGATTGACTTGATATTCGGCTCCGATTAAACTACTAGACTTGGAACTAAAATTAGCGCTTCCACTTAGCAACGGAACTAAAATATTAAACAGTATTACTATTGTTAAGAGAATTATCTTTTCTTTCCGTTTTATATTAAACATTGTAAAATAATTAATTTTATAATAGTTAGGACAGAAAATTAAAATAAATTAAATAATTTTTCGATGAATCTTCGTACAGCAATATTTATTTTCCTCCATAACTAACTTTAAATCGGAATATTTATAATAATAGAATTTATTTGATTTTTATTGATTTCACAATTAGTTGTATTGATCTTTAAAAAAAATAAACCCAAATTTTGATATATTAGTAATTTTCAAATCCAGATCTCTGTCTTATCATAAATAAATATTATATTTTTCATAATTTAGGATTATAATGATGTAAATGGCAAATAAACCAAATAAATCTAAATTCTTGGAAGATTTAAACAATGCAGTAGATAATTTCATTGATAAATCCTTTTCGCGCGTCATTGCGATTTCTCATAACGATGCTGATGGGATTAGTAGTCTAGCTCTTATTCAAAATTTATTATATAAATTACATTTAAATTACGATTATTTTATTTACAATAGATCTCTCTCTTGGGAAAATTATCTAAATGGAATTCTTTCCAAAAGACAAAATGATAAAACATCTTTTATTTTAACTGATGTAGGATCTAATTTAAATGAACTAATTCCAATAATTAAAGAAAGGGAAGAAAGTTTCTTCATTCTTGATCATCATGAAGTAGAAGAATCAGTTAAAGATAAGGAAATTCCTGAAAACTTATTTTTTGTAAATCCTACAATATATGGGTATGATGGTCTTGAACATATTGCTGGATCAACATTGACTTATATGTTTGCAAAGCAAATAAAACCATCTATAATAAAGCAAGGTTGGTTAACGGCTATAGGAATTGCTGGAGATTCATTAAAATCAATGGATAAACTAAAATCATTTAATCGTGAGGTTTATGAAGAATTAATTGATGAAGAACTCATAGAAGATAAGAAAGGGTTAATCCTTTTTGGAAATATGCACGAATCTATTAAAAATGGATTAAAATTCAGTATTTTACCATTTATTAATGGATTTAGTGGAGAATCAGATCAGAAAATTACTTCATTTTTAAATTCTTTAGAAATTAATCCCTCTACTAAAACTGTTGATTTAAATGACTCTGATATTCAAAAAATTCAACAAAAGGTCAATATAGATAGCTATGGTCATTATGCAATTTTACCAGATAAACAAGGAATGATAAGATTTGTATTCGAACATGCCCTTCTATTAAACATATTATGTTTTAAAAATATTAGTGCTGCCCTTTCTCTTATTCAGATAAAAAAAGTAACTCGATACGCTAAAAACTTATATTCAGAGTACATAGATCATCTGACAAATAATTTAAAGACTATTTCAACTAAAATACCCCGATATGAAACAGAAAAGGCAATATTTATGGAAGTAAATAGTAATATTCCTCCAAGTAATTGGTCAGACACCGCTAGTTTTAGTGCTGTAAATGAACTTTTCGACCCTGAGAAGATTTTATTCTTAGGCGGCTCTGAAAAAAAATCCGGGACGATAAAATTGAGTATTAGGTGTTCAAGAAATTATCTTAATAAAAACAAGGATAATGGTGTTAATAAAATTATATCCCGAATTAAGAATGAATTAGGAGGAGTAGGAGGAGGTCACAAGTTAGCAGGGGGTATCAGGTTGTCAAAACCATCTTATAATATTTTAAAAAAGAGAGCAGATTATCTAATCTAAACGCTATTATCTTCCATAAAATGAGCTATCTTCAAAAGAAATCAGAAACTGAGTATCTTATCAAAATAAATGTAAAGCCAAACTCTAAAACTCAAAAGATTGTTGATGATGGGGAATTTTTAACAATTTTCATTAATTCTAAACCTATTCAAAATAAAGCAAATAAGGAACTTATCCACTTAATTAAGAAAAGACTTAAAATATCTTCAAATCAAATTCACATTATTTCTGGATTAAAAAGTTCAGAAAAGATAATTCTAATAAACTTTTCAGTAAATATGGAAGAAAAAAATATCTATAATAGACTTCTAAAATAATGTTTAACATAAGTATATACTTTTTCTCAACTTTAAGAGAAATTCGAATAAGTGAAGCAAGATATTTTTTTAAATTTTTAATGTTGGAAAGTTTTCATCGAGTACCTAATTTAAGATCATCATCTGAAATAATATTAATTTTCTTTCTTTAGTCTTGTGATTAACTTCCTCAGATATTATAAATGATTTTATGCAAGTTCTGTAGTTAACTACCAATTTTTTTCATGCTTCCACAACGCAGACAGATAATGAAGTGATACATGACTTAAAATGAATAATTTTAAGTTGTCATTCCCTCATCAGCACTTCTGGTTTGGCGAGTTTCTAATTGTGCTTTTTCATATCCACATTTTCGGCATTTAAAATCTTTAATACTGCTTCTTAGGTTTTTATCCTTCCATTCCGTTACCTCTGTTAGATTTGTAACTTCGTTACGTATTGAATGTTTAATTTTAGTAGTCACTACATATGCTTCAGATTTCTTATTAGAAAAGGGCTTTATAGCTCCACATTTACATTTGAAAACCTTTTGGCCGTTGATTTCTGTTGGGAGCATCATACGACCATCACATTCATCACAGAATTCCATTTTAAGTTTTGTACTTGTATCTAATGTTTATAATTCTATTACAAAAAATGTAAATTTTTTCTTTTAAATATTTCTTTTGTCTTTAAAATTTTAAACCAAAAATGAGGGCACAAAAAATTATACCTGAAATCAGATCTGCAGTAGTCCCTGGATTTAGCTTTCCCTTATGTACATGAAGTTCGTCATCTAATCTTCTAGTTAAATTCAACCCGTTCTCAGAAGAAATTCCTCCATATTCCAAAATTTCTGAGGCTGATTTTAAAACTTTTAAAGCGAAAGCTTTTCCCGATTTTCTTACGATTAATGTATCAGGGTGTAGAGATAACAAATAAAGAAAAGTGTTTACTGTAGCTATGTTAATATCTTTATACAAAATAAATGTTTTAAGAAAATAAGGTAAACCTTCATTCAAAATTATATTAAAAATCGTAGAATATTCAAAACTTATTAAATCATATTCTTTTGAATAAGTAAAAATCTCTTTTAATGTAACTTTATCTGCTTTTATCTCATTTAAGGATTTTTCATCATTAATATCATATTTTTCAATTTTTCCTAAACCTCCAGGATTACATAGTCTTATTGCCTGAAATAAATTTACAGTGTCTTCTACAATGGAGGCATCAATAATTTTCTTCAAGTAATTTTGAAAATCATTAAAATTAGTGTTCTGTGTTTTTAAACAAATTGTAGCTGCTGCTGCTAGAGGTGCTAAGATTAAAATATGACCTAATAGAACATTTCCTCCACTTTGCCATTTTAACATACTTCTCACCGCTTTGTAAAAGAAACTTCCTAATCCTACAAATTGAAAATCAGTATCAAATTTGTATGAAAACTGATAGATCCCTACACAAAATTCTCTAAAATTAGGTTGGATTGCTACTATTCCCGCTAAAAAGTGCTCAAATCTAGTAACCTCAAAATTTTTTGTACGATGTATATTTCCAGGCTTAGGCCACCCGGATAATTCCAAAAGACTAGCTAAGGTGAGAGATCGAGTTATATCATCGATGGATTGAATTGAAAAATTTAGGGTATTCTGCTCTCGAGACACAAATAATTATAGTTTTTGAATTATATAATAATATTTGAAGAGAAAAAGATTTAATAATAACTTAACTCTATTATCTTCTTTTCTTTCACTTTATAACCCTTAACATCACCAGATTTATAAGAAATTGGTCTATAATCCCCATGTAGCCCTTTTTTATATAAAAATTTTTTAATTCTTAGTTTTAAGGCTCTGTTAGATAATTTATATGGCATCTCTACCTTTATCTCATTTTTATCTCTATTAAGATTGATCTGAGGGAGTGCTTCAGATAAATATCTAATTAAATCTTCAACTTTTTTGTCATCTTTAAAACTTAAATCCTTCACGTTAATAGTTAATAATTTAGTATTCATGATTGCATCACAAATTAAATAATTAAAAATATTATTAATTTTTTATGGTTTTAATATAATGTTTAAATAGAATTTTATTCAAGGAAAATTTACTTAAAGATTATGAAATTATTCTAAATTAATAACCGGTGATATTAATTGGTACATTATGTTAATTTAAAATATGAACCAAATAAGGATGATCTTATAGCAATGTATTTTGTTGAAAAATCACCAGAATGTTCTTCTCTAGAACAAGCCTGTGAGGAGATTGCTAAAGAGAGTTCGATTGGCACGTGGACAGAAATAGCTACTTTATCAGCAGAAATAGCAAAAAGACTAAAGCCATCTGTTTTTTATATAGATCCTGAAAACAACATTGTTAAAATTGCTTACTCTAAAGATCTTTTCGAGGCAGATAACATGTCTCAAATATTAAGTGCTATTGCTGGAAATATTTTTGGTATGAAAGCTTTAAGGAATTTAAGATTATTAGATGTATCTTTTCCAAGAGATATATTAAAAAGTTATATTGGGCCAAAGCATGGAATTGAAGGGATAAGGAAAATTACAAAAATAAAAGGAAGACCTCTACTCGGTACAATCGTCAAACCAAAAGTAGGATTAAATGAATTTGAACATGCAAAAGTATGTGGAAATGCCTGGAACGGAGGATTAGATATCGTAAAAGATGATGAAAACTTAACTAACATGTCATTTAATCGATTTGAAAAGAGAATCTTAGAAACCTTAAAAATTCGAGAAAAAAGTGAAACTCAAACAGGAGAAAGGAAATTTTATATGCCTAATATAACCGCTCGCGTTAGTATAATGAAGCAACGAGCCGATTTCGTTATAGATAACGGAGGGGAATATGTAATGGTAGATATTATAACAGTGGGATTTTCAGCACTTCAAGAAATACGTGAATATCTTAAAGATAAAGACGTAATTATACATGCTCATCGAGCTATGCATGCCGCTTTTACACGTAATAAAAAACATGGTATGACGATGTTAACTTTAGCTAAGTTAATGAGATTGATTGGGATGGACCAATTACACACTGGTACGATTGTAGGTAAAATGGAAGGTGGTAAAGAAGAGGTTTTAGAGATTAACAAAGTAATAACTGAACAGAAAATAACTGGTAATGATACAACCATTCTTGAACAAGATTGGGGTGATATTAAACCCATCCTACCGGTTGCTTCAGGAGGTCTGAATCCCTTGCAAATTCCAACCCTTATCAAAATACTAGGAAATGATATGATTTATCAATTTGGAGGCGGTTGTCATGGCCATCCAAACGGAACTGAAGCAGGTGCAAAAGCGATTAGACAGGCAACGGATGCGGTATTACAAGGTCATAAATTGAAAGATTTTTCTAAAAATCATTCAGAATTAGCTATAGCTATCGAAACATGGGGGTAAATTAGTTAGGTTATATCAAATCATATCTGGATATAATTTAGCAAAATAAGTTGGTACATGACTTGAAGCAAAAATTCCTGCCTCTGTAATTATTCCATCTATATAACGGCGGGAGACAGTTTCAAATGCGGGATTTACTATTGTTATTCCCTCTGGTGCATTTTCCCATACTTCTTTAGGATCTCTCATCTCAATAGTTTCCAAAAGTCCAAAGTTAGTTTCTGGATTATATTTTAACAGGGGAGTACATACATAAAATGGTACATGCTCTTCATGAGCAACTAACGCCAGCAACCGTGAACCTATTTTATTAATTATTGTCCCTTCACTTGTAATACTGTCTGCTCCAATTAAAATTATATCAACTTGAAAGTGTCTAACAGCCCACCTCATCGCACTATCTATTACATGAATAACTTGTATTCCTGCTTCCAATAATTCATTTGCTGTTTTCCTACCCTGTAGCCTTGGTTGAGTTTCAGTATTAACAACTTTAAAATTCTTATTTATTCGTTTTGCTTCTAAAAGAATTGCAGTTACCAATGTAGAATGACAATGAGTCATAACAACAAATTTCTTATCTCCTTTCGGAAATCTTCGAACTCCAATCTCGGCAATTTTTTTTTTCGAATTTTGAAGCATCTCAAAATATTCATTTTTATAGGTTTCAATTTTTTCTGGTATATTTTCTACACTACAATTAATTCTTTCTTTCTCAAGTTTACTTGTTATAAACTTTAATCCATTTTTCATTGCAGGCTCCGTTGGTCTTGTATTCATCAAAATTGATCTCGCTTTATCAAGACTCTCGAAACAACTTGCAACATTTTCTTCACTTAACCTCTTTGCATAGTTACTTAAAAAATCGATGGCACTAATGGCCACATTAGTGGCACCTTGTATTTCTAAAGATTTGATCTTTTCAGCGTCTTTTATTAGTTGTTTCATAATTTATTTAACACTTTTTTTATTATAAGAAATGATATGGAATTTAAAAGTGAGTAATTTAATCGTTCTGAGGCCAAACAATATTATCTAGACTGATCTTTTGCATCGACTTCATAATCCTCTGAATCTACTTCAATAAAAAAGCGCCCCATATAACCACATCCAGTACATTCATACATAGAGGGTGCTAGCCAACCTGAAATATTAACCGCATTTTTTAATTTAGGTTCCTTGCATTTTGGGCAAATTCTAATATTTACCATGGTTATTTATCAAATTCAACATTTGTAGGTTTGATATATCTAAAATTTTTCATCTAAGTATAATTATCATATCTAATCATATATTTTTAATTAGGGATATTAAATTGTTTCTTCCATCATACTTAGATGTATTATGGTAAATAACAATAAAATATTAATCTCTTTAGTAATAAAAGTATTATAGGTTTAATTTCTCTCAATTATTATCTAAAGTGTTTTTAATATCCCAGAAGCATGTTCAGTTTAGAAATACAAAGGAAAAGCTTACCGAATGAACCGGGAGTTTATCTTTTTCTTGATAAAAAAAACTCAATTATCTATATAGGAAAAGCTATAAATATTAAGAAGCGGGTAAATCAATATTTTTTAAAAACAAATTATAAAGATCCGTTTTATGAAGAAAAAATAAGGGAATTGGTAAAAAATATTCATTCAATTGAATATATCGTCACTGAAAATGAAAAGGAAGCACTAATCTTAGAAAACATTCAAATTAAGAAAAATCTCCCAAGGTTTAATGTTATAATGAGAGATTCTAAATCTTATCCTTGGGTGGCAATTTTCTACTCTGAAAATTTTCCTCGTATACGGGTACTTAGAAATCCAGAAAAATTTTCTCAAGAAAATACATTTATTGGACCATTTACAGATAAAAAAGAAATTCTAAGAATTTTAAGAGATTTAAGAAAAATTTTTCCTTATTGTTCTTGTAAAAAACCCGTTAGAAAAAAAAAGAGACCTTGCTTGTATTTCCAATTAAGTCTCTGCCCAGGTCCCTGTTTTACTAATATTACTGAAAATGAGTATAGTGAAAATATTAAGAAAATTGAGTTATTTTTAAAAGGAGAAACACAAGAATTAAAAAAAAAAATTGAAGGAAAAATGCTTTCCGCTTCGAAAAACCAAGATTTTGAGATAGCAGCTTTCTGGCGTAATAAATTAGAAGCTATTGATCATGCCACCGATAAGCAGCATGTTTTAATGGATCATAAAACAAATAAAGATATCATTGGATTTTATAACGAAGATAAATATATGGCTACCGTAATTATTCACATCAGAGAAGGAAGGATCTTCAATAAAAGTTCATTCACTTTTAATTTAAAGGAGAAATTGATTCAAAAAAATGAGATCTTGAACTCTATTCTAGAACAATTTTATCAAGATTTTAAAACTAAATTACCAGATCTAATAATTATCCAACAGTTAAATAAAAGATTTAAACTATTAGAATCGTTTTTGAGGGATATAAAAGAAGATTTCGAGATAAAAACTCCTTCTGATGAATATGAAATAAGTTTATTACGTATAGCAAATAAGAATGCTGAAGTTATGGTAAACCAAGAAATACAGATGGAAGAAATTAAAATGGATGACAAAGATTTCAGAGAAAAAATATTAGAAGAAACAAAAGAACTCTTGAATTTACCCTCCTTACCTAGGATCATCGAGGGATTTGATATATCAAATATTGAAGGTCTTTATGCAACAGGTTCTATGGTTTATTTTCTTAATGGAAAACCCTACAATAAAAACTATCGACATTTTAACATTCGCTCGAAATCTACACCTGACGATGTGGCAATGATGAAAGAAGTTATAAGAAGAAGATATAGTATGTTACTAGAGCAAAATCTTCAATTACCTGATCTAATTTTGGTAGATGGTGGTAAAGGGCAATTGAATGCTGGAGTTTCAGTCTTAAATAATCTTGGTCTTAATATACCTATTATTGGGCTAGCTAAAAAATTTGAGGAAGTCTATCTTCCTAATCGAAAAGAATCAATAGATCTTCCAAAAAACTCTCCAACGTCAAAACTATTTCAGAGAATTAGAAATGAGGCACATAGGTTTTCAATAAAATTGCATAAAAAGCAGAGAAAAAAACGAATTATAACTTCTGTTCTCGACGATATTAAAGGGGTAGGTCCTGCCACGAGAACTAAATTACTTAATAAATTTGGAAGTGTCGGAAATATTAAGAAGGTTTCAATAGAAGATCTATCTCAAATTGTTAACAAAAAACTAGCTGAGGTTATCTTAAAAGTATTAAATAACCAATAGCGTATGATTGATATTTTTAAAAAAAAATAGTTAATTATAAATATTCTACTATTTCTTGCTTTATTTTAGTCTTTTTTAATATCATTCTTAACCTCCTTTATTTAATGGGGATACATTAATCCTTCATAATTTTGAAATAATTAACTTTATTAACTCTGTAGTAGCCTCACAATAGATTCTAGCCAATGATTTTCTTCTTGCTTCACTAATTACTCTTATTATTGGTTCAGTATTTGAGGGATGTATTAGAATAAACCATTCTTTTTCTTTACCAAATTTAAGATCCATATTTATATGGTTAACTATTTCTCCCTCATCTATTAACTCCTTTTTTACTTGTTCAATTATAGACTTTATATTTTTGCGTTTAATCATGATTTTTTCTCGATGAGAAAAATACCTAGGGAGTTTAGAAACAAGTTTTGATATCTTTTCTCCTGAATCAACAAGCAGTTCCACGATTTTTACAGTTGCTAAAATTCCATCTCTCGCTTTATTAAATTGTGGAAACATCACCCCTCCACAAGAACCCTCTCCTCCAAACACTACTATTTCTTCTGTAATTGAATTTTTTTCTTGAATTAATGAATCCATCTTTTCAGTTAAAAATCTTTCTCCTATGGGTGTTCTTATTATATGAACATTGTGTTTCTCAGCAATGGCTTCAAACATAAGAGAAGAGGCGATATTAGTAACAAAATAAATTTCACCCTCATTGTTCTTGAGATTATTTAAAAAATATTCTGTTATAAGTGCTAAACCTACATCTTCCGGATAACATTCACCATTTTCTCCAATAATAGCTAACCTGTCAGCATCCGTATCATGAGCAAAACCAACATCATATTTTCCTTGCCATACTTCCATTATTAAATCTTTAAGATTTTCCTCAATAGGCTCAATTTCTCTTGGAAATTCGTTGTTAATAAGAAATTCATTGTTAATTTGTTTTACTTCACAACCTAAATCTGTAAGGATTTGGTTAGTAACAGGTTTACTCGTTCCTGCACCAGTATCAAGGACTATTCGGAGATTGTTTTTTTTTTTAATTTTTTGAAAATCAATAAAAGATGATAAATCTTTTAGATAGTTAGAAATAGGATCTATATTTTTTACAGATTTATAGGATTTTAGGTTGCGTATTTGATATGATCTTAGGTCAATTTCCTTCGATCGGTTCGAGATCTTATTTAAATCGGTTGTATTTAAAAAGGTTCTTGAGGATAATAATTTAAGTCCATTCCATTCTGGGGGGTTATGAGATCCTGTAATAATTATACCTGCTGGGATTTTTAATCTATTTTTTGCATGAATTATTATCGGTGTCGGACAAACTCCTGAATTCGTAATTTCAAAACCAGTTGTTAACAATCCTTCGATAACAGCTTTTTCGATAATCTTTCCACTTGGCCTTGTATCTCTCCCTATTATAATCTTCTTATCGTACCCTTCATACCATAACCCGTAAGCAATAGTAATCTTTTTTACAGTATCGAAGGTTAGATCCTTATTCGCAATTCCTCTGATTCCGCTTAGAGTAAAAATTAAATTATTATTTTCGATTTTCATATTTCTTTATTTTGCCATGAGATAATTTCATGATTCTCAATTTTATATTTAACCAGTGCTAATGCTCCCCTTACCCCAATATCATCCATAAATTTAGTTGATTTTAATTGTGGTGGGTGATTAATTGTAAATTTGATTGGATCCATTGTAAATTGATCAATTAAAGGAGGTAATATTTGTTCTTTATCTTTCATCATTGAACCTCCAAAATAAATAGATGAACAATCAAAAAAATTATTAACTAATCCAATTCCAACTTTTGAATAGTATATACAATCATCTACAATTTTCAATGATAATTCATCCCCCATTCTAGCCGCTTTAAATATTTCTTTTGCTGTAATCTTAGATTTATCATTTTCAACCACTTTCATCAACACCTTAGCTTTTAGTTGACCTTGGTTAATTTCTTCTAGAGCTCTATTTCTTACTCCTGTTCCGGAACTATAAACTTCCCAACACCCAAAAGCTCCACAATTACATTGAAATTTACTCTTTGGTTCAACAATACCGTGTCCAACTTCCGCAGCATTTCCCTCTTTTCCATAAAGAAGGTGTCCATCACATATTACACCACCTCCAATCCCAGTAGACATAGTAATATATACTAAATTATCTTTCTCGTTTTTATTTGCTTCAAAATAGTGAACACCTAATACTGCTCCATTACAATCGTTTATGAAATCTAAAGGAACTCCAGGAAATCTTTCTATAATAGGCTTTTTTAGAGGAATTACTTTAAATCCTAAATTTGTATTATTAAAAATTTCTCCTTTTTCAATATTTAAAGGACCCGCTGTAGCAACTCCTATTCCTAGTAATTGTGCTTGGTCTATTTTATTCTCAGTTAATAAGTTAGAAATTAACTCACACACTACGGCACTTATAGAATACTTGTCGTCTTTAGGCGTGTTTATTTCTGTTTTTTTTATGCTTTCTTCTTTTAAATCTTTTCCACTGAGAGCAACTCGCACCCGAGTTCCTCCAATATCAACGCCAACTATAAATTTATCAGTTATTGTCTCTCCCCTTCAAATTTTCAAACAAGAATACCTTATAAGATATCTCAATTATTTCTATGTATATTTATAGAATTAAAAGCTTTACTGGATTTAATAACACTTTATATCCACATTATTATCATTGACGATTGATTTAAAGATTTTTGCTATTTCTTTCTTTCTTTCTTCACTTATCGCATACACAAAATATTCTGCGGGAATTCTAGCAATGGAATATATTTGTACTATATCTGGTTTTATGCGTTTCAATGCTTGAGCTATTTCTTCTATATTCTGGAAGTTGTTATTTGCCACAAAATTCTTTTCGTATGAATTAAAAACTAAACATTGAATTGCTAGTTTATGCTCTGGTGGCATTTCTTGCTTTAGTTTTATTAGAGAAGTTATTAAAGTTTCCACTTTTGAGGTGTTATAATGTGGACGATTAGTTCTCTTATAATCATCATCTATTCCAGCATCAATTTTTGCTAAAACTAATTCGAATTCTTTTACTCTATCTCTTATATCATCAAATTGTAAAGTACTCGAATTAGTAAATAACGTGAGTCTAGGTTTCTTGCTTTCCCACGTTAATTCACTCCTCACTTCTTTAGCAATGTTTAAAAAATCTAATAGGTGTTCATTAAGAGTAGGTTCTCCATTATAACCAAAAGTAATTGAGTTTAAATGAGGGAAATAATTTAAAATCGATTTCAGCTCCTTTCTATATTTATGGGTAGGAGGTATCTTAATTCTAAATTCTGAAGAAAATAAATTTTCTTTTTTAGTTAATCCAATTTCACAGTAAACACAATTGTATGTACACAATTTATGAGCAGATAAGACATTTATTCCCAATGAGAGTCCTAATCGCCTAGATTGAAAAGGTCCGTAGGTATATGTACGCATATTATAAATTTGACTTTTAAGTCTTTTCTTTATTAAATAATTCAACTCAGAGTACTTAATTGTAATTTTTATATAAATTAATCTTAATATCTTCTAAAATGTCATTCAGGGAGCTTTATTGTCATATCAATAAGATTATATTCTCCTAGTTCCTCCAATTTACAATTAGGTGCAACATATTCTCTTAGACCTCTCTCCCCATTTGCATCATAAGTAAAACCATCTCCAGAAAAGAGTTCTCTTAAATGGACTGTATGATAAAAGAACGCACGAACATCAATCAGTGTACCTTCCGAGTTGTTTAATCTCTCGTATGTTATAAAATCTTTATCCTCTGGACCTATTTTATCAATTATATTAAATTTACGATTTGCTACTCTTTCAATTTCAGAAAATTTCGTAAGTTTTACTTTTTCTAATTGGTGATATATCTTAGATTTCGCTTTGGGATAAATTTGAGATACCATTAATGCAACGTCATCCCATGTTGCTAGTTTCGCTTTTTCCCCTTCATGAAAGATTACGAGTTTAAATTGAAATCCATTCTTAACTTTATATTCAATGTAATCTAACATATATCCAATAGTAATTAGAGCTTCATATCCGGATTTACCCAAAAGTTTCTCTAAACCATCTGCCCCCATTAACATTACAATTTTTCTTTGGGGATCATTAGTAAGCGTCTCAAAATCCTTAGGTGATTTTCCTCTCAATACCCTCCCACAAATTCCTGTAATTGGGTTTAAATTCTTTCTACCCTCCAAAAAAAAGGTCTTATAACCATCTAAATCCATAGATGAAATATCTTCTTTTTAAGCTATAAATTTTTGGAATTCGAACTTGAAAAAGAGTAATTTTCTATACTGAAGAGAAGATTAAGAAAATATTACTAAATGTGAGGGTGAATTTCATAGAGATTATTGAATTTAAAGGTTACCTTTATTATTTTGGGAGGAAATAAAGAAGATTTATTTATTGTTGAAGTATTTTTGAATAAAATCCTCAATTGCATTATTTACATGTTTAGGTTTTTCTAACATAACGCTATGTCCAGCTTTATCGATTATATATAGTTCTGAATTCTTAATTTTATCGTGAAAAAATTGTGAATATTTCACGGGAGTCATTTGATCAGCTTTACCGCAAATAATTAGACATGGGACATCAATAGTGCTTGTCTTAGTTAAGGTATCAAATGCATTACAAATTTTGAAATCATTATAGGTTACCTCGGAACCTGTTTGGGAGGCCTCTAAAATGGCATTATCAATTATATTTTTAGGTGTTTTTCTATAAAACGAGCCCTCTCGTAAACTATCTAAGTAAACCTGATAATTATTTTTTACGTTATTTAAAATAAATTTACTTACTCGCATCCTCCCTCCTGTAGAGCATAAAATCAAAGCAGATACATCTTCAGGATAATTATAAAAAAATTCTTGAGCTATAACCCCTCCCATTGAATGTCCACCAATTATAATCTTTTCAGATCGAAGAATTTTTGTAAAATCCTTTACAACATCTACATATAATTTCAATGAAAGTACTGAAAACACACTAGATTTATTATGAGACGGTAAGTCAATTGCAATAATATTATAATTAATTTTTAAATACATTTGATTTTTCCAAATATTTGAATTACCTCCGGCACCGTGTATAAGAATAATGGAGTTTTTCGAATTATTATCTTTTAACTGATAAAAAATTTGTTTTCCAGAATATTCAAAATATGGAATTATAAATTCACTGATAGAATTAGTTTTTATATTAATTAATAGAGATTTACAGAAGTTAAAAATTTAGATTTTTCAAATATTAGTAATAAATCTAATATTATAATGTTAAAGATTATAGATCTAATATCTTTTAAGTATCTGATTCGATATCTTTATATTGCATTTCTAAAAGTCGCTTATATTTCCCATTTAAGGATAATAATTTCTCGTGATTTCCTTCTTCTATGATATTGTGCTTTTCAGCGCCTAGCACAATAATATGATCAGCATTTTTAATGGTGGAAAGCCGATGGGCTATGATAATAGTAGTTCTTCCCTTCCGTGCTTTATTAAGTGCATCTTGAATTAGAGTTTCCGTGTAAGGGTCAACAGAAGAAGTTGCTTCATCTAAAATCAGAATCTTTGGATCAGTAATTAAGGCTCGAGCAAAAGCAATTAATTGACGTTGACCAATCGAAATATTTGAACCATTTTCTTTTAATTTAGTCTTATATTTCTTATGAAGCGTTTCTATGAAATTATGTAATCCAAGAAATTTTGAAACTTCTATCATTTTTTTTTCAATTTCAGGAGTAGGAGTCTCAAACGCATAGAGGAGGTTTTCTTTAATTGTTCCAGTAAATATGAATGCATCTTGAGGAACCAAGCCAATTAAATCTCTCAATTCTTTTTTATTTACTTTTCTTATATCAATTCCATCAATCAGAACACTTCCTTTATTTACATCATAAAAACGAGATATTAACTTGATTGCTGTTGTTTTTCCTGCTCCAGTTTCTCCAACAATAGCCAATGTAGTGCCTGTTTTTATTTTAAAATTTAAATTTTCTAATACGTAACCTTTTGACTGTTCATGCTGAATAAGTATTTTTTGTTCTTTTATCGCGTCTTTAACTATTTGTGGAAAATCTTGAAAAATTTCATCAGCAATAGGCATATTTGCGAGCATTCGAGCAAGTGCTTGAGGGGAAGGTGCATTCATTCCTCCCCCCATCATTCCCCCTCCTTCTCCGCCCATTCCTCCACCACTAGATTGCCTCATGCTTGATTTGCCGCTTAACATTTTTCCTAAATTTTTAGCCATCATTGAAATAAACTCCGGGCTCATGGGCATCATTCCTCCCCCCATCATTCCTCCTGTAGACATTCCATGATCTTTTGCAGGTTTTTTATCGAATGAAGTTTCATATTCAGGGTGATTTTTCGCCATTTCTGTATTTGGTACTGCAAAATGAAATTCTGAGAGAATACTATCAATTTTTTGAGGAATCTCATCAGGTTTACTTCCCATTAAGCTCATGAATAGCTTTTGCTGAATATTTGGTGGAATTTTCATCATATTTTTTAACATAAATGAAGAATAAGGTTCAGGGTATGCTTTAATGGCATCAAATGCTCTTTTCATCATTGGATTTTGTTGCATCATCTGTCCCATCATGTTCTTAGGCGATTTTGAAATCTGTTTACTTTTGTTTATACGACCATCTCCATTTTCAAAGATATATCCAAAACTTACATCCCTAAACTCTAATTCTCCACTGATCTCCGAGAAACTTTCAGGATTTTCTGGATCAGGGATTTCTACTCTTTCTTTTAGTAGAGAATAAATTCTGTCTGTAGCTGCTAGAGCTGCTTCGATAATTTGCTGAACCTGTATTAAACTCATGAAAGGGCGAAAGAATTGAGCCAAGATAGAAATAAAAGCAGACAAAACGCCTACCGAAACTGTGATCCCTAGGATAGATACATTACCCATGATTGCAAACCCTCCTATAAGAATAACACTTGCTGTAATTATTGAAGTGACAAAACCTATTAAAGGAAAGAATACAGACATTATCCTTCTTACTTTTAACATAATTTTATAATTTTCTGTATTAGCTTCGTCAAATTCAGATGATGCCTTCTCTTCTTGCCCAAATGCCTGTACTACTTTAGCTCCTGCAATATTCTCTTGTACAGAGGTAGTAATTTTGCTAATACTTTCCCTTGTCTTTTTAAATACGCCAGTAATAACTTTTTTAAATAATTTTAACATTATTATAAATATTGGAAATATTACTAAACCTATAGTAGCGAGAAGTGGATTAAGAATATACATTATAATTACTGTAAGTACAATTGATAAAAAACCACTAATGATCATAACAAATTGCCCTCCTACTAATTGATTCAGTTGATCAATATCATTTGTAGTAATTGAAATTATATCTCCAGAAGGGTGTAGATCAAAATAAGTCATAGACATATCCTGCAATTTAAAAAATAAATCATTTCTTATTTTAAAGACAACGTTCTGAGATACTTTCGCCATCCCATATTGTGAAATATATGTGGAAATTGCCATAAAAAGCATTAAGAATAAATAAAATATGCTCATGTTAAGAACGTACTGAATATTATTAGCCATAATCCCATTATCAATAATAAGTGCTGAGATTATTGGACTTATTGACATTATACTTGTGCCTAATAGCAATAGAAAAATGAATTGAATAAACGATCCTCGAAAAGGTTTAAGATATGAAAATAGAAATTTCCATAGTATTTTCCTAGGGTTATCCAATTTTTTATTGTCTTCACCAAACAAAAACCGACCATGGCCTCCCGCCATAGGTTGTCGAATTTCTTTCTCAGATTCTCCCTTATATTTTTGCTCTTTTACACTCAATTTTAAATTCCTCCCTTTATTTTCATTTTCTTTACTCCTGTCTTGGTTTTCTGCTTATGAAACAGAGTCTCGTAGATTTGTTTATATAAAACATTTCCATCAAATAATTGCTGGTGTGTTCCATGTCCTACAACTCGTCCTTTATCTAAAACTAATATTTTATCTGCATTTCGGATAGTAGAAATACGTTGGGTGATGATAAATGTAGTAGTATCTTTCATTATTCTTTCCAAGGCATTTTGTATCTTGAATTCTGTCTCAACATCTACAGAGCTCGTTGAATCATCAAAAATTAATATACTGGGTTTTGTAATAAGGGCACGGGCAATAGAAAGGCGCTGTTTTTGCCCCCCTGATAGGTGAGTTCCCCTTTCTCCTACAGTACTATCATATCCCTCCGGAAGAGATGTAATAAAGTCGTGTAGGTTCGCAATCTTAGCCGCTTCTTCAATCTCTTCTTGATTAGCGTTTTCTACCCCAAAAACAATATTTTCTCTAATGCTTTTATTAAAGAGAAATGTTTCTTGAGACACAATGCCAATATTTTTCCTTAAATCCTTTAATAAATATTTTTGTATGTTAATACCATCAATTTTTATCATCCCAGAATTAATTTCGTAAAATCGGGGTAATAAATTAATTATAGTTGATTTACCAGACCCAGTTGTACCAATAATTGCTAATTTTTTTCCAGCTGGAATTTCAAAGTTAATTTCTTTTAAAACTCTATGTTCAGACGTATAACCAAAAGTTACATTTTCAAATTTCACGTCTCCTTTCATTTCTTTAATAGAAATAGCACCAGGTAAATCCTTTACATCAGGAGTTGATTCTAAAACTTCCCTAATACGTGAAAGTGCAGCGTCAGCTTGTACATACATCATCATGATTTGACCCCACATGACTAATGGGAAGAGCATGATACCAAGATAACCTTGAAATGATACTAAAATGCCCAACTGTATTTGTCCTTGGATAACCATATTTCCCCCTAAATATAGCAGAAAAATCATTGTAAAACCAATTATAACATAATTTAAAGGCATATATAACGAATTTAACTTAGCTGTCTTTACGCTAGCGTTGAAAAATCTCTTATTATTAGTTGCAAACTTTCTACGTTCTTTATTTTGATTGCTGAACATACGCACAACTTGAGCTCCAATAATATTTTCACGTATTGTATTTGTTAATTCTCCGAAGCTTTCTCTGGTTTCATAATAAAGAGGTTTCATCTTTCTTGCTAATAATAACGATGATAAAAGCGAAATTGGCATTATTATGATAAAAATCAAAGCTAATTGGAAATTTAAGAAAACTGATGCAAAAATTACTCCAACTAATTGAATCGTTCCCTGAAGACCTAGAGCAAAACCCATTCCAAAAATCATTTGTGTTTCCTCAACATCTGAAGTTGCTCGCGCAATTAATTGTCCCGTCTCTGTTTTATCAAAGTAAGAAAAAGATTGACGATAAATAGCATTACTAATATCTGCACGTAGATGATAGGCAGCAGCAGACGCTACAACCGCTCCTTGAAGTCTTCCGGCTCTATTTGCTAAGAAGCTCAAGACACCAAACAATAAGACTAGAATAAAATAAAACCATAAACTAAACCCTGTTAAAGATATCGGGGATACTAAGCCACCTACTATTCTACCTATGAAAATAGGGGTAAATAATGCAAAAATTGTCGCCAGAATCTGATAACCCGCAGAAGTCCAGAATTCTTTTTTGGATTTAAGCCAATACTTAAATATCATTCTAACTGATCCCATTTAATTGAGCATCTCTTTTTTTATTTTTTCGATTATTTTTTCATTTTAATTCATTCCCTAATTTTTTTTTCTCCTTTCGGATTTTTTCAAGCATTATAATTAAGTCTGATTCCATCCTCGATAAGATCTTGATTTTCTTTTCATTTGAGATATCTTTCTGAATGATGTGCTCTACTGGGCTGCTCCAAACTTTAAAAGTTGCTTCTTTTAGGAAAGTTTCATGATCAAAATTGCCTTTTGCCGAGGGAAATCTTTCTTTAATAAATTTAAAATATTTTCCAAGGTTCTCCCTAAGATCACCAAGTCTTGTTTCTCCTTGTTTAGTCAGAAAATATAGGTGTTTAGGTCTTCCCGCTTCAACACTAGTATCATCCCTTTTAATGAGATCTCCTTTTTCTTCTAGTTTCTTCATCATTCGATATATCTTCGAGTGCGGGATCTCTCCATACTGCTTTAAATCATAATATGTAAGACCATTTGGATAGTTCTTAAGTGTGTTAAATATAAATAATGTAGCTAACTCACGCATGAAATTTCCAAAAAAATCAAAATGTTTTGGCCACATTTGTCCTATTACCGTAGAAGAAATATTTTTTTTCAAAATGAAATATATATGGAATCTGAAGTGTCGCCTTTTATTTAATTTTTTTCATTTTGAAATACCTATTATTTTTTTGATTAGTGAGGCTATAAAAAAGTGCTTAAATAAAAATTTAAGAAAAACCATTATATAATGGGAAATTAATAATTTCATTAGAGTGCATTAGATTTAGTACCATTATCACCTGAAGAACTAATGGAATTTATCCAAGAAGCTCAAAAACATGGAACTAAAGCGTTAATAACCACAGCATTTTAAACCAATTTTCTTATAATAAAAAAATTTATTTAAAGATAAATAACAAATATAAATGTGGACTTAACTTTAATTTATTCAGAAATAAGACAATTGTTGTCTATCTCTGACGAATATTTTGATTTGGAACGAAATATTAACATATTTTTTAAATCAGAGCCAGAAGAGAATAAACTTGAAATTCTAGGTGATATTTTATGCTTTATTAACAAATTTTCACAATTTAAAGAGATAAAACCATTTATGAACTCTTTATATATGTGTATTAATAACACGCTTAAAATTAGACTCGAAAATATTTTCGACTTCGAGGAAACACTTATAAAAAATTCAGTTATGCATTTTCTTCAAGAATACATTAATTACTCCCAACTTACACAGAAAGATCAAGTTTTACAATATTTAACAGACTCATTAGAGAAACTCCAAACCCAAGCATTAATCATGAACCTTGGATTATTGCTTAAACCAATGTACGAAGATAGTACATATCTAAATAAGGTAGAAAAATTAAAATCAATTGAGGTTAAATACGATCAGCATAATAAAACTGAGATACAGATTAAAAAGGAAATTGATTCATGGTTAAAATCTCAAGATATCAGCCTAAACAATCAAGAGGGTTTAAAAGAACAATTAAATATAGAGTTTGATAGATTGCTATTAAAAAATAATTTATCAAAAAAATCTGAAAAATCTAAAAAGATACACTTAGAAGTTTTAGAAATGCTTACAATGAAGTTTACAGTACTAAGTTTAATGGAACATATCCCTGATGGTTCTATTGAGCCCATCCCTATAAAATAAAGAATCTTTTACTGAATTTCATTCTTATATTCTTAGATTTTTTTTTCTTTGTAAAACCATTTTTAAAGTGAAAACATAAATATAATTAAATACGAATTTTGATATTATATTTAAAAAAATTTGAATTATTTTACAAAAAGTGAGAATTTTGGGTGAAAATGAAAAATCATTAACAAGTGAAGAAGTCGAACAACAGAAAAAACTTGTAGATGATATTTATAAGAAAGAAAAAGAAGATCGAGATGAGTACTTAAAAAAAACTGAAGAAGAAAGGAAAAAGTCTTTTGAGGAAGGAAAAGAACATATATCTGATTTGATCGATGAGAAAGCTTTTAGAATTGATCGCCAAAAAGAAACGACTGCGCAATTAAAAGATTTGCATCCAAACATTATTGGTACAGCAGAGAAAATAGAAGGTTCTGTTGGCGAGAAAGCGTTTATGGTTGAGAAGCAACGTGAATTAGATGAACAACGTGCCTCCCTTCATCCAGACATCGTCGGCACTGCAGAGAAAATAGAGGGTTCCGTTGGCGAGAAAGCCTTTAGGGTTGAGAAGCA